>CAZZZW010000071.1:0-6685 GCA_964658795.1 Phormidium nigroviride PCC 7112
CTCGGGCTCGGGCTCGGGGCCGGGTTGTCCGATGTCTGGCCGGCCGGTTCGAGCACCGCCAGCAGATCGCCGACCGAAACCTGGTCGCCGACCGCCACCGCCACGTCGACCACCACGCCGTCTGCCGTCGCCGTCACCGGATGCTCCATCTTCATCGCTTCGATCCACAGCAACGGCTCCCCCCGCATGACGGGTTGACCCGGCGCCACCGCCAATCGGAGCACCGAGCCCGGCAGCGGGGCCAGCAGCGAACCGGAGGCCACCGCCGTGGCCGGATCGAGGAAGCGCGGCACCGGCGTCAGGGTCACCGCGGCACCGTCGGTGTCGACGAAGACCTTGCCCTGGTCGCGGAACACCGACAGTCGTTGGCGAACCCCAGCACGCTCCAGCAGCACCACTGCCGTTGTCACGCTCACCACACGTACGTCGGAGAATCCCTCGATGTCAATAGACGCTCTGCCGACGCGGTAGTAGACATCGTGCCGTCCGGACGGTCCGTCGAAGGACCGCAGCTGCGGCTGGGACGCCACATTGCGCCAGCCACTGGGCAGCTGACCCCAGGTGGTCCGGCCGGCCGCCGAGTCGGCGAGTGCAGCCGCCACCGCGCACAGGGCCTCGACCGGCGCGGTCGCTCTCGGCTCGCTCAGCTCAGCCCGTTCCAACATCGCCGTCGTGGTCCGACCGGCCCGGAACTCGGAATCGGACAGCACCCGGATCAGCTGATCCCGGTTGGTGGTCGGACCGTGCAGACGGGCCCGGCCGAGCACACCGGCCAGTCGTCGGGCAGCGACGTCCCGGTCCTGGTCGAAGCTGATGAGCTTGGCCAACATCGAGTCAAAATAGGGCGAAACGACATCACCGGCGACGACTCCTCTGTCCAACCGGAGCGCGCCGCCGGACCGGAACTCGGTGTCGGCCCCGGGCACGTCGAAGGAACTGATCGGGCCGGTCTGCGGTCGCCCGTCGGCGGCCGGGTCCTCGGCGTAGAGCCGGACCTCGATCGCATGCCCCGTGCTCGCCGGCGGTTCCGCGGCCGGCAACGGTTGGCCGGCCGCGATCCGCAGTTGCCACTCGACCAGATCGAGCCCGGTCACCGCCTCGGTCACCGGATGCTCGACCTGCAATCGGGTGTTCATCTCCAGGAAGTAGGCGTTTCCCCCGTCATCGACGATGAATTCGACCGTGCCGGCGCCGCGGTAACCGATCGCCCGGGCCGCCCTGAGCGAGGCCTCGAACAGCCGTTCGCGCAGTCCCGGGATGCGCTCGGCCAACGGCGACGGAGTTTCCTCCAGCACCTTCTGGTGCCGGCGCTGGATCGAGCATTCCCGTTCACCCACAGCCCAAAACCGATCGTGCCCGTCGGCCAGCAACTGCACCTCGAGGTGATGACCGGCGGCCAGGTAGCGTTCGCAGAAGACCTGACCGTCACCGAAGGCCCGTTCCGCCTCCGCCCCGGCCGCGGCCAGTGCCTCGGGCAAGGCGGCCAGGTCGGTGACGATGCGCATGCCGCGGCCACCCCCACCGGCTGAGGCCTTCACCAGGACAGGAAGGTCCTGCTCGCCCACCTGGTCCGGAACCAGGTCGGGTAGCACCGGCACTCCGGCCGCGGCCATCAGTTGCTTGGCCTTGACCTTGCTACCCATGCTGCGGATCACCGGCGGCGGTGGGCCGATCCAGACCAGACCGGCGTCGAGCACTGCCTGCGCGAAATCGGCGTTCTCGGACAGGAAGCCGTAGCCCGGATGCACCGCGTCGGCCCCCGCGACCTGCGCGGCCGCGATCAGCGCCGGGATGTTGAGGTAGGTGTCCGACGAGCTGGACCCGGGCAGCCGGACCGAACGATCGGCCTCGGTGACATGGACGGATCCCTCGTCCGGATCGGAGAAAACGGCGACAGTGGTCAAGCCCAGCCGGCGGCAGGAGGTGAACACCCGACGGGCGATCTCGCCCCGATTGGCGACCAGCACGGTCGAGAACATCGCCCTCACATCCGGAAGACGCCGTAGCCGTCGGTGCCGTGAACCGGACCGTTGGCGATGGCGGACAGGCACAGGCCGAGGACCGTGCGGGTGTCACGTGGGTCGATGATGCCGTCGTCGTAGAGCATTCCGGACAGGAACATCGGCAACGACTCGGCCTCGATCTGTTTCTCGACGTAGGCTCGCATCGCCGCGTCCCCCTCCTCGTCGTAGGCCTGGCCCCGGGCTTCGGCGGCTGACCGGGCCACGATCGACAGCACCCCGGCCAACTGTTGCGGCCCCATCACCGCCGATCGGGCACTGGGCCAGGCGAACAGGAACCTCGGGTCGAAGGCCCGGCCGCACATCCCGTAGTGGCCGGCTCCGTAGGACGCGCCGATCAGCAGCGACAGGTGCGGCACCTCGGAGTTGGAGACCGCGTTGATCATCAGCGCGCCGTGCTTGATGATGCCGGCCCGCTCGTACTCCGCCCCGACCATGTAGCCGGTGGTGTTGTGCAGGAAGAGCAGGGGTGTCGAGGTCTGGTTGGCCAGCTGGATGAACTGGGCCGCCTTCTGCGACTCTTGGCTGAACAGCACCCCCTGGGCGTTGGCCAGGATGCCGATCGGGTACCCGTGCAGCCGGGCCCAGCCGGTGACCAGGCTGGGACCGTAACGGGCCTTGAACTCGTCGAAGTCGGAATCGTCCACGATCCGCGCGATGATCTCGCGCGGGTCGAAGGGCACCTTGAGGTCACCACCGACAACACCGAGCAATTCCTCGTCGGGGTACCGGGGCGGCTGGACGGCGGCCGGCACCGGGCCCAGCTTGGACCAGTTCAACCGGGCCACGATGCGACGACCGATCCGCAGCGCATCCTGTTCGTCTTCGGCCAGGTAATCACCGAGCCCGGACTGCTCGGCGTGCATCCTCGCCCCGCCCAGGGATTCCTCATCGGCGTCCTCACCGGTCGCCATCTTCACCAGTGGCGGCCCGGCCAGGAACACCTTGGAGCGCTCGGCGATCAGTACCACGTGGTCCGACATGCCGGGTACATAGGCGCCACCGGCGGTGGAGTTGCCGAACACGATGGCGATGGTCGGGATACCGGCCTTGGACAGCCGGGTCAGATCGCGAAACAGCCGGCCGCCCGGGATGAAGATCTCCTTCTGGGTCGGCAGATCCGCCCCACCGGACTCGACCAAGGAGATCAACGGCAGCCGGTTCTGCCGGGCGATGTCGTTGGCCCGGAACACCTTGCGGGTGGACCACGGGTTGCTGGAACCACCCTTCACCGTCGGATCATTGGCGACGATGACGCACTCCACCCCGCTGACCACCCCGATCCCGGTGACCACACTGCCGCCGACTGCGAAGTCGCTGCCCCACGCGGCCAGCGGCGACAGTTCCAGGAACGGCGAGTCACGGTCCAGCAGCAACTCGATCCGCTCCCGGGCCAGCAGCTTGCCGCGGCGGCGATGCCGGTCGACGTACTTCGGGCCGCCACCGGCCACCGCCTTGGCCTGTTCGGCGTCGAGCTCGGCCAGTTTGTCCAACATCAACTGGTGATTCTGCCGATGCTGCGCGCCGGCCGGGTCCAGTCGGGTCTGCAGGACGGTCATGTCAGCAACTCCTCCGGGACGTCCACCCACCGGCCTCGCAACCACTCCCCCAAGGCCTTGGCCTGCGGATCGAAGCGCGCGTTCCAGGCCACCCCCAATCCGAGCAGGTCGTGTATGACGAAGTTGATGGCATCGAGATTGGGCAGTAGATACCGGTCAATCCTCAGCTCGCTCGTCTCGGGCAACAGCTGTCGCAGCCGATCTGGGGTCAGCTCGGTGACCAGCCAGGGATAGAGCGATGGACGGCGGGTCCAGACCCCGAGGTTGGCCGAGCCACCCTTGTCCCCGCTGCGGGCCCCGATCAGGTCGCCGAGCTGCACCCGCCGGCTAGCCGATTCCGCTGCCCGATAGGGCACAACGGCGGGTTCAGCCAGGTCGGCCAGCTGCAGGGTCTCGCTTGCGGGTTCGATCAGCACGGTGTCGCCGTCCGGCCGGGTCACCCGATGTTCGACCTCGGACCGGTCCAGGTACCCGGCCCGGAACACCGCCGAGGGCTGGGCCGGCCCGGGTGGCGTGGTGACATGGAATCCCGGGTAGGAGGAGAGGGCCAATTGCACCGCCGCGTCGGAGAAGTCGCGGCCGATCGCGTTCGGATCCGCACCGCGGACGACGCATCGTAGCCGCGCACTGGCGGCGATCTCGGTGTCGGCGTCCTCGCGATCGGTGCGGTGCAGCGTCCAGGTCGCATCGGCCCGGCCCAGCTGCCGCTGGACCAACGCGGCCTTGGCCTCGAGCTGCGGGCCGGTCAGCACGAACTCCATCTCGTTACGGAATCCCTCGATGCTGTTGAGCGAAACCTTGAGGGCCGGGGGCGGTGGTTCGCCCCGGACCCCGCTGATCCGGACCCGATCCGGACCGTCGTCGGACAGCTCGATGGTGTCGAACCGGGCCGTCGCGTCCGGACCCGCGTAGCGTGCGCCGGCGATCTCGTACAGCAACTGCGCGGTGACGGTGCCGGTCGTGACCGCACCGCCCGTTCCCCGATGTTTGGTGATCACCGAGCTGCCGTCGGCGGCGATCTCGGCGATCGGGAAGCCGGGCCGGGTCAGGTCCGACAGCTCGGTGAACAGGGCGTAATTGCCACCGGTGGCCTGCGGGCCGCACTCGATCACGTGACCGGCCACCATGGCACCGGCGATCGCGTCGAAGTCGTTCTTCGGCCAGCCGAAGTGGGCGGCGGCCGGTCCGACCGTGAGCGAGGCGTCCGTGACGCGGCCGGTGACCACGATGTCCGCGCCGGCGGCCAGGCCGTCGGCGATCCCCCAGGCCCCCAGATAGGCATGCGCGGCCATCGCGTTCTCGAACCGGTCCCGAACGTCGTCGCCGTCGACCAGCGCGATCCGGACCGCCAGGCCGAGTCCGTCGGCCAGCCCGCGGATCGCCTGGACCAGGCCGGCCGGATTCACCCCGCCGGCGTTCGCCACGATCCGGACGCCGCGATCCAGCGCGGTCCCCAACGTCGTCTCGAGCTGTCGCAGGAACGTCTTGGCGTAGCCCCACTCGGGATTCTTGATCCGGTCTCGAGCCAGGATCAGCATGGTCAGCTCGGCCAGGTAGTCGCCGGTGAGCACATCGAGCTCGCCACCGTCCAGCATCTCGGCCAGCGCCTCGAAACGATCACCGTAGAAGCCGGAGAAGTTCCCGATCCGGATGGGCGTCATCCGCGGTCCCGACCCGCTCCGGGCGGTCCGGCGAAGACCTGGATGATGCGCAGCCACTGCTGGGCGTCCTCACCGACCGCGACCACTCGGGTGTCGGCCGGATGGCGCCGCTGCGCGGCCAGCAGGCAGAAGTCATCGGCCGGTCCGGACACCCGTTGCTCGGCGCCCTCGGGTCCGAACTCCCAGCTCGAACCGTCCGGCGCGGTCAGCTCGATCCGGAATGGCGTTGTCGGCACAGCCAGATCGTGCAGGCGATAGGCGAAGTCCCGGGTCCGTACCGCCAGCCGGGCCACGTGGCGCAGCCGCTCGGTGGGTTCGACCACCAGGCCGAGCGCGTCGGCGACGTCCTGGCCGTGGGCCCACGTTTCCATCAACCGGGCGGTGGCCATCGAGGTCGCGCTCATCGGCGGCCCGAACCAATCGAGCTTGCGGTCCGCCGGCACCGCGGGCAGCGCCTCGGCCAGCCGTTGCCGTCCGTCCCGCCACGCCGTGAGCAGCGCGACCGGCGATTGCCCGGCTCCCTCGGCCGCAGCTCGGTCGACGTAGTCCGGCCCCTCGGCAAACGCCCGCCGGCCGAGTGCCCGCAACTCGTCCGGGTGATCGATCGAGAGCAGCGCGACCTGATCGGTCCAGGCCAGATGCGCGATCTGATGGGCGATCGTCCACCCCGGGGCCGGCGTGGAGCGGCGCCAGTCCGACTCGGCCAGCTCGGACACCCGTCGGTCCAGTTCGGCGGATTCGGCCAGCAGATCCGGCAACACCAAGCTCACCGCGGCCATCGCCAATCCCCTTCCGTCACGTCGTCGGCAGTCCCGCTCGCCCGGAGAAACAAGCGCGAGCGCTTGGTTAGCTTCTCATGGGCATCGTAGGCTCGGATGGTGCCGAGGAGAATGGACGTTTCCATGCCGATTTCCACCTTCACCACCCGTCCCGAGCTTCGCGGTGACTTCGGCATGGTCGCCAGCACCCACTGGCTCGGCTCCGCGGTCGGGCTGAGCGTGCTCGAACGGGGTGGCAACGCCGCCGATGCGGCGGTGGCCACCGGCTTCGTCCTGCAAGTGGTCGAACCGCACCTGAACGGCCCCGGCGGCGAGGTGCCGATCCTGTTATGGGATCCGGCCACCGAGTCGGTCCAGGTCATCGCCGGCCAAGGGGTCACGCCGGCGGCGGCAACCATTTCCCGTTATCGCGACGAGGGATTGTCCATGGTCCCGGGTACCGGGCTACTGGCCGCAACCGTACCGGCCGCGTTTTCGGCCTGGCTTGAGCTGCTGCTGCGCTGGGGCAGTTGGCGGTTGTCCGACGTGCTCCAGCCGGCGATCAGCTATGCCGAGAAAGGCTTTCCGGCGCTACCGGCGATCGTCAACACCATCGCGACGGTCGCCGAGACGATGACCGCGGATTGGCCGGCTTCGGCCGCGACCTGGCTCGTCGAGGGGGGGGG
>CAZZZW010000071.1:6695-15462 GCA_964658795.1 Phormidium nigroviride PCC 7112
CCGGCTGACCAATCAGGTGCTGGCCGGCACGTGGCGCCGGCTGCTGGGCGAGATCGAGCAGCCGGGACGCAGCCGCGAGCAGGAGATCGAGGCCGCGCAGGACGTCTTCTATCGTGGTTTCATCGCTGAGGCCATCGGCATTCATGGGCAACGACCGGTGCGCGATTCCTCCGGCGAGATGCACGCCGGGGTGCTGACCGCTACCGATCTGGCCGAGTGGCGTTGCCCGATCGAGCAACCGGTCAGCTACGACTACCACGGCTACACCGTGTACAAGACCGGCCCGTGGGGCCAGGGACCGGTGTTGCTGCAGCAGCTTGCGCTCCTGGCCGACGTCGATCTCACCGCGGCCGGCCTGCTCAGCGCCGACTACATCCACCAGATCACCGAGTCGGCCAAGTTGGCCTTCGCCGATCGCGAGGCCTGGTACGGGGATCGAGCCGACACGCCACTGGCTGAGCTGCTGTCGGCGGGTTACAACGCTGACCGGCGCGCTCTGATCGGCGCCGAGGCCTCGCTCGAGCTCAGGCCCGGCTCCCCCGGTGGCCGGCCGGCGAAACTCCCGATATTCCCGGCCGAAACCGGATCGGCGGCCGAGGACGGAGCCGGCGAGCCGACCGTCGGATTCAGCGGCGCGACCCGCGGCGACACCTGTCATCTGGACGTGGTCGATCGCTGGGGACTGCACATCTCGGCCACGCCGAGCGGCGGCTGGTTGCAGAGCTCGCCGACCATCGCCGAACTCGGGTTCTGCCTCGGCACCCGGACCCAGATGACCTGGTTGCAAGAAGGATTTCCCTCGTCGTTACGGCCTAAAGTACGTCCTCGCAGCACCCTCAGCCCATCGCTGGCCTGTCACGACGGCCGGCCCTACCTCGCGTTCGGCACGCCGGGGGGCGATCAGCAGGACCAGTGGTCGTTGCAGTTCTTCCTGGCCCAGGTGCACTTCGGGCTCGGGCTGCAGCAGGCCATCGACGCGCCGATGTTCCACAGCACGCACTTCCCGAGTTCGTTCTGGCCCCGCGGCGCGACCCCGGCCGGTCTGGTCATCGAGTCGCGGATACCGCGGGCCACCCGGGATGAACTCAGCCGCCGGGGCCACCGCCTGACCGACGCCGGCGACTGGAGCCTCGGCCGGCTCAGCGCGGTCGGCCGCGAGCCGGGGACCGGCTTTCTGCGTGCCGCGGCCAACCCGCGCGGCGGTGCCGGCTACGCCGTCGGGAGATAGTGGGTGTCAGCCGGTGCGACTGGGTTTTCCGTCCTCGACATGACCGGCGAAACGCCGACCGAACTCACCCTGGCCGGGCACGGTGACCGTCACGTCGTACCAGCCACACTCGGTCGACACCTCGAGCCGGCGCTGCTGACCGGCGGCCAGCGTCACGTCCTCGTGGCCACCGACCCGTAGCCGCACCACCTGCCGGCCCTCGTTGTGCAGCTGCAGCGTCAACCGGCCGCGATGCAACTCCAGGCTGGCCTGGATGCCAGCGGTGTACAGATTCCCCTGTGCGGTGCGCAGGAAACCGTTCGGACCGTGCACGGCGATGTCGTAACCGCCGAGGATGGTCGGCAGCTCGGTCCGGATCGACTGGCCGGCGTCGAGGTCGTAGCGGCTGGGCGGGACGGTGCTCAGGTGATAGGCGTAGACGCTCAGCTGCAGCGCGGCGGTGCCGAGATTGGACAGGGCCAACGAGATTTCCCCGGTTCCGGACTGCACGTTCGCGATCGGCTGGTACGGGATCGGGCGGGCCGGAGCGGTGCCGCGTTCCTGCACCCCGCCGATCTGGCGACCGACCGGCGGCGGCTCCGGTGGCGGCAGCTTGGTCTGGGTCTGATCGGCCTGCCGGCGCAGCGCGGCCGTGTCGGGCAGGGTCGGAATGCTCGTGTTGTGCTGGCCGAAGTCGAACGCACTGGTCAGATCACCGCAGATCTTGCGCCGCCAGGCCGAGATGTTGTCTTCCCGCACCCCGGTCCAGGCCTCCAGGAAGCGGATCACCGAAGTGTGGTCGAACACCTGGGAGTTGACGAATCCGCCGCGGCTCCAGGGGGAAATGACGGTCATCGGCACCCGCGGGCCCAGGCCGATCGGTAGGCCGAGGATGTACTCGTCCGGCGTGCCGGCCGGCGCGGTCGGCGGCACCACGTGGTCGAAGAAGCCGTCGTTCTCGTCGAAGTCGATGAACACGGCGGTCTTCGACCACAGTTCTGGGTTGTCCCACAAGGCTTTCAGGACGCCGGCGGTGTAGGCGGCGCCATCCACCGGGCGGGCCTGCGGGTGCTCGGAGTAGGCGTAGGGCGCGACTACCCACGAGACCGACGGCAGCGAACCGGTCTTGCAGTCCGCGATGAACTGGGCCAGCACGTGGTCGACGTTCTTGCCCAGGCCCGAATCCGGTTTCCACTGATCGCGCAGGCTGGCCCGCTCGGCCAACTGCCGCTGCTTCGGGTCGGTCGAGGCCAGCGCGTCGTGGTAGGCCTGGAACAGCCAGAGCGGGTTGTCCCCGTAATCACCGAGGTATCCGTCGGCCCCGTCGCCGACCTCGTCATTGGCATAGACCTGCCAGGAGATGCCCGCCGCCTGCAGCCGCTCGGGGTAGGTCGTCCAGTCATAGACCGGCTTGTAGTCGGCCGGGTTGAAGTACGCCGGGCCGCCGGCCGTCCCGTTCGGATCGATCATGCCCGACCACAGGTAGAGCCGGTTCGGCGTGGTCGGACCGGCGACCGAGCAGAAGTAGTTGTCGCACACGGTGAAGGCCGAGGCCAGGGCCCGGTGGAACGGGATGTCGTTGCGGGTGAAATAGGACATCGTGAGCTCGCCCTTGACGCTCACCCAGGAGTCCTCGTGGCCGGAGTTCCACGCCGCATGCGTGCCCTCCCAGCTATGGTCCAGGTCGGACAGGTCCTGACCGTCGACCTTGGTGGTGTCGACGTGGAACGGCAGCAGGAAGCCGCCGTCGGGACGCTGGGCATCGGGTTGGTGGAAGACGTCACGGCCGGACGGCAGGCGCAGTGCGGCCTTGTCGGCGAAGCCCCGGACGCCACGCATGGATCCGTAGTAATGATCGAAGGAACGGTTCTCCTGCATCAGGATCACCACGTGCTCGATGTCGTCCAGGCTGCCCCGCCGGCGAGGCGCAGCAACCGCCTCGGCCGCGGATCCGCCCAGGTTCGAGAGCACGGTCGCTGCAGCCACGGCCCCGGCCGCACCGCCCAGGAAGGCCCGCCGTCCGGGGCCGGAATTCGTCTCGGTCATAGGTGCAGCTTGCCCGGCCGGCGTGCGTGCTATCCGAATCGAGGATGAACGAGCCATGAACACCCGCCGTAGCCATTGCTGAGCCCGAGCCGGTTGGCGATCGTGGCGGCCCGCGCTGAGCCGCCGCCCCTACTTGCCCTGCAACAGATCCAGGCTGCGATTGATCGTGGCCACGAAGAGGTCCTCGTTGTCCTCGACCATCGGCGGCAGGTGCGAGTACATCTGGATGTTGATCGCACCGTGCAGGCTGGCGTAGCAGGACAGCGCCGCGAGCAGTGCCTCCGGTGGCATCGGCTCGGTCATCATGTCGGCCCACGCCTGCAGCCGCCGGCGCAGGTCCGGCGTGAGATTGGCCTTCCAGGCCTTGCTGTCCAGCCCGTTCTCGTGCACCAGATCGGCCATGATCTGCAGCAACACATCGGTTGATCGGGACGCCGCCAGCTTGGTCTGGTCGGTGCCGGTGTAGCCCGGGATCGTCGTGCTGTAGATCAGTTTGTACTCCAGCCGGTGGCTCATCGCCCAATCCCGATAACGCCGGGCCACCTCGAGGTAGACATCACGCGAATGCACCCGTGGGCGCGTCGCGGCCTTGTCGTAGGCGCGCTGGAGCTCGGTACCGAGCGCTTCGTAGGCCTCGATGATGATCGTGGTCAGCAGGGCGTCCCGGCTGTCGAAGTAGCGGTACAGCGCCGACGGCGCCATCCCCAGCCGTCGGGCGACACTGCGCAACGACAGGTCCTGCAGGCCGGTCGCCTGCAGTTCGGCCCAGGCCGCCTCCTTGATCTCGGCGGTGATCTCGGTCCGCAGGCGTTCGCGTCGGGTGGCAACCATGGCCTGACGCTATCACGATGTGAACACTGTTCTCGTCACGATCACTGTTGACAAACCTGCCGAACTCCGTGAACACTGTTCTCGATCTGAACAACAATCACAGACTCTCGGGAGCAGCGCATGTTCGCTCGACTGACTCACCTGGTCGTGCAGCGACGACGATGGGTGTTGATCGCATCCGGCCTCGTCCTGCTCGCCTTCGTCCTGGCTGCGGCCGGTACCTTCTCAGTGCTCAAGGCCGGCGGCTTCGACAACCCATCCTCGGCCTCCAGCCGGGCTCGAACCGTGTTGGACGACAAGTTCGGCGGTTCGCCCAACCTGGTACTGCTCGTCGCACCGGCGGACGGCAACCTCGCCTCGGCCGCACCGAAGGCGAGCGAGGTCACCGGAATCCTCACGCAGAACGGCGAGGTCGACAGCGTGACGTCCTGGTGGACCGGGCACGCCGACAGCTTGCGGTCGACCGACGGCCGCACCGGACTGATCGCCGTGCACATCCGTGGCGACGAGTCTGCTGCCGCTGACCGGGCAAGGAAGATCATCGACCAGGTCACGACCACGTCCGGGCCGGTCACGGTCAAGGCCGGTGGCCAGCTCGGCGTCGGCAACGACGTCACCAACCAGGTGGGCAAGGACCTGGCCATCGCGGAGTCCATCGCCGTCCCGTTGACGATCATCCTGCTGCTGTTGGCCTTCGGCAGCGTGGTCGCAGCGGCGCTGCCATTGAGCGTCGGGCTGATGGCCATCGCTGGTGCCTTCGCCACCCTGGACGTGCTCGGACACCTGACCGACGTCTCGACCTATGCCATCAACCTGACCACCGCAATGGGGCTGGGCCTGGCCATCGACTATTCGCTGCTGATCGTGAACCGATTCCGCGAGGAACTCGGCGCCGGCCGCGATACCGAGACCGCGATCGGCAACACCTTGCGCACGGCGGGTCGAACGGTGCTGTTCTCCTCGGCCACGGTCGCGGTGGCGCTGGCCGCGATGCTGGTCTTTCCGCTGTACTTCCTACGTTCCTTCGCCTACGCCGGCATCGGCGTGGTGCTGATCGCCATGGTCGCATCCCTGACGACGCTGCCCGCGCTGTTGGCTGTGCTCGGCCACCGGGTGAACGCGGGCCGCATCCGCCGGTCGCGCGAGATCACGGCAGCGTCGGAGGAAAGTCGATTCTGGCGCCGGATCGCGACCGTCGTCATGCGTCGGCCGGTACTGACCGCGGCCCCGGTGATCGCTCTGCTGCTGGTGCTCGGCGCACCGTTCCTGCACATCAGCTTCTCCACCCCGGACGATCGGGTGCTGCCTTCGTCCCTGCAGAGCCGACAGGTCGGCAACGAGTTGCGGACGAACTATTCCGACAACGCCTCGGCATCGATCTATGCGGTTCTGCAGGGTAATCCGGCAACCTCCGCGGTGGCCGACTACGCCGCACGGGTGTCCAACCTGGCCGGCGTGAGCACGGTGGTCTCGAGCGGCGCGGTGGTCAGTCACGGGCAGCACGTCGGACCCGGCCAACCCGGGCTGACAGCCGGCGACGGGCAATACCTGATCGTGAACGGCCCGACCGACGCCAGCTCGACCGCGGCCCAGAACCTGGTCAAGCAGATCCGGAGCCTGCCCGGGCCGGCCGGTGGTTCCGTGCTGGTCGGCGGCGGACCGGCCGAACTGGTCGATTCCAAAGCGGGAATCTCGGCCGGCCTACCGTGGGCGGTGGCCTGGATCGCACTGTCCACGTTCATCCTGCTGTTCCTGTTCACCGGCAGTGTGCTGCTGCCGGTGAAGGCGCTGGTCCTCAACGTGCTCAGCCTGTCCGCGGTGTTCGGCACCATGGTGTGGATCTTCCAGGACGGTCACCTGTCCGGCCTGCTCGGCTTCACGCCGGGTCCGATCAACACCTCGATGCCGGTCCTGCTGTTCTGCATCGCGTTCGGATTGTCCATGGATTACGAGGTGTTCCTGCTGTCCCGGATCGCCGAGCAGCGGGCCCACGGGGCGACCAACGCCGAGGCCGTGGCCGGCGGACTGGCCCGCACCGGCCGGATCGTGAGTACCGCGGCGGCGCTGCTGTCGGTCACCTTCCTGGCCTTCGGCACCAGCCGGGTGAGCTTCCTCCAGCTGTTCGGGATCGGCACCGCGATCGCCATCATCATCGACGCCACCCTGGTCCGCGGCGTCCTGGTGCCGGCCTTCATGCGGCTGGCCGGTGAGTGGAACTGGTGGGCCCCGAAGCCACTGGCCCGGTTGCACGCCAAGATCGGGCTGTCCGAGGCGGGTGAGGTCGAGCCGGAAGTCAGGCCGCTACCGGTTCCAGTGAGCTGACGTAGGGCAGCGCCCAGCTCACGGCCTGGGCGGCGACAAGATCGAGATCGCTGGGTTCCTGCGGGGGACCCAGCGTCTCGGTGCCGCAACGTTGCTGGTACTCGATCACCTCGGCGACCAGGCCGCCCAACGGCAAGCTCGGGTCGAACGCGGCCGAGCGCAGCTCCGGATCGAGACCGAGCGCGTCGATGTCGTCGACCGAAATGCCGGTGAGGATGTCGATGCAGGAGATGAGGGCGGCCACGAAGGCCTCGTCTCCGGGACAGATCCCCCTTTCCGGCGCTGCCAATTCGCACATCCGGGCGCGGACCAGCGCGGTGGCCAGGGCGTCGGCGGCGATGTTTCCGGCATCGCGCATGAGCAGCAGCGACACCCATCGTCGCAACCGCCGGGTGCCCAGCAGCACCAGGGCATCGCGGGTGTTGCGGACCGGTCGGCGAATGCCGTTCTGCGCTCCCAGTGAGGCGAGCCGGAGCAGGTGCAGCACCAGGCCCGGCTCGTGTTCGAGAATCCGCTGGAACTGCTCGATCTCCAGCTCCCGGCTGAGCACGGTGGCGCTGAGCTCGAGCCGGCCGACCTGCGACGACGCTATCTCGCCGCCGTGCACGTGCTGAGGCCGTTGCAACACATAACCCTGGAAGAACTCGAAGCCGAGGTCTCGGCAGAACGCCAGGTCGTCCTCGGTCTCGACCTTCTCGGCCAGCAGCTGCACGTTGAATCGCCGGCATCGTTCGACCAGCCGAAGCACCTCCTCCCGGCTGGTGTTGAGGATGTCGAGCTTGACGATGGAGGCCAGCCGCAGCAGCTTCTCGGCGCCGTCGAACCACTGGAAGTCATCCAGGGCCAGTCGATAGCCGGCCTTGACCAGGGCCCGGCAGCCGTCGAGCACTTCGTCATCGATCTGCACGGTCTCCAGCACCTCGACGACGGTACGTTCCGGTGGCAGCCCGATCTCGAACTGGCCGACCAGCACGCCCCGGTCGGCGTTGCAGAAGATGACCTTGTCCCCGACCAGGTTCTCGATGCCGATGCTGTGGGCTCCGAGGAGTACGTGCGCGGTCATCTGGTCACCGGACAGCGAAGTGGCGTTGACCTCGACGGCCCGGTACAGCAGCTCGTAGCCCATCACGTTCTGGGTCTGGTCGAAGATCGGCTGGCGGGCGACCACCAGTTCGGCAACGGACATCTAGGACGTCCTCCCCCGGACCGGCAGCCAGCTCACGTCGTGACCCATCGGCCACCGCTGATGCGAGCTGAGGCCTACCGTGGGTCGTATGCGTCAACGGCTGGCTGCGCACGGCTCCGCGCCCGGCGAGGAGATCTGGGATCGCTACGTCCGGCCGCAGCGCTGGCCGGAGTGGTCGCCACAGATCGTCCGGGTTAGCTACCCCTTCGACACGATTCGGCCGGATTCTCAGGGCGTCGTGCACGGGCCGGTGGGGCTGCGGGTGAACTTCACCGTCGACGAGGTCGACGCTGCGGCCCGGCGCTGGACCTGGCGGGTGTCGCTCGGGCCGATCCGCCTCCAGCTGGAGCACCTGGTCTCTGCGGGCGGCACCGAACTCATCGTCGACGGACCGGCACCGATCGTGCTCGGCTACCTGCCGCTGGCCCAACTCGCGCTGTTGCGCCTGGTGCGAATCTGAAAACCGTCGGTACCCCGGTCCAGGGCTGGCGGGCATGAAGGTCCTCACGGCTTCTGAGTTCTCACCGCGCGACCACCACGGCCGTCGTCGGCGATCTCGCGCCATCCCGGCCGGACGTCGTTGACGGGCCGGCCGGCACGGTCCGGGAACGGCGGCTGGATCTCGTCCGCCCCGCGCAATCCGGGTCGGGTCGGCCTCAGACCCGGCCGCGGAGTAGGGAGACCCGGAACGGACGCAGCTCGCCGGTCGCGAATCCTTCGGCTACACATGGGTCTTCGGCCATGATCTGACGGGCCTGCGCTTCGTCCTGGGCCTCGAACACGCACACCCCGGTGTTGATCGGACCCAGCGTCGGCCCGACGAGCACCACGACGCCGTCGGCGAACAGTCGCTGCAACCGCTCGAAGTGTCGTCCCCAGACCTCCTGCTCGGCCTCGGTCATCGTGGCAGCGAAGTTGTCCCGCGGCGGATGCAGGAAGTAGATCCAGTCGGCCATGCGGATCAGTATGCGCCGGCCACTGTCTAGGGTTGGGGTGTTTTGACCGGATGATGAAAGGACTTTCCCAGAATGAAGAGCCAGCTTCTCGGCCTGACCCTGGCCGCCTGTTCGGTGTTCGGGTTGGCGGCGGCGGCCGAGGTCGTCACGGCACCCGGCGCCTCGGCTATCGCGAACCGGTGCGATCCACCCAAGGTCAGCGGTGCGAATGCCAGCGTT
>CAZZZW010000072.1:0-8274 GCA_964658795.1 Phormidium nigroviride PCC 7112
TCTCGGCGAAGCCGGCCAGGACCGCGCGCAGCCAGGGCTCGTCGGTCAGGTCACCCATGTTCATGGCGACGTAGTTGTCGGCGACGCGGTCGTAGGAATCTCGAACGGCGGCCAGGTCAGCCGGCTGCGGTGTGGTCATGCCGCCGGACGCTAGTGCCGAACCCTGACACCGGCAGCACGGGCGGCGACGGGGGCTAGTACGACTTCGGCAGGCCGAGGGAGTGCTGGGAGATGAAGTTCAGGATCATCTCCTTGCTCACCGGTGCGATTCGCATCGCCCGGACCACGCCCAGCAGCGCCGCCAGGCCGTACTCGCTGGTCATGCCGTTGCCGCCGTGGATCTGGATCGCGGCGTCGAGGGCGTTCCACGCGGCCTCGGCCGCGGCGTACTTGGCCATGTTGGATGCCTCGCCCGCCGCCATCGCATCACCGTGATCGTGCAGGTCGGCCGCCTTGTAGACCATCAGCTTGGCCAGTTCGGTTTCGATGTAGGCCTTGGCCAGCGGGTGGGCCAGCCCTTGGTGGGTACCGATCGGGGCCTTCCACACGGTGCGCTCGGTGGCGTATTTCGCCGCCTGCCTCAAGGCATATCGAGCGGTGCCGATCGAGAACGCGGCGACGGTGATCCGCTCCGGGTTCAGGCCGGCGAACAGGGCCGGCAGGGCCGCGTCCAGCGAACCCCCGACGACGTTCTCGGCCGGCACCAGCACGTCGTCGAAGTAGCAGAAGAACTGCCTTTCCGGCGCGACCAGTTCCATGTCGATCGGCTGGTACTCGAACCCGGGTGCGTCGGTCGGGACGATGAACAGGGCCGGCCGGATCTTGCCGCCCTCACGGGATTCCGGGGACTGGCCGACGACCAGCACGTAGTCGGCCTGATCGACGGCGGAGATGTAGTACTTGCGCCCGGTCAGCCGGAAGCTGCCGTCGGGCTGCTCGATGCCACTGGTGGCGATCCGGTGCGAGTTCGAGCCGGCGTCCGGTTCGGTGATGGCGAAGGCGAACTTGGTGGTGCCGGCCGACATCGCCGGCAGGAACCGTTCCTTCTGCTCCGGCGTTCCGGTTTCGGCAATGATCGAGGCACAGATCGCCGGTGAGACGACCAGGAGCAGTAACGGCGAGCCCGCCGTGGCCAGCTCTTCGCAGACCATGGCCAGTTCGGTGATGCCGGCTCCGCCGCCGCCGTACTGCTCGGGGGTGTTGATGCCGATGAAGCCGAGTTGGGCGGCCTTCTGCCACAGTTCGTCGGTGGCCTCGTGGGCCCGGGCCCGGGCGATCCAGTAGGACATGCCGAACTCTTTGCCGAGATCGGCCACCGCGCTCCGCAGCGCCTTGTGCTCGTCGGACTCCACGAAATCCATCGCTCGGGCTCCCTCTGGTCGACAACTCGATAAAACAGTCACGCGTGCTTGTTTCTGTTGGCTCCCATTGTGCGGCTCGAACGGCCACTACGCCAGGGCGATTTCTGCCTTTCCGAGTGACCCGACGCGGGACGGGCTACGGCAGCGGCAAGATGATCTCGACGATCAGGCCCGGCTCGTTGTCCCGCAGGGCCACCGTGCCACCGTGCGCGGTCACGATCTCGCGGACGATGGACAGCCCCAGCCCGGTGCCGCCCTCGGCCCGGGAACGTGCGGTGTCCAGGCGGTAGAACCGGTCGAACACCCGCTCCCGCTTGTTGGCCGGCACCCCCGGTCCGTCATCGGTCACGGTGAGGACGGCAGCGGTCCCCCACTCGAGGCCGGGCGGCCGGACCCGAACCCCAACCTGGACCGAACTGCTCGAATAACGCAGGGCATTGTCGATCAGGTTGACCAGCACCCGGTGCAATCCGTCGCCATCACCGAGCACCGTCACCTCGTCCGACGGAGTCACGATGACCGGCACCCGGCTGTCTCGGTAGCCACTGGCCACGGTTTCAGCCAGGCCGACCAGGCGGATCGGCAGCCGGGAGTGCACCCCGCCCCGTTCGTCCGAGCGGGCCAGGGCGAGCAGGTCGTCGATCAGATGGGCCAACCGGTCGACATCGATCAGGGCATCTTCGGTCAGCTCGCGCATCGCCTCGCTCTGGTCCAGCCGTTGCGCCACCTCCAACTGCAGCCGCAGTGAGGCGATCGGCGAGCGCAGTTCGTGGGCCGCATCCCCGACGAACCGGCGTTGCTTGGTGGTCGAGGTGTCCAGCCGGTCAAGCATGTGATTCAGGGTCAGGGCCAAGGAATGGATCTCGTCCTCGGCGTCGGGCACCGGCAGCCGGTTGCGCTCAAGGCCGGACGCCGACAGCTCGGCCGCGCCCCGCCGCAACGCCGACACCGGCCGCAGGGTCAGACCCACCAGCCACCAGGTCAGCGCGGCCATGGCGATGATGATCAGCGGACCGCCGAACAACAATGCCCTTTGCAACAAACGGGAAGAGTCGAACACCCGGCCCAGGTCGGTGCCGACCAGTACGGTCCGATCACCGGCCCGGACGGTCACGCTCACCCCGACCACCCGGATCGGATCGTCGACGCTGGCCCGATCTCCGGACACGGTGAGCCGGTGGCCCTGCCGGATGCGGGCCAGCTCGTCGTGCGTCACCATCGACACCGCGGTGTCGACGCCCGGTGAGGCGGCGATGACCTGGTTGTTGGCATCGACCACCTGCACCATCGAAGGCCCGCCCGAGCTGGCCAGCACCTCTTGCGGCAACTTGCCCATCTTGATCAGCTCGGCCACACCGGTCCCGGTCCGTTCGGCCGAGGAGTCGAGCGTGTTCAACAGAGATTTGCCCACCGTGACCAGCAGGATGACGCCGGCCAGGATCAGCGCGATGCTGAAGACCGTGGTGGCGAGCAGGGTGATCCGGGCCCGCAGCGTGCGCCGCCGCCACCAGCGGACCAGGAACGACCCGCGATGGGCCAGGACGGAATCAGCCACCGTCGGTGGCGAGCCGATACCCAGCACCGCGCACCGTCTGCACAGAGTGCCGGTCGAACGGCAGGTCGATCTTGCGCCGCAGGTATCCCACGTACACCTCGATCACGTTGGCGTCACCTTCGTAGTGAGCGTCCCACACGTGATGCAGGATGTCGGCCTTGCTGACTGCTTCGCCGGCCCGGCGCATCAGGTACTCCAGCAGCGAGAATTCGCGCGGCGTCAGTTCGATCTCGCTCTCGCCCCGGTGCACCGAGCGGGCCGCCGGGTCCAGGGCCAGGTCGCCACAGCTGAGGATGGCCGGGCGCGGCTTGGCTCCGCGTCGCAGGACGGCGCGCAACCGGGCCAGCAGCACGACGAAGGAGAACGGCTTGATCAGGTAGTCGTCGGCGCCGAGGTCCAGGGCGTCGGCCTCGTCGTACTCACCGTCCTTAGCCGACAGCACCAGCACCGGCACCCAGTTCTGCTCGGCCCGCAGCGCCTCGATGATCCGGTAACCGGACAGGCCCGGCAGCATGATGTCGCAGACGACCGCGTCGTAGCTGTTCTCCCGGGCCAGGTGCAGTCCGTCCGGGCCGTTCAGGGCGACGTCGACGGTGAATCCCTCGCCGATCAGTCCTCGCTGCAAAGCGGTGGCCATCCGAGCCTCGTCCTCGACGATCAGCAAGCGCATGTCGGTAAGGATGCCCCCGGCGGCGGCAAAGCTGAGACCGCTCTCAGCTTCGCCTCATGCTGAAGATTGCCCGATCGGCTCAGGCGATCTTCAGACCGCGGGCATACTGTTGACTTCCATGTCGTCCGACGTTCAATCTCTTTCCGTTCCGGAGCCGACCCGACCTCGTCGCACGGCTCGTCGTGCGCTGCGCTGGGCCGTCCCGGTCGCGGTGGCCGCAGTGGCCGGATTGGCCGTCACCGGGGTGTTGTCGGCCAACGCCAATCCGAACCTGCCCAGCCGGACGCCATTGACGTTGCTGGCCGCAGTCGGCGAGGCCCAGCACACCGGCTTTTCCGGAACCGTCGTCGAAAAAGCTGCCCTCGGGCTGCCGGACCTGAGCGCCATCACCGGAACCAACGGCGAGGCGCTGGCCGGATTCGACCTGCTGTCCGGCTCACACACCATCCGGGTCTGGTACGGCGGCCCGAGCCAGCAGCGGGTCGCGATGTTGAATTCCCTCGGTGAAACCGACGTTTTCCGCAATGGCAGCTCGGTCTGGGAGTGGGACTCGGCCAACCGGACCGCTGTCCGGCGCACCCTGCCCAGTGCCATCGCCAGCCCGCCGGCGACCTCGTCGATGTCCCCGAACTCGGCCGCGCAACGGCTGCTCGACCTGCTCAGTCCGTCCACCGAGATCAGCACCGACAAGAACGTCCAGGTGGCCGGCCGGTCGGCCTACGAGCTGGTGCTGACTCCGAAGGAGGCCACCAGCCGGATCAGGCAGGTGCGGATCGCGGTCGACGGCAAGACCATGGTGCCGTTGTCGGTGCAGGTCTTTGCCCGTGACGCCGAACGGCCGGCCTTCGACATCGCGTTCACCCGGTTCGACGACAGCCAGCCCAGCGCGGACAACTTCACCTGGCAACCGCCGGCCGGCGTGACGGTGACCCAGGACGGTGCAATGGTGGCGCCGAAGCTGCCGATCGCGACCGGCCGGACCGCCACGACCACCGTCGGTTCGGGCTGGACGACGGTGCTGAAGGTGACCGGGCTACCGACCCGCGCCGCGCTGACCAAGCTCGATCCGAAGCTCGGTCTGGTGTACGGCCTGCTGCCGGCGGTGAAGGGCAGTTGGGGCACCGGTCACCTCTTCGACTCGTCCCTGCTGGCCGTGCTGGTCACCGATGACGGCCGGGCCTACGCCGGCGCGGTCGACCCCTCGGTGCTGTACGCGGCCGCCGCCCAGAAGTAGGGCGTGCGCGGCCGATACCGTAGGCGCGTGGCCGACGCTCCGAATCCGCAGGAACTGGCCGAACGCTGTGCCGAGACGATGCTGGCCAACGACTCGGCCTCGGCGTATCTCGGCATGCGGCTGTTGTCCACCGGGCCGGGCCGCTCCGAGGTGCAGATGACCGTGACCGCGAACATGCTCAACGGCTACCGGATCGGGCACGGCGGCTTCATCTTCAGCCTGGCCGACAGTGCCTTCGCGGTTGCCTGCAACAGCTACAACCGGGTCACCGTCGCCAGTGGGTGCGACATCGACTTCGTCGAGGCGGTGCAGCAGAACGACGTCCTCATCGCGACCGGCGTCGAACGGTTCCGGCGCGGTCGTAGCGGCCTGTACGACATCACGGTGCGACGCTCCGACGGCACCGTGGTGGCTGAGATGCGGGGCCGATCTCGTGAGATCGGTGGCACGCTGTTCTGAGGCCCACCGGTGTCCGTGCGATCACGGGCGCGCCGATCAGACCAGAGCCACTCAGCCGGTGATCAGGTGCAACAGGGCCTGCCCGTAGGCCTCTTCGGTGTCGTCGTGCTGGACCGCGACCGGCTCACCGTTCACCGAGAGCTCGATCCGCCAGCCGTCGCCGGCCCGGGTCAGGGCTCGGAACGTGCCGGCCAGCAGTTCGCGCAATTGAGATTCCCGGGGTAACCACAGGGCATCCTGATCGTCGACCGAGTCCAGGGCCCACTCGGTGGTGCCGTTGAAGCCGATCACCCTGCTGTCACCCAGGCGCTGTACCTCGACGGTCATCTCCGACAGCACGAAGACGTCGTCATCCATCCCTCGGTCGACGACCACGAACCGGTCACCGGAGCTCGGCACCCATCGCAGCCCGGCATCGCGCAGCAGTCGCGCGGTCGCGATCGAAATCATGCATCCAGTAGTACACGTCCGGTGCCGCCGGCGGCGACGGGTGCTGGTTGCGCCGGCGCCGCAGCAGGCGTCACTGACCTTCGAGTACAACCCCGGATGCGGCGGACACGTGCTCGATCAGCCGGGCCACGAAGGTGTAGCGATCTCCGCGATACCAGCTGGTGACCCACTCGACCGGGACCCCGTCGGCGTCGAAGCTGTGCCGGCTCAGCACCAGCATCGGCGCGCCGGTATCGGTGTGCAGCAGCTCGGCCTGCCGGGGTGTGGCCGGTGCCGTCTCGATGGTTTCTTCAGCGTCCACCGGCAGAATCCGGTACCGCTCGGTCAGCACCCGATAGAGCGAGGAGGTCCGTCGGATCCGGCCGAGCAGCCCCGGCACCCGCGCCGCGGACAGGTAGGACGTCTCCAGTGCCATCGGCATCTCATCGGCCAGCCGCAGCCGCTCCAGCCGATAGACCGGCGCGGTCGGGGCGAGTCGGAGCCGCTCGGCCACCTCATCGCTGGCGCGAATGCGGGTGGCGCTGAGCAGTTGTGAACCGGCCCGGAAGCCGACCGCAGCGGCCTGCTCGGTGAAGCTGGTCAGCTGCAGCGGCCAGGTGATCTTGGGTTCGGCGACGAAGGTACCGGCCCCTTGCCGTCGGATCAGCCGGCCCTCGGCGACGAGGTCGCTCAGGGCCTGTCGGACGGTGGTCCGCGAGGTGCCCACCCGGCCGGTCAGGTCGCGCTCGGTCGGCACCGGGCTGCCCGGCGGCAGGCTCTCGATGATGGCCAGCAGGTGGCGTTTGACGACGTAGTACTTCGGTTCCTTGGCCCGGCCGGGTGTTCGGTCGCCCCGCGTGGCGGCCGGCGACGAAGGGGTGCTCGCCATCGGGGCCGACGGAGTGGCTGGCGGAGTTGCGAGCGAGGTGGCCGGCGAGGTTGCCGGCGAACTTGCCGTTGAAACGGTCGCCGATGCGGGCACGGTCGATCGGGTGGCAGTCATCGACCCGACCTCCCGAGTTGTCTATACCATTGGTCGCACAAGCCAAACACTGCTTGCCCAATTTGTCTAGTCCAATGTTGGAGATGCTGTGACCGAGGACGACATCCGACGACTCGCGCTGGGCTGTTTCCTGCCGGGATTCACAGGTGAAACGCCGCCGAGCTGGCTGCTCGACGGACTGGCGGCCGGCGTCGGTGGGCTGGTGCTGTTCGGCTCGAACCTTGGTGACGGGTCCCGGGTGGCCGAGCTGACGGCGAGCCTGAACGACACCGCTGGCCGTCCGCTGGTGTTCGCGTTGGACGAGGAGGGCGGCGATGTGACCCGGCTCGACACGGTTCGTGGTTCGTCCGTGCCCGGAGCGGCCGCGCTCGGCTGGCTCGACGACGTCGCCGCGACGGAGGCCGTGTACACCGAGCTCGGCGCCCGCCTGGTCGAGGCGGGGGTGACGTTGAACCTGGCCCCGGTGGCCGACGTGAACAGTGACCCGCGGAATCCGGTGATCGGGGTCCGCTCCTTCAGCGCGTCACCGGCGGTGGCAGCGCGCCAGATCGTGGCGGCGGTCCAGGGTCTGCAGTCGACCGGGGTGGCGGCCTGCGTGAAGCACTTTCCGGGCCATGGGGCGACCAGCTCGGACTCCCACCATGAGACGGCGGTGATCGACCGCAGCCGGGCCGAGATCGAGCAGACCGAGCTGGTGCCGTTCCGGGCCGCGATCGCCGCCGGCACCCGAGCGGTGATGACCGGGCATCTGATGGTGCCGGCCCTGGACACCGAGCTGTCCACCGTCAGTCACGCCATCACCACCGGCCTGTTGCGCGATGAGCTCGGATTCGACGGGGTGATCGTCACCGACGCGCTCGAGATGAAGGCGGTTTCCGGCCAGATCGGCATGGCCCCGGCGTTCGCGCGGGCGATGGCGGCCGGTGCCGACGCGATCGAGAGCGGCGCGCAGAACTATCCCGAGCTGGTGTCGCAGATCCCGGACGCGGTGCTGGCCGGCATCCGGGCCGGCTGGCTGTCGGAGGAGCGGCTGGCCGATGCGGCCCGCCGGACCGCGTCGCTGGCCACCGCCGGCACCCCCGGGGTCCGGCGACCGACCGTTACCGAGCTGGCGGCCGTCTCGGCCCGGTGCGTCCAGGTCGAGGGGCCGTTGCCACGGTTGGACCGGCCGCTGATCGTCGAGTGCCGGTCCGAGAACGGGATGGCGACCGGTGCACTGCCCTGGTCGCTGGCCGCGCCCCTGGCCGCCCGCTGCCCGGGGGCATCCGTCCGGGTGGTCGACGGGCCGGTGCAACCGGCGGAGCTGCTCGCGGCCGCGTCCGGTCGTTCCCTGGTGTGCGTGGTCCGGGACCCGCTGCGCAACGCCTGGCAGCAGGACGTGCTGACGGCGGCTCGTCAGTTCGGCGGTGCGGTCGTAGTGGTGGATGTCGGCTGGCCGGCCGAGCTGCCCGAGGGGCTGCCGGTGGTCCGAACCCGCGGTATCGCGCCCGGTCTGCTGACCGCCGCCGCCGACCGGCTCGCCGCCGGCTGAATCACCGGCCCGAAACGCGCTACAGGAGCCCC
>CAZZZW010000072.1:8284-15356 GCA_964658795.1 Phormidium nigroviride PCC 7112
ATCTAGCCACTCGCGCTGAGCAGCCGGGGACCCTACCGGCCGCTGGGCTTCGGGTTCGGGGACCCGTTCCCGCCGCCGTTGCCATTTCCGGTGCCACCGTTGCCGGCACCGCCAGTCCCGCCGGTGCTGGGTGTTCCGCTGCCGGGCGTCGACCCGCCGGACGGGTTGCCTGAGCTGTTCGATCCACCCGAGCCGTACGACCCGTTGCCGTAGTTGTAGTTGTAGCCATAGCCGGTGCTCGATCCGGTTGGCGCGGTGCCGTTGGACAGGCACAGCGTCACCGCGTCGCCGGCCGAGACCGTGCGCGGGCCGTAGTAGCCGACGGTGCCGGCCGGCTCCCCGCTGCCACACACCACGGTGGACACAGACGCGGTGAGCCCCAGCCCCTGCAGGGTGGTCGTGGCCTCGTCGGGCGACTGGCCGAGCAGGTTGGGCACGCTGACCGGGTTGGGCACGTCATCGGCCGCCGGCCAGCTCCAGGACTGCTGGGACAACGTCGGCTGGTAGGCGTCCAGCCAGAACGTCGCGGCGTAGGCACCGAAGACGTCCGAGCCGTTGTTGGTGACGTTGGACGGCAGGCCACTGACCAGGGCGGCCGGGTCGCTGGGGTTGACCAGGGCCGCGGCGGAGGTGAGCGTCGGGGTCACGCCGACGTACCAGAGCGCCGAGTTGCCCTGGTCGCTGCGGTCGTTGTTGGTACCGGTCTTGGACGCGATCGGGCTGCCGCCGTTGGCGTACCACTGGCTGAAGTAGCTGCCGGCCGTGCCGAGGTAGCTGTTGGTGTCCTTGACCATGATCGATTCCAGCGTCCGCGCGACCTGCGGACTGAACTGACGGCTGCAGCCCTGGGTCTTGTAGGTCACCGCCTTGCCGGCCGAGTTGGTCACGCCCAGCACCGGGGTCGGCGGGCAGAAGACGCCGTCGTTGGCCATCGCCGAGTACGCCCCGGTCAGCTCCAGGGCCGAGGTCGAGGCGAACCCCAGGGTGAAGCCGGCCTGGTTCTGATCGACGACGTCCTTGGCGTAGGTGGACTTGCCGTCCTGGGTCGGCGTGTTCAGGGCATTCATGCCCAGGCCCTGGGCGGTCTGCACGATCGGGGCGATGTTGCACCCGAACAGCTGGTCCTCCATGCCGACGAAGTAGGTGTTCACCGACTCCGGCAGGGCATCCTGCAATGGCAGCGTCGGCCGGTAGCTGCCCGCGTTGGCGATCGGCTTCGGGTCGGTGACCGGGCAGTTCTTGGTCGTGTAGGAGTTGTTGGTGGTCAGCGTGAAGTCGGGTTGGACGCCCAGCTTGAGCGCGGTGATCGCGGTGAAGTACTTGTACGTCGACCCGGCGCCGGCGTAGGCCGAGGTGAACAGCGGCAGCGTCGTCTGGCCGGGGCCCACCCCGTAGTGCCGGCTGGTGATCATGCTCGTCACGTGGCCGGTCTTCGGATCGACCGACGGCATCACCAGGGCGGTGGGTGAGTTCGTGTCCAGACCGGAGTTCCAGACCGCCTGCTGGCCGTTGTTCTGCAGGTTCACGTCCAGGGTGGTGACGATCTTGAGGCCACCGGTCTCGATCGTGCGCCTGGACAGGCCGCCGGTGTTCTGCAACCAGTCGAGCACGTAGTCACAGAAGAAGCCGGCGTTGGCGATCTTCGACGAGGTGGCCGCGCACCCCTCGCTGGCGGCCGGGGCGTTCTTGCCGGCCAGGCCCAGTCCGGTTGCCTTGTACTTGGTGGCGTCGGCAGCCGACAGCTTGCCGTTGGCGACCATGTTGTCGAGTACGACGTTGCGGCGGGTCCTGGCCGCGGCCGCGTCGTTGAACGGGTCGAGGGCGGACGGGCTCTGCAGCAGGCCGACCAGCATCGCCCCCTGCGGGACGGTGAGCTTGGCCGCCGGCACGCCGAAGTAGGTCTCGGCGGCGACCTGGATGCCGTAGGAGTTCTCGCCGAAGAACGCGATGTTGAAGTAGTCGTCCAGGATCTGGTCCTTGGTGTACTTCTTCTCCAGGTCGATGGCGCACTTGGCGTCCTGCACCTTGCGGTCCAGGTTCTGCTCGACCGCGGCGGCCTGACCGGCAGCGGTGCTGGCCTGGTAGTACCGCACTTGCTTGACGTACTGCATGGTCAGCGTCGAACCGCCCTGGGTGTCGCCACCGCCGGTCGAGTCACTGACCGCGGCCCGCACCAGACCGTGCAGGTCGACGCCGTGGTGCTCGTAGAACCGGCGGTCCTCGGTCGAGATCAGCGCGTCCTGCACCGGCTTGGGCACCTGGGTCAGCGGCACGTCCCGCCGGTTCTGGGCGTAGAGCGTGGCGATCGGGGTGGTGTCGTCGGAGGCGTAGATCGTGCTGGTCTGGGCCGCCGGAGTGATCGTCAGGTCGCACGTGGTGTTGACGAAGTCGCCGGCGGCCTTGGAGGCCAGAAGTCCCGCACCTCCCACGAAGGGCAGCAGCACGGCGGCGGACAGGATGCCGGCGCCGACCAGGGCACCAGCCAATCGTCCGACCAGGGCAATGGGTGAACGCGATCCAGACATCCACTCCATTGTGCAAAGTCGGTCTGTACGTCGCTTAAGTTCACTCAGGGTCCAGCCAGGCGTGACAGTCGGGTAACGGGCGTATTCCCGGTCTCGGAACCCCTTGACACCAGGAATGGTCTAGGCCAATACTTTCGGAAATTCGTCTATACCAATCTTGAAGGAGACGGTGGCGTGAATCGCAGACTTGCGGGGGCCGTGATCATGGCGTCGGCCGTGGCCCTGGCGCTCAGTGCATGCAGCAGCGGTGGCTCGAAGAACTCGGGAGCCGCCAAGGACGACAGCGTGCTGTCGACCGACGGCAAGGGCAAGACCATCACGGTGTGGCTGCAGAGCGACGCGCAGAAGGGCTGGCCGGACGTCGTCAACCAGGCCAACCAGCGCTTCGAGGCCGCCACCGGCGCCAAGGTCAACATCCAGTGGCAGCAGTGGTCGAACTACACCACCAAGCTGGACTCGACCTTCGCCGGCAGCACCGCGATCCCGGACGCCGTCGAGCTGGGCAACACCCAGACCGCGTCCTACATCGCCGGCGGTGCGTTCGCCGACCTGACCAAGGCCAAGAGCCAGTTCGAGAACTCGAGCAGCTGGCTGCAGGGCCTGACCGACTCGGGCACCTCCCCGGACGGCAAGCTCGAAGCCGTCCCGTACTACGCCGGCAGCCGGGTCGTCATCTACCGCAAGGACCTCTTCGCCAAGGCCGGTATCACCGCCGCGCCGAGCACGCTGGACGAGCTGAACTCCGACCTGGACAAGGTCAAGGCCGCCAATGCCGGCGACAAGGCCTTCTCCGCCTTCTACATGCCCGGCAAGTACTGGTACGCGGCGATGTCGTTCGTCTACGGTGCCGGCGGCAAGATCGCCGACCAGAACGGCGGCAAGTGGGAGGGCACCCTGGAGAGCTCGCAGGCTCAGCAGGGTCTGACCGAGTGGCAGAAGCTGACCTCGTACTCGGTCGGCGGCGCCACCAAGGACGAGTCGGACCAGGACGCGATCATGGCCCAGGGCCACACCGGCGCGATCCTCGGCAACGGCTGGGAGGTCGGCGCGGTGACCGACCCGAAGACCGGCAAGCCCGCGCTGGCCTCGGTGCTCGGGACCTTCCCGCTGCCGTCCAACACCGCCGGTCAGTACACCCCGTCCTTCCTGGGTGGTTCCGACCTGGCCGTGCCGGCCAAGGCCTCGAACGTCGGGCTGGGTGCGGAGTGGATCAAGTTCTACACCGACACCGCCAGCCAGACCGCGCTGGCCAAGTTCGCCATCCCGAACACCACGTCGCTGCTGAGCGTGTACGAGGCGGCTGCGGATGCCAACAAGTCCACCGGTGAGGCGGCCAAGAACACCTGGTTCGTGCCCAACACCCCGAACTGGGCCAACGTCGAGAGCGGCAACATCCTGCAGAACATGTTGGAGTCGATCGCCACCGGCAAGAGTTCGATCGCGGACGCGGCCAAGGCGGCCGACACCCAGATCGCCACGACGTTGAACGCCAACGGCTGACGCTAGGCAGTCTCCGGCCGGCACCACAACCACCAGGAGTTCCTTCTCATGGCAATAACACCGGATGCGGGATCGCGCTCGAAGCTTCGGCTGCGATCCCGCAACGGTGGGCCGGGTAACGGTGGCCTGCCGTATCTGCTGATCCTGCCGGCCTGTCTGGTCCTGGCGGTGGTCACGGCGTGGCCGCTGATCAAGATCATCCAGCTCTCACTGCAACAGCAGCAGAGCGGCAAGTACGCCCTGTTCCACTCCGGCGGGTCGACCCCGTTCGTCGGGCTGAAGAACTTCGAGAACGTGTTGACCGACTCCACGTTCTGGAGCGTGCTGGTCCGGACCCTCGTCTTCACCGGCGTGAACGTCGCGCTGAGCCTGCTGATCGGCCTCGGGGTGGCCCTGCTGCTCAACCGGGTCTCGACCTGGGCCCGACTCGTGCTGACCGCGGTACTGCTGTTCGTGTGGGCCGTGCCGTCCACTGTCTCGACCCAGGTCTTCTACTGGATCTTCTCCACCCAGTACGGCGTGGCCAACTCGGTGCTCAACGGCATCCCAGGTGTGCACATGCGCAATCACGACTGGTTCGCCAACCCGCACTCCGGGCTGGCGGTGGTCACCATGGTCGTGGTCTGGGGCGCGATCCCGCTGCTGGCGATCTCGCTGCACGCCGGAATCACCCAGGTTCCCAAGGACATCCTCGAAGCCGCCCACGTCGACGGCGCCTCGGCCTGGCAGGCCTTCCGGAGCGTGACGTTTCCGTTCCTGCGGCCGCTCCTGGTCATTCTCACCACGCTGTCGGTGATCTGGGACTTCGGTGTCTTCAACCAGATCTGGTTCATGCGCAACGGCCATCCCGAACCGGGCTATCAGACCCTGGGCATCTACATGTACTCCCAGGGCGTCGGCAGCTCGCGCTACAACCTCGGCGCCACCGTCGGTGTGCTGATGATGCTCTGTCTGTTGTCGGTGATGGTGTTCTACATCCGGCAGCTGTTCAAGATCGGAGACGCCGAATGAGCACGATCGATGCACCCGTCGCGGTGTCGGCCAAGACCGGCCCGGTGCGGGTCTCTTCGGACGAGGTCGCGGTGCTGAGCCGACGCCGTCACCGTCGGCGCTACGCCACCTGGGGTTGGAACAGCCTGGCCATGGTGCTGGCCGTGGTCTTCGGTTTTCCCATCTACTGGATGGTGATCACCGCCTTCAAGACCAGCTCGGACATCAACTCCCTGACCCCGCAGTTCTGGCCCGCGCACCCGTCACTGACCGGGTTCCGTGAGGTGCTGACCGACCCGATCTTCCGTCAGGACCTCGGCAACAGCCTGATGATCACGTTGGCCGCGGTCATCGTGAGCATCGTGATCGGGTTCTTCGGGGCCCTGGCGATCTCGAGATTTCGCTTTCTGGGCCGCAAGATCTTCATCTTCGTGGTGCTGATCGTTCAGATGATCCCGTTGCTGGCGCTGACCATTCCGATGTCGCTGCTGCTGGACCGGTTCCACCTGAAGAACAGCCTGTTCGGCGTGATCATCGCCTACCTGATGTTCAGCATGCCCTACACGGTGTGGACGTTGCGGACCTTCATCGCCAACATCCCGCGAGAGTTGGACGAAGCGGCGATGGTCGATGGCTGCAGCCGGTGGCAGACGTTCTACAAGATCATCCTGCCGCTGGTCAGCCCGGGGCTGATCGCGACCGGCGTGTACGGCTGGATCCTGGCCTGGAACGAGTTCGTGCTGGCCAACACCTTGCTGGTCAACAACGACAAGCAGACCTCGATGATCTACCTGTTGATCTTCCAGTCCTCGTCCACCCACGGTGCCGATTGGGCCGGCCTGATGGCGGCGGCCAGCCTGATCTCGCTGCCGGTGGTGGTACTTTTCGTCGTCTTCCAAAGCCGGATCTCAGCCGGTCTGACAGCCGGTGCGGTGAAGGGATGACGGTTCTGCAAGGCGCCCGGCTGGTCACGCCCGCGGGTGTGCTGGACGACGCCCGGCTGACGATCGCCGACGGCGTGATCTCGTCGGTCGACGTCGGAGCCGGCAGCTCCGCGGGCGGTGTCGGGTCCGATGACCGGGCGGGGCCGATCGAACAGCTCGACGGTGGCTATCTGGTGCCGGGCTTCGTCGACCTGCATGTGCACGGTGGCGGCGGTCAGGATTTCACCGGGTCGGCCGAGGAGATGTCCGGCGGCATCGAGTTCCACCGCCGGCACGGGACCACCCGCACGCTGGTCTCGCTGATGGCCGGTGGCCTGGACGCGATGTGTGAGCAGTTGGGCTGGCTGGTCTCGCTGGCCGCGGCGGATAACCGTATCGCCGGTGCCCATCTGGAAGGGCCGTTCCTGTCGCACCGGCGTTGCGGGGCGCAGAACGCCGAGCATCTGCAGCTTCCTGATCGACAGGTGCTGGCCAAGCTGCTCGACGCCGGCCAGGGCCTGGTCCGGACGGTGACCATCGCGCCGGAATTGCCCGGTGCCCTCGAGGTGATCGCCGATCTGGTGGCTGCCGGTGCCGAGGCTGCGGTCGGTCATACCGACGCCTCGTACGACCAGGCCCGGGCCGGCTTCGAAGCCGGGGCACGGCTGACCACACACCTGTACAACGCCATGCCACCGATCGCGCACCGGGCCCCGGGGGCAGCGGTGGCAGCCCTGGAATCGGCTGATTTCATCGAGCTGATCAACGACGGCGTGCATCTGCACCCGGCCATGATCCGACTGGCCGTGGCCGGCGGCCTGGATCGGGTGGTGCTGGTGACCGACGCGATGAGTGCGACCGGCGTCGGCGATGGTTCCTACGTCCTCGGTGGTTTGCCGGTGACCGTGGTGGACGGCCAGGCCCGGGGCACCGAGTCCGGCTCGCTGGCCGGCAGCACCCTCACCATGGATGTCGCCTTCCGCCGGGCGGTGACCGAGGTCGGGCTGTCGCTACCGCAAGCGGTCCAGGTCACCGCGACCAACCCGGCCCGGTTGCTGGGATTGGCCGATCGCTGCGGGGCATTGTCGGTCGGCTTCGACGCCGACCTGGTACACCTGGACGCCGGGCTGAACG
>CAZZZW010000073.1:0-15209 GCA_964658795.1 Phormidium nigroviride PCC 7112
CGCGGTGCTGACGTCGCCGAGGTTTTCCGCGGCGCCCCCGACCAGGACTGGGCCAAGGATCGGAACGCGGTAGATGGCGCGGTAGTCGACCCGTTCAGTCGATGAAGGTGATCCTCGATACCAGTGTGCTGTTGGGTCCTGACCCTGGTGTCATCGAGGCCGAGGTTGCCATAAGTGCTATCTCACTGGCCGAGCTTCATTTCGGTGTTCTGGTGGCGAGTTCACCTGCGGTGCGAGCGGAGCGGCTTCGCCGCCTGAGCGTCATCGAGAAGACCTTCGACGCCCTGCCGGTCGATGACTCGGTGGCGCGTGAGTACGGCCGGTTGGCTGCGGCGGTGGTGGGAGCAGGGCGCCAGCCGAGGGCCCGCGTCGCTGACCTGCTCATTGCCGCAACCGCCGCTGCCCATCAAGCGACGCTGTGGACCCGCAACGCCAGTGACCTGGTCGGGCTCGAGGGCGTGGTCGAGGTCCACCAGCCCACCTGAGACGGAGCACGCGTACTTGCGGTGGCGATCGTTGGCGTCGGAGTCACGCGAACGGTGTGATCTTCTTGATGTCGAGAGACCCCTACAAATAAAGGAAAATTTAGATCGCTCGCGACCAGCGTTGAGACGCAGAACCAGGGCAGTTGAGTACCTCGACGAACTAAGCTGCGGCGTATACCTTATTCGTCAAGGGTGTTCTCAATCCGAGGCGTGACTCGACAACTCGACGAGGCTCGAAATCTTGGTAGCCAGTTTGGCAGCTAATCGATTTTTTCCTTGCGGTGCAAGGAAGATCAGATATCGAGATTTACCCTGGAAAATAAGGTGATCGCACTCAAGCGGTATCACTTAAAGCTGCCTGTGAGCCGCTGGCAGTGTGGGGGTCAGGGGTTCGAGTCCCACAACTCCACTCATCGTGACCACAATTGGGTCTGCTGCAGGGATAGCTGACATTGAATCGTGCGGCGACGGCGACGGCGACGGCGTCGAGCTGGCGCGCATGCCCGAACCGGCGAACGCGCGCACGAACATGCCTGACGTCGAGGACCCCCGCCCCGTGGAACAGCCGGCCCATCCCGCCGTGGCGCAGCAGGTCCAAGTCCGCGATCGAGTCCGTACCGGCCAGCATGCCTGCGACCAACGCAAACACCTTCGCCCCAGCCGCAACACCGGTCCCGCCCGACTCGCCCAGATGAGCCTCCGCCAAGCCGCTCAGCCCGGCAAGGTAAGTCAGCGCCAGCGCCGGGACCAGCCCGGTGCACGACACGAAATTCGATCATCGAAAGCGCACCGGCATAGCGACAAGCGCACCGGCTCGGCATGAGAAACCACGAGGTAGGTGAACCCGCCGGATGCCCTTCGTGACGGCCAGAATTGCTTTCGCGATTCTTTGGCCGCACGAAGGGCATCTCGGCGTCACGGCAGGCTTACTCGCCGAGGATCACGGTGCAGTCGAGCGGAATTACCGCTTCTGACCGAACTGGTCGATGGCCTGCTTCACATCATTCTCGATGTAGCGAGCAACGGCATCTGATGCCGAAACGGGCACACCGGGGCTGGCCTCCTCGGCCGCGTTGATGTTTTCCGTATAAACCCGTAGAGCCTCGACCAGCGTTCGACCGGCGGCGTAGACGGCTTGCTCATCCTTTGGCGATGTCATTCTTTGAATCCTCTCTAAACAGGTGGACAGCAGGTATACGCGAACACACTCGCGCTTGGTACACGTAATACCGAGCAATTGACTGCAACTCGGTAATTCGTCGGCGGGTTATCCGTGCTGTCAGAAATGGGATAACGCCGCACCTTCGCGTTGTTTTTGTATTAACCGAAAAGGCGACTCCAATCGTCGGACCAGACTTCTCCGAACCGGGTTGTTGAGCGCGCGTACTTCGCGCGTTGCCAGGCAGCGACCGCATCCTTGGTGGGCGCCTCGAATTTTCCGTCAGCCCAGTCGGCGACCTTCGGTGCGTAGCCAAGGGCCTGGAGGCGCTGTTGGATCTTCTGCACGTGGGTCCGTTCCGTGTCGTTCGTGCCCCCATGGCTTTCGTTCGGGCCCGTGATGAGCCCGAAGTAGTGGCCGGGTGGAAGGGGCCACGCGGCACGAACCGCGGGGGGAAGCTTCGGCGGCGGGCTTGGCTGCGAACCGGAAGCACCGGCTATCACCTCTGCTATGGGTGCAAGCGCTGCGGCATCGTCGGCGTAGGCCCGGTACACCGAGAGGTGGACATGCCACAGATGGGAGCTGTCCCACTCACCCAGACCTTCCCTACGGTTGGACAGGTCGAAGCTGTGCGTTCGAGTGCCGTCCGTGGTGCCGCAAAATTCACGCAGCGCTCGGAGGCGGGGGTCGCCAGCCTTGGCTGCGCTGATCAGGCGCGTGGTGACTGCGCGCATCTGGTCGGCGGGCAATTTCACGTCCAGCGCCGACGCGGCCCATCCGTCGCCCTGCTGATCCAGGCTGAGCTGGCGTGAGTAATCACCACCGGGGAGTACGTTGCGGCACCGGTGATAGCCGTAGGTGTGGGCACTGTCGCCCACAATGCCGGAGAGTTCGGCGGACGGAATGCGAGCCTTGATCAGCTCGTACAGCCCGCGAATGGCAGTGGGGGCGTAATCAGCCATGTGTGTCTCCTTCGGTTTGAATATGCTCGGCCCTTGGCAATCTGCTGGTAGAGCCTGTTCCCTTGTCCAACATTTGTGGAGTCGTCACGCTGGGCTGCGGGTTAGGACCGGCATGTTTCGTTCTGACGTGACGGGCCGTCGTCCGAGCGGCCGCGGCCCGTCGCGTCCGATGTCACACGCGCACTGCCGGCGCAACGACTTCTGTTCCTAGGCCGTTCTGGGTCGCGGGTCAGCTAGGGCGTGAGCCCGGCCTCGACATCGACGGCGCTCGTTCTGCCGGGCCACACTCCGTAGAGGTCGACGTGGCGCTGACCGTCGTACCAGGTGCCCAGCGGCGAATCCCACTTGAAGGATTTGTGCTCGTCGCTGAATACGCCCTCGAAGGCGAGGTCCAGCTGAAGGTTCGTCGCGTTCAGGGGGATGGCACCGATAGTCGCAACCAGACCGCCCGACACCGTGACCGATTCCGTCTTCTTCCCCGAGGGTGTGTTGTAGGAGAGGTTGGCTTTGACGATGTAGGTGCCCCCGTGCTGGTTGTTGAGCACCAGCTGGAATGAGCTGATCTGCGACGTCCAGTTGGGCATGATCAGCTGGCCTTCAAAGGACGAGAAGCCGAAGGCGACCGGAATCGGCCCGCTCGCCGTGGTGTTCGCCTTGTCGGGCCATAGGTGTTTGTCGACCGACTTGTTCGCCGTCGTGCTCGAGTACGAACCCTTGCCGCCGGCCTGGGCGCCGATCAGATCGTTGACCCCCGACGTCGAGCCCGTTACCGAGAACGCCGTGTTGTCGCTGAGGGCGCCGACATTCAAGCCGCTGCGTGCCCAGAGAACGTCGGTGACGATGCCGAAGCCCTGGGTGATTCCGTTGCCCGAGGCCCGACCCACCGACTGCGCCTGCTGCAAGAGCCAGGCCCATTGGGCTTGCGCGAGGCCACCCGGATTGGCGACGACGTCTTCTTGTGAAAGGGAGAAGTCCGAGATCATCGAGCCGGCGGATTGCATGGACCAGGTCATTTGGGTGCCGACGGTCAGCTTCGTGCCGGTTTCAGGGTCCGTCGCCGACCCATCGAGGTCGACGCTGGCCTGCTGCTTCGTCACGTGCTCGGACTCGAGCGACCATTGGTTCGAAGTGGACTGGGTGATGATCTGCGCGTCCGGAGCCATCCCGATGTACTGAAAGTCGCCGGTAGCCGGGTCGACGGTGCCAACGGCACCGGGCTTGATGGCGCTGTTCAGTGCCCAGTTCCCCCATAGGGTGCGCCGGCTGCTCCTGATCTGTTGGGTGAACGTGGCGTTCCAGTTGACCATGCTGTGTCTCCTTAGCGGATTGTTTGCGGAGTTCACCCGCGCCGATGATTCGGCGTAAACGGTGATATATCCGATGCTTGTGCCTGCTAGGGGATTTGGTCATCACCAAAATTGATGAAACTGCGGCGGTGCCTGCCCAGCCGATCCCCTGAGCGATTCGCCACTGCCACCGCCGTGAGCTGTGACTGCACACCGAGTTTGCTGAGTACCGCCTTGATCTGGCTTCGGACGGTGTTTATCGAGCGGTGACTCTCAGCGGCGATCTGGGTGGCCGTCAACCCGGTCATGAGGCCGCGAAGTGCATCCTCTTCGGCAACGGTGAGGCTGGTCAGCGCCACCACCTCGGCCTGCCGCCGGAGCAGCGCGTCGACCTGACTCCCGACGGCGCGATCCTTGTTCGCGAACAGCGCATCCTCGACGGCCCGGACTAGCGCCGGGAACGGCGCGGCTTGATTCAGCACCGTCGCCCCTTGACCCGCGAGGGCGATAAGAATACTCAGAGAATTCACGGATCCCAGACACACGAGAGTTCTGGACTCGGTTGAAACGGCGGGCGGATGGGCCGATCCGTCGTCGTCCTCGATGATGATCAGCATCGGCGGGTAGGGGTGCTCCTCGGCCGCGCCATTCGGCGGCTGGTCTGGGGGCCTGACTGAGAGGGTGGCCGCCCACCCCCTGGCTGCTAGCGCGGCATCTATGGCGACGCCGAGCGAGGAGCCCGCGGGGGCGACGATTGTCACCCTCCCGGCGTCGTACATGATCGAAAAATGCCATTACTAGGCGTGATACGCCTGACGAACGGTAGATTCGCGGTAAATATTTTGAGGCGGTCAAGCTGAGGGCCATGGTGTCTGCGGAATGGTGGCTGGCCGCCCCGAATTTGCGTTGGTATCGACCTCGGCGCGCTGCCGATTCTGGTCAAAAATGTGAATTACCGATTGGCTGATTGAATGCATCATCGGGTGAACCATCTGCGACGGCCGGTATGGGCTCTGCCCAGCCCGCGAATGAACACAACGCCGGCTGGCACCGGACGGAACCCTGGCCGGTAATGCAACGTACCGACACCAGCGGCCACGACTCGTCACCGACTTCGACAGGCTGGCATCAGTACGGAACTGACGGGGAGTCCGCCTGGACGGCCGGGACGAATTGCACTATCAACTCATTGTTTGCCGAGTTGGTTGCCTGTCTCAATTACTTCCACGCTCTGAACAATGCCTACGGGCACGACGGCCGATCCCCACATTTTCGACCCCCACGGCGACCACGTCGGTTGCTGATGGAAGCAGCTCCGGGGGCTTCTCCTCCGGCGCCCACCTCGCCGCGGCCCTGAAGCTGGTGGCCGGGAGATGCGTGGCAAGACCCTGGCCATCACGATCTGGGACTAGGTGACACGTGAGTACGCCGCCGCCCGTCAGGCGGTGTTGTGGACCCGCGACGCAACCGACCTGGTCCGGCCCGGCTGGACAGGGCGGCCGGCGATCACCGTTCGTCGAGCTCACCGTGGCCTGGAACTCCCAGCCACCGCGCGGTCATCGGACAAAGCGGTGGATCGCTTCGTTGGCGTTGTCCTGAAACGACGGGTTGCCCACGCCGGGGACGAATTCGGCTTGGTTCACCATCGGACCATTCAGCTTGTTGGCCGCGCTGGCGTAGAACGCGCCGCTTGGCAGGGTGGGGTCGGTGACGCCGTCGACGAGCCGCTTCGCTCCCACGTCGAGGTTGTGCGAAAGGCCCAGGGCGGGCATGACGTACTTGGCGGCTATCCGCATCGGTAGGGGAAGGCCACTGGCTGCCGCCGTGCCGGTGGTGTTGCCGGGGGCTTACCGTGATGAACCGGCGGCCAGGGTAGTGGCGGGCCAGGTAACCCATCCAGAGGGCGCCGATGTACTTGGCCTGGCCAAAAGCGAGGTTGAAGTCGGGTTTTCTGCCGGCGAAGTAGCTGCCGTCGATGACGGTGGCGAGCTCGTCGGCTGAGGTCGAGACGAACGACGGTCCCTTCATCCGCAGCTTCGGAACTCCGCGAACGGCTTCGCTTCCGACGAAGAGCGCAGTCTCGCCAAGTCGATCCTCGGCCAGGAGCCCTTCGAGGAGGACGACGTGGCCTAGGACGTTCGTTGCGAACGAGGTGGTGACGCCATCCACCGTCAAGTCCAGCGTCTGCGGTCCGATGACGCCGGCGTTCATAACCAGCTCGTCGATCGATCCGTTGATGGTCGCCAGGCCGGCTCGAACCGAACCCAGGTCGGCGACGTCCATTACGACGATGTCGAAGATGTGCCGGCCGGTAGCGGCTTCAAGGTCGGCCTTTGCTGCTGTCGCCCGGTCTGCGTTGCGGCACGCCAGGTAAAGGCGCGCCGTCTCGGTGCGTGACGCGAGTTGCCGGGCCACCTCCTTGCCGATGCCGGCGTTGGCGCCGGTGATCAGCGCCGTCTTTCCTGGGAGTGCGCTCATTCGGATTCCCTCTTGTCTTCTGCCGGAGTCGGGAGTCCGTCGAGCAGGCTGAACCGGGCGTCCATCGCGACACCTCGGACATTCATCAGCTGCTGATAGGGCGGCGAGTTGTACCAGGTCATGGCCGCCTCACGGTCGGGAAACCGCATCAGTGCCCCGGATGCGAGCGAGCCATCCCCATGCAGAAGTTCCCAATCGCTGCTGGCCAGCGCCTCGGCTCCGTACTCCTTCGCGGTCTTTCCAGCGTGAGCGGCGTAGTTCTCCCGGCAGACATCGGAGTCTTTGACGGTGAATTCGACAATCAGGTAGGCGCTCATGTGAAAACTCCTCAGTTCCCAGTGGCGAACGGTGGTCTCGGCCTTGACGCGAAGTCGGCACCGTCGACCACGCGCTATCTCGCGAATCGGCCGCCGTCGACAGCAAGGCCGTGATGACCGGTCCTTCGTCGCAAAATTGAGTTGCGTGACCCACTATGAAGGCAATGGAATGGGTTGTCAAACTCAGAATCCTGCTACGATCGGCGGATGGCGAACGCGGCAAGTGATCGGCCGAAGCTCACGGCGAAGGGAGCGCGCACCCGCGCGCGCATAGTGGAGTCGGCCGCCGTGCTGATCCATGAGCACGGCGTCGCGGGCACCACCCTGGACGACGTCAAGGTCGCCGCCGAGGTCAGTGGCTCGCAGATGTACCACTACTTCCCCGACAAGAACGACCTCGTGCAGGCGGTCATCGACTACCAAGCCGAGACCATCGTCGAGCGCAATGCACACGCGCTCAGCAGGGCGAACGGGATTGAATCCTGGCGGAAGATGGTGATTGCTGCCGCGAGGCGCACCCAAGCGAGAGGCGGCTGCCAGCTCGGCTCGCTTGGTGGTCAACTAGCCGAGAGCGACCCCGAGGCGCGAACGCTCATCGCGGCCGGATTCGATCAGTGGGCAGCCGCGATCCGCGATGGGCTCAGAACTCTCGATGTCGACGGGAAGCTCCCGCCTGGCATCGACCCGGACGACCTCGCCACGACCCTGCTCGCGACGCTGCAAGGAGCGCTTCTGCTCGGCCAGGTGCAACGGAGTAGCCGTCCCGTCGAAACGGCCGTAGATACCATCGTCACGCTCATCGCCGGCAGCTGATACCAGGTCGGAAAGTGAATCCGCCCCAGTGGTATCAAGACTGATACCGTGGCGATGACCCTGCGTTTGAGTGCTGACGAGGCCGACGCGCTGAAGCGCCGGGCCGACCGGGAGGGGCGGTCGATGCAGGCTGTGGCGCGTCAGGCGGTGCGTGAATACGTTGACACCCATAGCCGGGCGGAGCTACTCGACCAGGTTCTCGACCAAGAGCTGCCACGCTACGCGGAAGCTCTGGAGCGTCTCGGTCAGTGATTTACCTGAGCTACGCCGAGCTGCTGTATGTGGCGGAGCGGGCGATGGGGGAGGCGCCCAAGGTGCGAGACGCGTCATTGCTTGAAGCGGCCGCGGCGCGTCCGCAAACGACGGTCCTCGGAGCGGATGCCTACCCGAGCCGTGAGGAGAAGGCGGCCGCGCTGACGCACTCCCATGTCAGTCACCGTGCCTTACTCGATGGCATAAGCGCCTCGGGTGACCAGCCAGGTCCATCCCAAGCACAGCTGAGTACGTCGCCGGACGCTGGCACGACGGAGGCAGCGGCCGGAACGGGCAGCGCGGGGTGCGCTTGGCGCAGCTTCCCGGCCGGTCAAGCCGGCCGACGTTGTTCGTGATTCATTCGCAACCAGCGTGATCCAACGATATGGGGCACAGCCCCCGATAACCCTCAACTTCCCTGGCCGGCAACCGATGGGGCGATATCCGCTCTGAGTCTCATCGGATTCGATGTCGCTCCCGACATCGACCGCATGGTCGGCCTGGCTGTCCGCATCACCAGGCACCGGCTGCCCACCGTCCCTACCGCTCAGGAGCGTGTGTGACCTCGCCCGCCGCCACCGTCGCCGTCGCCCATGACGCGCTCGGCCTGTTCTTCAACGACATGTTGACGGAGTTCAACTCCACCGGTGTCAGCTTGGCGCTGACCGACATCCCCGGCTTCCTCAATCAGGACAGCGGCGTGCCGAGCGACTCCGACGGAACGATACTGACGAACGTCGATCTGACCGGGGGCCAGCTGACCGGCCTGACGTTCGCGATCACAACGGTCGCTCCCACCGTGGCTGGCGGGACCGATGGCACGTTCACGGTCAGCGGCACGGTCGCCGGCCACGTCAATTTCACCAGCTGGGCCGAGACGTATCTCATCAGCGGCATGTTCGACACGACGACCGATGACCTGGGTGCCTTCACCTTCGACATCACGTTGTTGCCGCTGACGCTGACGGTGGCATTCGCCATGAGCGGCACCGGTGCCGACCCGGATGACGTGAGTGACGCGTTGTCGGTCACCATCACCGAAGGATCGGCCGGCACTCCGCAGCTGGCCAACGTCTCGGTACCCGATCGGTCACTCGCGGCCGGAGGCAGCGGCTTCCTCGGCTGGCTCGCCGGCGGTGACCGCGGCGTCGAGGCAGTCACCGCTGCGCTCGGTGCCACGACCGCAGTGCCCGCCGGGTTCGTCGCGGCACTGAACACGATGTTCGCGACCATTCCCGACTCGGGCAAGGTGACCTCCGACCTGGCATTCCTGTTCCCGCCGACCGAGCTGGCATTTCCGGCGACCGGCGGCTTTCAGATGGGAGTCAGCGGCCGGCTGGAAACAGCGGCCGGCGTCCGCTACCCCGGACCCGATCCCACGCCGGTCGCGCTGCCGGCGGTCCCCGCGTCCGGGATGTCGATCGCGGTCAACGACTACCTCGTCAGCGAAGCAGCGTGGTATGCCTCCCAGGCCGGAACGCTGAATCTGGCACTGCCGCCGGACGGAGCCGCGCCCGGGTCGTGGACGACCGACGCGGTACGAAGCGTGGCGCCGGAATTGTGGACGCTGGCGCCGTCGGCTCCGATCTCGGTCTCGCTGCTCAACGCGCCCACGGCACCGCCGGTGGCTGCCTTCCAGACGCTGTGGCAGGTCAGTGCTGCGGTGCTGACGTCGGTGAACGCGCCGGCGTCGGTGGTGACCGCGTTGACGCCCTATGCCGCGCAGGCTTACGTGTCCTCGACCGCGCTGCTGTCGATGTTGAACGCCGAGCTGACCGCGGCCGATTTCGCGCCCTGGTCTGCACCGCTCGTGGCCGCCGCCGCCAGTAACGCCCTCGGCCTGGATGCGACCTATCAGGTGCGGGTCTCAGTTCCGGTGCAGGGAGCGGCGGCCGCCGTGATCGGCGCGGCGCTGACGTTGCGACATCAGGTGACGACGTTGGCGTTGGCGCCGAGTTCGGCCGGCGCCAAGCAGGCGTTGACGTTCTCGGTGCAGCGTTTGACCGACGAGCTGACCGATGTGACGTTCGCGGCGGGCTTCACCATGCCTGCCGCGCACGTGCAGGCGCTGTACAGCGCGTTGATCGCGCCCCAGCTGGACACCTTGACGGCCGCGCTACAGAGTGTCGGCGCGCAAGGCGTCGCGCTGCCGTCCCTGACCGGCTTCGCGCTCTCGGATGCATGCCTGCAGATGGGTACCGACCAGATCCTCATCACCGGGCAGCTGCAGGCGAGCTGACCGGCGCCCGGTCCGGTCCGACGGTTGTGCCGTAGCTACCGAACGATCAATCAAAATCCCGTTGACCCTGGAGGTCTCCTGTATGACCAGTCCCACTCCGTCCGCGTCCGTTGCGGTCGGCGACACCCAGTCCTACGTCACCCTGAGCGCGGCGTTCACACCGGTGCTGCAGGCGGCCCAGGCCGGCGGTGGCGCGGTCGATGACTACTACCAGTACCGCAACCAGAAGTCGCAGTCGCTGTCGCAGCTGTTCGACGACATCGCGGTGCATCCGTTCGCGGCCGGCATGGAGGGTGACGGCACCCCGATCATGGTGGCGCAGTCCGGCGATGCCGCTGCCCGCATCCGGCTGGACGTGCTGTCCTCGCAGGAAGCCGATGACGGCTCGGGTCAGACGGTCACGACCTGTTCGGGCACGGTGGCGATGTTGTCGGGCACCGACATGCATTCCAAGACGGTCACGATCATGACGGTCACCTCACTCGGAGTCGGCGCGCTGATTTCGGTCTGTCAGCAGATCGGCCTGCAGGTGATGACGAACCTGTTCACCAGTTGCATCGCGGCCGGACGCAACATGCTGGCCGCCGGCGGCGACGCCGCCGAGATGGGCATGGAGCAGGGCGTCGAGATGGCGGTCGCCGACGGCGCGGAGGAAGCGGTCGCGGCGCAGGCTGTCGGGGTGGAGATGGCCGTCGAGGTCGCTGCGGTAGGTACGTCTGCCGCGACGTTCGCCGGCCCGATCGCGGCCGGGCTGGGACTGGTCGCGACGCTTCTGGCCGTCGCGGTGCAGAAGACCATGGTGCACTGGCTGGACGTCTACAACATGACCGGTGAGGACATCACGATGTCCCAGCCCTGGGATCATGACGCCTCCTTCGGCCTGAAGCCGCAGCCGGCGGTCATTCCCAAGGCGGTGACCGATGCCCTCGGCCAGCAGGATGTCTCCTACACCAGCTACATGTCCCAGAACAGCAACGGTTTCGCCGGCTACCAGTACATGGTGCAGGCGGCGTCCTCCGCCGGTGGGCTCGGTAACTTGCTGGCCACGTTCAACATTCCGTTCAGTTCCGACAACTCCGTCTGCCTGGAGTCGCTGCCGTCGGCGAGCGTGGACTACGACGTCCAGTGGGAAAGCCAGCTCCGGGTCGAGCAGACCTCGCTGAGCTTCACCTGCGGCAAGTATCAGGCGACGTTGGTGTCCAACGCGCTCTCCGGTGAGGATGGCAAGTTCATGTCGGTGCTCTACCTCGTGGACCCGGCCCTGTTCCCGAACTTCGTCGCTGGTCCGGTGTCAGCATGAGCGCCCCGGTCTCCGCGCTGACGATGGCGGTCGCGCATGACGCGCTCGGTGACTTCTTCGTCAACCTGGTCAACCTGTTCGCGTCCTCGGACGCCGGGCTGCCGATGGGGGATCTCGCCGGGCTGCTGGACGGCACCAGCTTCGGCGATGGGGATTACCACATCGATTCCCTGGACATCACCGGCGGCCGGATGCTCAACTCGAACTTCACCATCACCTCGATCGCGCCGGCCGCCGCCGGTGCGACCGATGGGACGTTCGCCGTGACGGCGAACCTGACCGGCCATGCGGTCTATGACCAGTGGCATGAGCAGGGCGAGTTCACCCCACCGGCTACCGGGGGCGCCGGCTCGGCCCCGCACGATGACCCGTTCGATGACACCTATTCCGGTTTCAGCTTCGACATCACGGCGATGCCGATGTCGTTGACGGTCGCCATCGGCACCTCGAGTGACTCGATGGATCCCGATGACACCGCCCTGGTCCTGAAGGTGACGGTGACCGAGACGTCGTATCAGCCGGCGTCGGTCGCGAACGTGAACATTCCGGATGGGTCAGCGGCCAGAGTGGGTGATTTCTTCGGGGTATTCTCCGCCAACGCTCCGGCCATGATGCAGCAGGCGATGAGTGATGCCGACATGGTCGGCCCGTTCGTGGATTCGATCAACGTGATGTTCCAGGCCATCGGCGACTCGGGAGCTATCACCCCGGATCTGCATTTCCTGTTCCCGCCGATGGAGTTGGACTATCCCGCCACCGGCGGCTTTCAGATGGGGGTCAGTGGCCGGTTCGTGACCACGGAAGGAGACCGGTACGTCGCGACGGACCCGGTGGCGTTGGCGTTGCCGGTCGTGCCCGACTCCGGAATGGTGTTCTCCTTCAACGAGTACCTGATCAATGAGGCTGCGTGGGGTGCGTCCAAGACCGGCGCGCTCAATGTCTCGTTCCCGCTGGCGGGCATGCCGCCCCAGGAGTGGAACACCGACGCGCTGAAGTCGACCTTCCCCAGCCTGTGGGACTTCTCGCCGTCGGCGCCGTTTGGGATAACGGTGACCAATGACCCGGACACGTCGCCGAGGTTTTCCTTCATGCCGGCGTGGCAGGCGACATCGGCGGTGTTGGCCGGGCTGGGCGTGCCGGCGTCAGTATCCACGGCGTTGACCGCGGTGACCGGCACCATCTACGCCGCGGCGGCGGATCTGACGAACGTCCTCAATGCTGAGCTGCTGCCGGCTGACTTCGCGGCCTGGTCGGACAAGATCGTTGCCGCGTCGGCCGGGAACGGGCTGGGGTCGGTGACGCCGTATGAGGTGGCGCTGGTGCTGTCCCAGCATGGCGTGAAGACGTCGGCGGTGACGTTCGATGTGACGTTGACCCACTGGATCGACGGCCTGGGGTTCACCGCGGACGCAGCCCAGGACAAACAGGCGTTCACGTTCTCGGTCGATTACCAGAGCTCGCAGGTCAGCAACGCGGCAGTGGCGCCCGGGGTGACGTTCGACGTCGCCCTGGCTGAGTCACTGTTTGCCGAGATCCTGGCACCGCAGCTGGATGCGTTGACCGCTCAGCTGCAGGCTGTCGGTGCGCTCGGGGTGCCGCTGCCGACGTCGAAGAAGTTCATCTTCGCCAACCCGACGTTGTCCATATCCGACAGCGTGATCCAGATCGCCGGAGACACGATCGCGCCGTCCTGACCGACCGCCGGTGAGCGTCCGCGCTCGAGCCGGTAAGGCTGGCGACCGGCTGCTTGGCTCATCGTCGGCGTGCGGTGAGCGCCACCATGAACTGGCCGCCGCCCGGTTCGATGCTGGTGGTGACCGCGAGGTCCGGGGCCAGCCGGCTGAATCGGTCGACCAGCCACTCGGCGGTCTGATCGGCGTCGGCTCGGCTGGGACAGCGGGCCACGACCTCTCGGCCGCCCTTACGCCCCAACCGATCGGCCACGCCGATGAGCGGGGCCGGGTCGGACACGAACAGTCGAGCCGGCCACGGCACCACCGGTTTGATCGCGCCCTTGCGGGTGTTGCACCCGCGGTGGGCCAGCCGCTCGGTTACCCCGCCCCTGCTCTTGCCGGACTTGGCGGTGGTCAGCGAGTCGACGCTGGGTCCGCGGTCGTCGTTGACCGACATCTGGGGATCGACCGGCTCGTCGCAGAGCCAGCAGCGCCAGCCGTCCCGCTCGGCCACCTCGTCGAGGCGACTCATCGGACGGGGACGCAGGCGGCAGCGGGGGTCACGACGTTCACGCTAGCGTGCGACGGTCACCGGCCCGTTCGTCCTGCAGGCGATACCCGCGGTGGCTGGTGCAGGCAGCCCGCGCCGCGGTGCGCGTGTGCGTCGACAGGGCCGTTCGCGGACTTCAGCAACCTGACCGGCGCCGGCGGTGTGACCGAACGGGTCGTTGTCCACGTTGCCGGACCCGAATGCCCCGGGCGCCGGCGGCATCGACGACGCCGGCCGCATCCTGGGCCTAGACGGCACGGCCCATCCCCTCATCCGGGCCAGTGCGACGTCAGCGCCACGGCCGGCCTCGGGTGCGATGGACTCCCGCTGGTACCTCGACTCGACCTCGGCTGCTGGTGGCGGCGGATCGTTGGCCAGCGCCGGCCTCGGCGCGGTCGGGCTGATCGAGATTGCCCTGCAGCTATTGGCTATTGCGACCAGCTGCCTACTCGCCACCCGCCGCCGCTCGCTCAACATTGTCCATCCGGGGGTAGACCACCTCGGTGAGGATCAGTTGGATAGCCGCGGCGGTCGGAACCGCGATCAGCGCGCCGATGATGCCGAGCAGCGAGCCACCTAGCAACACCGCGACGATGGTGACCACCGGCCTGACGTCGACCGTGCGTTTGAGGACCCTAGGACTGATGAGGTAATCCTCAGCCAGGCGGTACACGATGGTGAAGACGACGTTGATGATTGCGGCCGTGACCGACACGCTGGCCAGCGCAACCAGCGTGACGAGGACGCCGGCGATCGTGGATCCGACCAGTGGGACGAGGTCCAGGATTCCCACGAATACCGACAACGCCAAGGCGAAAGGCACGCCTAGAGCCCGCAGAATGACGTACTGGCAGACTATCGCGATGAGCGACGTGAGCAGGTTGCCGAGAATGTAACCGCCGGTCCGGGACAGGATCTCGTCGCCAAGCAGAGCCACCCGCGGGCGGCGGGGGAGCGGTGCGAGCCGATAAAAGCTCTTCTTGATACCGGGAAAGTCGGCCAGGAAGTACAGCACCAGCACCAGCACGACTAGGACTTCGAAGGTGAAGGACAGGATTGCTTGCCCGATGCTGAGCAGCCCGCCCAGAGAGCTGATAGACAGCTTCTGACTCGCCGCGGTGGTCAGCTTCTCCTGGATGTGGAACTTGGCGTTGAGGTGTCCGACGAAGGTGTGTTTGTCCTGCAATTGCTGAAAGAACTGGGGTCCCTGCTTGATGAGCTGGGTCGCTTCGTTGACCAACGGCGGCACGGCGGCGGCGAGGAATGCCCCCGCAAATCCCACGCTCACGAGACTGATGATCAGCACGGCGATTCCGCGCCGCAGGTTGTGTTGGGTCAGCCACGCAACCGCCGGTTCCAGGCCGATCGCGATAAATGCGGCCGTCACCAGAATGAGCAGTTCCTGCTCCAACGCCACGATGGTGGCGCCGAGCGCGACAGCGAGCAGTCCTCCGAAGGTCAGCGCGAAGCCGGTCCGCACGAGACCGTGTCGATTCATCTCCTGTCCCGGCACACCGAAGGGCTGCTCCTCGCTGACCTGGGCGGCGAGCCGCTGTGCCTGCTCATCGAGCAGCAGTTCATCGGCCTCCAGAGCCGCCTCGGTGGCGTCTTGGGCCGCCGCGTCGGCGGCGTCACGGGCTTGCTCGGCACCAGTTCGGGCTTCCAGTCGGACCAGTACCGCATGCTCGAGTTCCT
>CAZZZW010000074.1:0-15104 GCA_964658795.1 Phormidium nigroviride PCC 7112
ACGGCCCTGGTCGTGGCGGCGCTGGCCGGGGTGCGGTTCACCGCCTTCGTCAGCAACGCCGGACCGGCGCTGCCCTTGGCGATAGGCGTATTGGCCGCGCGGTCTAGACGTCGGGTGTCGATCGGCACCCCGCTCGCGGTGTTGATCGCGATCACGATTGCCCAGATTCTGTCGATCCATTGGTATCCGAATCATGATCAGGATGCCTGGCAACCGATCCTGGCGATCCCGGCCTGGTGGGTCGGCGATGCGATCGGCACCCGGCGGCGATTCGGACTGAAGCTGCAGGCGGCCGACGCCCACGCGGCGATCGAGTCCGAGGCACGGATCCGGGCCGAGGAACGATTGCGATTGTCCCGTGACGTGCACGATGTCGTGTCCCACGTGCTGGGCATGATCGCCGTCCGATCGGGGGTCGCACGCCTGCTGCTGGACGAGCAGCCGGAGGAAGCCCGGCAGTCGCTGATCGAGATCGAACGAGCCAGCCGGGCCGCGCTGACGGAGTTACGGCAGGTATTGCGAAGCACCGGGGTACCAGCCGGCGGCGCAGTGGGACTGCAACCCCTGAGCCGGCTACCGGCCCTGGTCGACGGGATCACCGATGTCCAGGTGACCCTGCAGCAGACCGGCGACCTGACCGGGTATCCGCCGTTGATCGAGCACGCCGTGTTCCGGATCGTCCAGGAATCGTTGACGAATGTCGTCCGGCATGCCAGAGCCCGGCGGGCCTGGGTGACGATCGGCCACGCCCCGGATCGGATCGAGGTGACGGTGCGCGACGACGGCCGGGGTGCCCCGGTGGCCGGCGATGGCCTGGGGTTGTCCGGCATGCGGGAGCGCGCCGAACTGCTCGGCGGTACGTTCGAGGCCGGCGCCTGGCCGGGATCCAGCGGTGGGTTTGTCGTGCGGGCCCGAATCCCCCTGGCGAACAAGGAGGATCAATGATTCGGGTGCTGATCGCCGATGACGAGGCGCTGATCCGGGCCGGCTTCACCGCCCTGGTCGACTCGGCCCCGGACCTGGTGGTGGTCGGTGAGGCGGCCACCGGCGCGATCGCCGTTCGCCAGTGCCGGGCGTTGAAACCGGACGTGGTGCTGATGGACATCCGGATGCCGGTGCTGGACGGCCTGGATGCGACCCGGCACCTGGCGGTCGAGGCCAGCACGGCTCGGGTGCTGATCGTGACGACGTTCGCCGAGGACGCCAATGTGTTCGAGGCCCTGCGCGCCGGCGCCAGTGGATTCGTGCTGAAGGACACGCCCCCGGAGCTGCTGCTGGCCGCGATTCGCACCGTCGCCCAAGGTGATTCGCTGTTGAGCCCCGCCGTCACCCGGCGATTGATCGACGCCTTCGTGGCCGTGCCGGCACAGCGGAGCGGGCCGGGGTTGGACGGATTGACCGAGCGCGAGCTGGACGTGCTGCGGCAGGTGGCCGCCGGCCGCTCCAACGCCGAGATCGCGGATGCCTTGGTGCTGGGCCTGCCCACGGTGAAGACCCACGTGAGTCGGTTACTCACCAAACTGCAGCTGCGGGACCGGGCGCAGTTGGTGGTATTGGCCTACGAGAGCGGGCTGATCATCCCCGGTAACTAGCACCAGAGGTGCAGTGCCTGTCGGCCGCCGGGCCGGGCGTGCTTAGCTGGAAGCCGGACGAGGGATGGAGGCGGTCATGACGACGATCGAGTACAAGGTGGTCAACCCGGCCACGAACAAGACCGAGGCGGAGTACCCGACCGCAACCGACGCGGAGATCCAGGCTGTGTTGGCCCGGGCCGACAGCGGGTTCCGGTCCTGGCGGACCACGACGCTCGAGCAGCGAGCGGCGATCCTGGCCCGGGCCGGTGAGTTGTTCACCGAACGTCGTACCGAGCTGGCCGCGATCATCACCCGTGAGATGGGTAAGCGCACCAAGGAGGCCAAGGGCGAGATCGCGATCGTGGCCGACATCTTCGGCTACTACGCCAGTGCCGGCCCGGCCATGCTTGCCGATACGCCGATCAGCCCTCGGGCCGGCGGCCTGGCTTCGGTGCGCAAGGAGCCGATCGGAGCGCTGCTGGGCATCATGCCGTGGAACTTCCCGTACTACCAGGTGGCTCGGCTGGCCGCGCCGAACCTGTTGGCCGGCAACACGATCGTGCTCAAGCACGCCCCCCAGTGCCCGGAATCAGCTTTGGCCATCGAACAGATCTTCCACGACGCCGGCCTGCCGGCCGACGCCTACATCAACGTCTTCGCCAGCAATGAGCAGGCGGCGCAGATGATCGCCGATCCGAGGATCGCCGGGGTGTCGGTCACCGGTAGCGAACGGGCCGGCACCGCGGTGGCCGAGGTCGCTGGTCGCAACCTGAAGAAGGTCATCCTCGAACTCGGTGGCTCGGACCCGTTCATCGTGCTGGACGGGGACAATCTCGAACGGACGGTCAAGGCTGCGGTGGCCGGCCGGATGCAGAACACCGGTCAGGCGTGCAACGCAGCCAAGCGCCTGATCGTCGTCGACGCCGTTTATGACGAGTTCGTCGACCTGTTCAGCGCCGCCCTGGGTGGCCTGCAAGCCGGCGACCCGACCGACCCGGACGCCCAGTACGGGCCGCTCTCCTCGGAGCAGGCGGCGGTCTCGCTGATGGCCCAGATCGACGATGCCATCGCCAAGGGCGCGACCGTGCGGGCCGGTGGCAAGCGGGAGGATCGGGACGGGGCCTATGTGCAACCAACCGTGCTGACCGACGTGACACCGGAGATGCGGGCCTACCGCGAGGAGCTGTTCGGGCCGGCCGCCGTGGTCTACCGGGTCGCCGACGCCGACGAAGCCGTTGCGCTGGCGAATGATTCCGCGTTCGGCTTAGGTGGCGTGGTGTTCGGTGCCGACGCCGATGCCACCGCCGATGTGGCCGCCCGGCTCGACACCGGCATGGTCTGGATCAACAGCATGCAGGGCAGCCTGGCCGACCTGCCGTTCGGTGGCACCAAGCGCTCCGGCGTCGGGCGGGAACTCGGCACGCTCGGCATCGACGAGTTCGTGAACAAGAAGCTGATCTACTCACCTCGCGGCTAGCGCTCGGTTGGCCGGGCCTCAGTGGTTCGGAGCTGAGCGGCGTTCTGCGACCAACTTGATTTCGAGTTTGCCCCTTTACCAAAAGAACATTCCGAATCGGTGGCGGCTGGGCGGTGCGGGCCGCCGGCGGTGGCCGGGATCGCACCGGCCAAGAACGTCGAGCCGTCCTTCTCCGGTGCGAACGGGATGCCGCGACTGATCGCTCGCAGTGCGATGACGCCGGCCTGGGTGAGCCGGTTGATGCCGAGCACCAGCAACAGCGGCGCAGTCGAGGCAGCCAGGTGCGCACCGGCGGCGCGGGCGCCGACCTCGATGCCGACCCGGGCCAGGATGAAGAGCGCCCAGAGGGCGACGCCGCTGATCGGCAGCTGGCCCCAAAGCGCGCCGTCGCGGTTCTCCAATCGCATCGACCTGCCCTGGAAGCTGCCGATCACGATGGCGATCACCGTGCTGGCAGCGATGAGAACGAGGTCGACGGCCTGGATCCGGTAAGTGTGGTCGTGGCCGAGGTCGACCGCGCCGATGACCGTCAGAACCAGGGGCAGCACGATCAACCGCTTGCCCCGGATGGCCTCACCTCGCAGTTGCCGGCCGATCACCCAGACGATGACGGCCGCGGCCACGATCAGTGTCTCCACGGTGTGCACGGCTGACCCCCTCGACGGTGCCGGGCGGGCTCCCGGCGACAGGTTCAACGGTAGGAATTCGACGCCCGCAGCGCCTGCACCCACGGGTTGAGATCAGGGTGGAGATGGCGTCGCCGATCGGTCGTACCGAGCCCGAGGGCATGCATCATTCGTCCGGGCGGCCTGTCTGCAGATGGTTAGCTGAGAATGTCCGTGGAAGTGGGTCTTGTGTTAGTGCGTTAGGGATGCTTTGATTCCGACGTGTCGCATCGTTGGTGCGACAAACCGACAACTTCCGTAGTGAGGAAGGGGCCCATCGCGGCGGTTCGATACGCCGCCAGATCGACGAACTGGTCATCGTTGATCCCCCGCTCGACGCACCCGACGTAGCTGCGGCTCCTGCGGTTGCCTGTGCCTGAATCGTGGTCGCAGCAGTACCCGCGGCGGCCGGTGTCCACCGGCCAACAGCTCTCATGCCCCTATCCCGTACATCCTTTGCTTGTGAAAGGTCCTGGACGCATGTCGTATTCGCGCGCCCATTTTTGCCGCCAACTCGGTCTCACCCTTGCCGCCAGCGTGGCCGTCACCTTGGCCGGCGCGGTCATGCTGCCGCGCGCAGCGCACGCCGATCCCGGCCCGGCACCGGCGTCGAGCGCCGGGGCCGCTGGTAGGCAGCACTTCGACGCGCTCCGCTCAGTGGTGGTCGGTCGCACGGCTCAGTCGACGAGTTACCTCAACCCGGACGGCACCCGCACCGCCGTGCTGTCCGGCGAGCCGGTGAACTACCGGACCAGCGACGGCAGCTTCCAGCCCATCAATGACCAATTGGTCTCCGATTCGGTGGTGGCGGGTGGTCTGACGAACACCGCCAACGCCTGGCGGGTGCACTTCGGGGCGACCCATCAGGGGGTATCGCTGGTCACCGCCAAGGGGGCGCTCGGCATGGCGCCGCAGGGAGCAGCGAGCGTCCAGCCGGTCCGGGGTGGTGACGGCAGCCAGGTGACCTATCCGAACGCGTGGCCGAACGCTGATCTGCGTTATGACGTAACGGCAACCGGCGTCAAGGAATCGGTGCTGCTCAAGAGCGCCACGGCGGGATCCTCGTTCAGTTTCGACGTGTGGTCGGGCAGCCAGCAGCAGGTGCTGACGCACGTCGGGGCCAACCACGCGCCCGCGTTGCGGCGAGACTCGAACGGTGCGGTCACCCCGGTGGGCGCGATGTCGGACACCACGTTCGGAGTACCGATGGTGCTGCGGGCCGATGGTGAGCCGATGGAACGCGCGCACGCGAAGTTGACCAGCAGCGCCGGCAAGCTCGTGCTGTCCGTCGATCCGGCCTGGCTCGCGGCGCAGCCGGCCTCGGCGTTCCCGATCAACCTCGACCCGACGATCTTCGTGGCGCCGGACAAGTCCTACTCCTACAAGAGCGACGGTTACAGCTGCCAGAACTGCGGCGTGCAGTTCGGAAACTCGCGGGACGGCGGCGACACCGATTGGCGCACGGTTGCCCACTTCCCGTACGAGTCGCTGTTCGGACAGGAACTCATCTCAGCCTCGCTGCAGGTCGGTTGGCAGTCGGGAACGGCCAATGCCTACAACATCAAAGCCTATTGGGCCTCCAGCTACAGCTACTACGGCACGACCGGTCACCCCACTGTGCTGGCCAGTGGCGCGCCGGGGACCACGGCCGGTGCCGGGCTGACCGGGGCGCCGCTGCTACCGCAGCTGAAGTCCTGGACCGACAATCACGTTCCCGGCGCGGCGTTCGGCTTCGTCGGCACCGAGACCGCCGGTCTGTACACCTACCAGAAGTACGACGTGAAGCTCTATGTGTCCTACGTCCAGCCGCCGACGCAGTCGACGAACGTCATCTTCAGCGTGGCGTCGCCGTCGGCGCCGTCCTGCTTGGCCAACGGTGCCATCGACGGCAGCAAGCCGATGTCCTGGAAGGTCACCGTGCACGCGCCGACGACGCGCTACATGGTCGCCCAGTTCCTGTACTGGGACAACGCCTCACCGACCAAGACCGCAATGGCAACCTCCGGGCAGTTCATCTCCACCTCCACCGACGCGAGCGCCTGGCAGGTGAGTTTCAAGCCGAATCGGTTCATCGACGGCCATAGCTATTCGTGGAAGGCGCAGGGCAGCGACGGGGTCAAGACCAGTCCGTGGAACTCGACCTGCAAGTTCCACGTGGTGAATCCGAGTGGGCTGCCGGCCACCAACCTGGGCTTCGGAGCGAGCACTCCACCCGCGATCAGTTGCGGGTCGGTAGTGCGGGGCGATCAGAACATCGTGCTCGATGCGAACATCCACAACTCGACACCGACCACGGACTCGGTGCGGGCGGTGTGGAATTCCTCCTACAAGGACAGCGCCGGCACCACCCACACCATGGCCACGGCGTACTCGAACTGGAGCACCGGCGTTGCCTCGATCTATCAGCAGGACACGATCGCACCCAACACCGGCACCGCGACCTATACGATCCCGAACAACACCGATTTCAGCTGGACCGTGGCGGTGCAGCTGAAGAGCACCATGAAGTCCTCGACCGCCAACGCCTGCGACGGCACGACCAGCTCGGGCCAGCTGCCGGCGCCGGTCATCACCGGTGACGACGAGCTGGTCGGCGGTTCGGCCAACGCGGGTGATCCGAACTCGAACACGCTTACCTTCACGGACAGTTCGTCGGCGGTCACGAGTTACGTGTACTCGTTCAACAACGTCTTGCCGGACATTTCCGACCTGAACTGCGGCGACGTGGCCGACGTGACGACAGGAAACATCTCCGGGCTGATGTGCTCGGGCACCGCGCCCAGCGGTGACACCGACATCAGCTGGAACGCGCCCCCGCTCACCGTTCCGTCGGAGTTGTTCTCGATCACCGCGTGGGCGATCGATGCCACCGGCACGGTGTCGCCCTCGACGACTGTCACTTTCACCGCGGTCGACCCGTCGGCGCTGCCGGGTCACCTCTGGCTGACCGACGGCTCGATGGGTGCACCGACGGCCCCGCAGGTGGCTGACGTGCTCGACCCGTCGAACCAGGTTCCGTTGACGCTGACGTCGAACACCAGCGGACCGAGCTACACCACGACCAACGACGGCGCGCCGTGGCAGATCAGTTCAGGGTCCCAGGGCAGCGCCTTCACCTTCGACGGGTCGCAGGGCGAGGCCGACACCGGGCCGTCGGGAAGCCCAGGCGTCCAGCTCAATACCGCCGACGGCAACTGGGACGTCACCGACAACTTCAGCGTCCAGGCCTGGGTCCGTCCCGGCGGTGCGAGCGGAACCTGGTCGGGAACGGGCTGGCACGTGGCGATGGGCCAGGACGGTCAGAGCGTCAGCGGATTCATCCTGGGCGTCCGGGACAACCAGTGGGTGTACTGCATGCCTGACACCCAGTACGCCGACGGCGGCGGGTTCGACGGTGACTGTGCCACCAGTTCGGTTCCGGTCACCGCCCATCAGTGGGTGCTGCTGACCGGCGTCTGGGACGCGACGGCTGGAAAGCTCATGCTGTACGTCTCGACCACCCTCAACGACTGGCATTTGCCGGCGCCGGACCTGACCACGGTGGCGCACCCGGACAGCCCGCCGGCCGACGGTGCCCTCAGTGTCGGCCGGGGTGAGTTCAGCGGGGTCAACGGCGGCTACTGGTCCGGTGACATCGAAGATCCGAACACCTGGAGCGGGGTCATGAACTCCGACCAGGTCGCGTCCATCGCCGCCAACGGTCCCTACAACGGGAACTAGTTCCAGCGATTCCCGTTACGAGCAAAGGAACCTGAAGATGACCAGAACGACCGGCACGGCAACGCGATTGTGGCTGCTGGCCTCCGCGACCAGCCTCGTCCTCGGTGGAACCGCCGCGATGGCGGCTCCCGCGCAGGCGGCTGCCGCCTACACCGAGAAGGTGGCCAAGCTGCACCCGGTGCCCACCTCGCACCTGGCCGCGGCTGCTCCCACCTGGCACGCGCCGGCCTCAGCTGCGGTGTCCCGGCCGGTGCAGTTGAGTCGGGCCCGGCACCTCGCCGCGCTCGCCGGTGGCACCTGGACGACCATCGATCCGTCCGGGATCGCCGTTGCCGGCACTGGTCAAGCCGGTTCGGCGGTCGAGGTGGGTGTTCAGGTGGTTGACCGGGCCACGGCAACCGCCGCCGGGCTGACCGGCCTCACGTTGCGGGTCGACCGGCTCACTGCCGGTTCCGGGCCGGTCTCGGTACAGGTCCCGGATTCGTTGCTGAGTTCGCAGTTCGGCGCGGACTACCTGGCCCGGGTCCGCTGGTCGGCATTGCCGGTGTGCGACGCCCGGCACTGCGCCAAGCCGGTTGCCCTGTCTTCGCGGCAGATTCTGTCCGCCTCCGCCGTAACACCGACGCCGTCGGCGCAGCCGAACGCGCTGGCCGGTGGCTCGAACGCCCTCGCGACCACGGCGACGGTGACGTCCGGACGCCCGATCTACCTGACCGCGACCTCGGCCAGCGATGGATCGGACGGCTCCGGATCCTTCGGCGCGACCTCGCTCTCGCCGTCCTCCCAGTGGGATGTGACGCCCAACAGCGGTGACTTCAGCTGGACCTATCCGCTGCGCGCACCCGCGCCGGCGGCGGGTTCGACACCATCGGTCTCGTTGGCCTACGACTCCGGATCCATCGACGGGCAAACCGGAATCACCAACAATCAGACGTCGGCCGTCGGCAACGGCTGGGATCTGGCCGGCGTCGGTTACATCGAACGCTCCTACGCCTCCTGCTCATTGTCCGGTGGGCCGAGCGCCTCCGGTGACGAGTGTTTCAGCACCGACAACGGCACGCTGTCCATGGCCGGGCACTCCGGCCAGCTGATCAAGGATGCCAGCGGTAGCTGGACGCTGGCCGGCGACAGCGACACCAAGGTGGAACACCTCGTCGGTGACAGCACATTGTGCAACAACGGCACCTACGACAACGACTGCTGGCGGGTGACCACGCCGGACGGCACCCAGTACTACTACGGACGCAACCACCTGCCCGGCTGGACCAGTACGAGCCCGAACACGAACTCGGCCTGGACGGTGCCGGTCTGCGGCACGCTGACCGTGGCCTGCACCGGTGCCTCGGGAAGCATGACCCCGTTCAACAACCAGGCCTGGCGGTGGAACCTCGACTATGTCGTTGACCGCCATGGCAATTCGTCGGCCTACTACTACACCGCCGAGACGAACCGGTACGCCGAAGACAGCAAGACGACCGCCTCGGCCCAGTACACCCGCGGCGGAATGCTGGCCCGGATCGACTACGGCATGCACGCCGGCCTGGAGCTGACCCAGTCGGCCCCGGAGCAGATGATCTTCACCCCGGGCGTACGTTGCCTCACCGGTCAGAGCGGCGAGCCGACGAACGCCTGCAGCGAATCCACCCCATCCACGGCTTACTGGCAGGACGTGCCGTGGGACAAGCAGTGCGGCGTGGCCAATTGTGGCTCCAACAACTCACCGTCGTTCTGGACGATCCACCGGTTGGCCTCGATCACCACGCAATATCTGAGCGGCTCAAGCTATGTGCCGGTCGACACCTGGACCCTGACCCACTCCTGGCAGAACCCGGGCGACACCACCTCCCCGTCCATGGAACTCGACCGGATCGACCACCAGGGCCAGCTCGGGGGCACGGCCTCCCTGCCGAGCACCACCTTCAACTACAGCTTCCTGCCCAACCGCGTCGCCGCCACCGGCAGCATCGTCTCGTTGGAGAAACCCCGACTGACGCAGGTCAATCTCGAGTCCGGTGGCCAGTTGCACGTCAACTACCTCGCGCCCGACTGCGGTTCCGGACACCTGCCGGCCAGCCTGCAGAGCAACGCCCAGCGCTGCTTCCCCCAGTTCTGGGCGCCGCCCGGTTTCCCGCTGACCAATGACTGGTTCAACAAGTACGTGGTCTCCTCGGTCACCGCCGATCCGGTCTACGGGCGGTCGTGGACCAACCCCGGCAACAACGCCGACACCACCACCTACGACTACAGCATCGGCACCCCGGCCTGGCGCTTCGACAGTTCCCCGATGGCCGCGGACATGCGCCGTACCTGGTCTGTCTTCGCCGGTTTCAACAAGGTCCGGATCGAACATGGCGATCCGGCTGACCCGTCGTCCCTGATCACCACCGATTACACCTACCTGCGCGGGATGGACGGCGATATTGCCGATTCCGTCGGGGGAAAGCGGTCGGTCAACGTCACGGCCAGCAACGGGACGGTGGTGAAGGACTCCAGCTGGTGGGCTGGTCGGACCCTGGAAACCGTGTCCTACAACGGCATGGCCAACCTGAGCACGGACACCCCCGGCGCCATCGTGACCGACGCGGTCACCACCCCGTGGGCCTCGGCGGCAACCGCTACCAGCCCGGCGGTGACCGAGCACATCGGTAACGGTCCCAACACCATCAGCTACGTCGCAACCGCACATCACACCGGCGATGCCGACAACACCGTCCGAACCAAATTGTCCACCGGCGCCTGGCGGACCACCGAGACGACCAGCACCTTCGACAGCATGGGTCGGGCGTACAAGGTCGATGACCAGGGCGATATCTCGATCAGCACCGACGATCGTTGCACCACGACGACCTACGCCGACAATGCCGCCGCCTGGATGTACGACTACCCGAGCGAGGTCAGGACGGTCGGCGTCCGGTGTGCCGCGACCCCGACGATGCCGGCCGACGCGATCTCGGACACCCGGACGTTCTTTGACAATCACTCGAGCCTGACCGCGGCCCCCACCCTCGGTGACGAGACCGAGTCGGACGTGGTCAAGGACTACGACGGTTCGGGCAATCCGATCTGGCTGGCCACGGCCAAGACCACCTTCGACGCTCTCGGCCGCGCCCTCACCCTGACCGACTCCCGCTCGCGGGTCACGAAGACCGACTACACCCCGACCGCGCCGGCGGCCGGCTCGACGGTCACGGCCGATGTCGGTCCGGTGACGCAGACCGTTGCCACCAACGCGATGGGTTGGCAGAGCACCACCACGTTCGAGCCGGCGTGGAGCAGCCCGCTCAGCATGACCGACCAGAACGGGCATGTCACCAGCGCGACCTACGATGCGCTGGGTCGGCGGCTGGCCGTCTGGGACGCCGACCGCAGCCAAGCGGCGAATCCGACGTCGCCGTCGGTCTCCTACGGGTACACCACGCCGGTCGACGCGAACAACCTGCCGAACGGTCCGATGGCGGTTTCCTCGACGACCCTGACGCCGTCGGGCGCGACCAAGACCTCCTACGTCATCTACGACGGCCTGCTGCGCAGCCGCCAGACCCAGACCCCGGCCGAAGGCACCGACGCCACCAGCGAGTTCGCCAGCCCCGGTAGCAACGGCTCAGCCCTGACCGACATCCTGTACGACGACGCCGGTCGGACCTCCATCACCAACAATTCCTACTACAGCGCCACGGCTCCGTCGGCGGGACTGCTGACGCCCTCCTCGGGCGAGGCCAACATCCCGAGCTCGTCCCAGACGATCTATGACGGGGTCAGTCGGATCACCGCAACCGTGACCCAGTCACTCGGTCTGGAGAAGTGGCGGACCAGCGACAGCTACGGCGGCGATCATGTCGACGTGACCCCACCGGCCGGCGGTACCGCGACCACGACCTACAGCGATGCTCGAGGTAACCCGACGTCGCTGCTCCAGTACCACGCGAGCACCCCGACCGGTACGGCCGACACCACGACGTACCTCTACTACCCGACTGGTGCGCGGAAGAGCATGACCGATGCGACGACGCACAACACCTGGACGTGGACCTATGACGTGCTGGGGCGGGTGCACACGACGACCTCGCCCGACAGCGGACTGGTCACCACGAACTACGACGACGGCAGTCGGATCACCGATGTCACCGACAACCGTGGCATCACGCTGGCCTACACCTACGACGATCTCGATCGCCCGCTGACCGAGACCCAAGGTGTGAACGGGCCGTTGCTCGCGTCCTGGACGTACGACAAGGCGGCGGACAACTCCTGGACCGACTACGGCCAGCCGGCCAGTTCGACCTCCTACGACGGCTCGACCGCGACCACGCCCGGTGTGCCGTACACCGAGAACATCACGGGATACGACGTCATGGATCGGCCGAAGGGGACCAGCTATGTGATACCGAGCGTCACCGGACGGGCGGCGCTGGCCAACACCTACACCACCACCATGACCTACAACCCGGACGGCAGTCTGGCCACGCAGGTCGATCCGGCCGAGGGTGGGCTGCTGTCGGAGACGTTGCACTCCAACTACACCTCACTGGGCAACGCCTGGTCGTATTCGGGCCTGAGCTCATACCTGTACCAGACCTTCTACGACCAGTTGGGTCGGGTGCATCAGACCCGGCAGTTCAACAGCGTGCAGCGTCTGGACAACCTCTACAACTACGACGACGCGACCAACCGGCTGCTGTCCGACACCACCGCGACGGCCGCGACATCGAACAACAAGGTCGGCGACGTTGCCTACAGCTACGACAACTCCGGCAACATCCTGTCGATCTCGAACACCCCGGCCACGTCCTCGGACACCCAATGTTTTACCTACGATTACCTGCAGCGACTGTCGCAGGCCTGGACGCCGGCGAACAATTCCTGCAACCAGTCGGCCTCGACCGCGGCGATGGGTGGCTCGGCGCCGTACTGGCAGAACTTCGGCTATGACGTGACGGGAAACCGGACCAGCTTCGTCTCGCACAGCACAAGCGGCACGACTCGGACCGACACCTACAACTACAACGCGGCCGGTGCGGGGAATCCGCATGCGGTGCAGACCATCGCGCACAGCCCTGGCGTCACCGATACCTATGGCTACGACCAGGACGGCAACACGACGACGGCTCCGGGGCAGACCATGACCTGGGATCCGGCCGGTCGGTTGTCCTCGATCACCCAGACCACGACGGGAAAGAAGCAAACACGTCTCTACGACGCCAGCGGCACGTTGCTGCTGCAGACCGATCCGGTCAACGGCACGGTGCTCTACCTGGGCGACACCGAGTTGAAGCTGCCGGCTGGCAGTACCACGGTGTCCGGTCAACGGATCTACAGCGTCGGCAGTAAGCAGGTCGCCACCAGGTCGGCGACCGCCGGGGTGTCCGGCAGCACGCTGTGCTGGACCTCGACCGACCCGCAGGGCTCCGCCGAGATCAGTGAGAACCCGTCCACCGGCGCGGTCACCACGCGGGCGATGGACCCGTTTGGGGCACCTCGAGGTGCGACCAGTTCGTGGGTTAACGATCGGGGCTTTCTGAACGGTCAGACGGATCCGTTCAGCACCCTGACCCATCTGGGTGCGCGCGACTACAACCCCGGCCTGGGTCGGTTCATGTCGGTCGATCCGGTCTTCGAAGCGGACAATCCCCAGCAGGACGAAGGGTATTCCTACGCGGTCAACAGTCCGGTCAGCAACAGCGATCCGTCCGGCAAGCGGTTCGCCTGCGATAGCGGCGACTGCGACAAGAACGGCAACGGCACCGGTCCGACGCCGGGGACGGGTGGCGGCTCCGGCGGCGGCTCTGGTGGCGGTGGCGGCTCTGGTGGCAGCGGAAATGGCGGCGGCAATGGGGGCTCGTCCCAGGGCAACTGCTTCGGCCCCGGGGGTGCCTACGTCTGTGGTGGTAGTTCGTCCTCGGGTTACAGCGGCGGATCAACCCCGAACGGCAACAGCAGCCGGGACCAGTTCTGCGTCAGCAACCCGGACTTGTGCGTTGCTCCGCAGCAGCCGGCCGCGCCGACCAGCAAGGCATACAACAACTTCTGTGCCAACAACTCCGATCTGTGCACCGTCACGGTGGCTAGCCCGAGCGGCGGTCACTACACCTGCACCACCAGCAGCATCACGCCTACGACGCAATGCCCGGCGAATGCACAGGTGATCGGCGGCCCGGCCTTCAGCGGCTGGAGCCCACCACCGGCAAGCAACACTGGCAAGATCTATTGCCCATCGCCATCAAGAGCAGGTTGCGGAGCGCCCCACGTTGGCGCGACAGGCGGCAAGTCGAAGTACCCGTTCTTCTCAGTCACTGGCTGCGTCGGAGGCTGTATATCCATTACGAGTCAGCAGGACAACATAGGCGTGGCAATCGGCGGCGTCGGATTCGGTGGATGGGGTGGAGGTGGCGGTTCATCCAGTGCAGGTCGGAAGGATCAGTCACCGTGGACTGGAATGGTCTGCATCGCTGATCCGTTCGGAGGCTGTGGAATACTCGGCATCAGGTCACAGCCCGACAAGAACGGGCGCACTCAGTTCTGGGGCGGTGGTTCGGTGAACGTCGGTGCAGGCGCGTTCATCGGCGGCACTGGCACTTTCCTGAACGTGAACAAGGATGGCGGAAATCTCTTCGGCTGGAAGTGGCATTGGTGATGGGACGATTCTTTCTTGGCCTGGCCGTTGCGGCAATCGGCGGCGCGCTGGTGTTCGGGTCACGTCTCTGGTGGAGGAACATCACAACTTATAACCGTCGTGTTTCGGCGAGCCTGCTGCGGAACCGCAAGGTCGAAGGCGGAGAAGTTAGTGATGTTCGCGCTGTCGCGGAGCAGGCTAATCGATGGTTCGGCACCATCTTCATCCTTGTTGTAGGGGTCATCATCGTCGCGAGTGGCCTTGAACTCATGATTACTGCGGTCATTCGCTGAGGTCGGCGCCGAGATCGGACCAGACCATTGAGGGTGGGCGGGTCGCGCGCGCTGCGCGTGGCCTGCGCATCTTCAGCTGGCTCGTGTGCTTGACGTTCTGGCTGTTCAGCGTGGCGCCTTCCTTCGACAGCCTTGGGCAAGCGGTTCAGTTGGGTTGCATCTGGGGCCTGATCAGTGGCTTTCTGCTGGCCAACGCCCGGGCACGATTGGTGCTGGGAGCCGATGGGCTCCGGATCCACAACCTGCTGACCACGACGGATCTGCCCTGGGGGCGAATTGTCGGAGTCGAGGATCGAAACGGACTGCACCTCGTCGGCGCCGAGGGTGAGCGATTCGGGGTACTGGCGTTCGGCTCGTCGCTGATCGCTGGGCTGACTGGCAATCGTCGATCGCGGGCCATTGCCAGTGAGATTAGGCAGGGCGTCGCGGCCCATTCCGGTTCGACGACGGACGTGCCAAGGCGGTCCTTCAATTTCGAGTTACCCGCCACGATGCTGGTCGGCCTGGCCGTGTATCTGGCCTCGGCGATCGCCGCGTACCAACTTCTGCATCACTAGGGCGATCGGGCGACGTCGCCCGCTCGCCCGTGCGCGGCAAGGATTCAGCCGAAGGACACGGGGCATTACGGTCGCGAGCTGTTCTGTCGTATCCCCTCTCCAGGGTTCTGGACATGATCGGCGAGGGGCTGCCGGGTGGGCGTGGCGAGTGCCGCGTCGCTGGATTATGGGCGACCAGTCCGGCCAGCTGCCCGACGCCCCGGGGCTA
>CAZZZW010000075.1:0-15051 GCA_964658795.1 Phormidium nigroviride PCC 7112
CACGACCCGGTCTGGCCTCGAAAGACCGGGAACCGACGATCAGCCGTGTGAGACCTGGGCGTTCTTCAGGACGGTGATTCCCTCGGCAAAGTGGACCAGCTGGGCCTTGGTGATCCTGATGTTGCGCCAGCACTGCACCTGGACGTTGTGTACACCATCGCTGTAGCTCAACGTCAGCACGCCGTCCTCGGTCACGATCCGCCCGGGCCGGCCGTTCACCGACACCAGTTCGCCGACATCGGTTCCCGGCCGGTCGTTGAGCATGACGACGATCTTGCCGACGAAGCTGTCCAGGGCCGACCGGTCGCCCTGCTTGGCGATGTCCAGGGTTGCGGCCGAGCTGCCCTGCAGCACGTAGCCGGCCGGGATTGTCTTGACGGTATAACCAGGAAATTGATTGCCGTGATAGGCGACCAGCTCGATCGTGGTCGGCATCGCGACGCTGCTCGCCACCGTCGGAGCCACCGTCGGTGGCACCACGACCGACGACGCGGCGGCCCGGGTGGCACCGGACCGGTGCTCGGTCGAGGCGAGGTAGGCCGCCGAACTGAGCGCGACCAGACCGACCGAGGCGACTCCCGCGACGACCGAGCGGCGCCGCCGGCGACTGCTGCGAGCCTGCCGGCCGCGTTCCAGGTCGGCGGCGACGACCGCGTCGGTCACGCTGGAGGGGTCTTCGACGTGCAGGGCGGAGAGGCGGTTCACGAGGTTCGACATGGCAGAGATTCCTTCCTCGCGCCGTCGGCGCGGCTGAAAGCAGGGGGGTCGGTCAGATCGGGTGGCGCGGCGAGCAGCACGCGCAGCTTCTCCAGCCCGCGGGCGGTCTGGCTCTTGACGTTGCCGCGGCTGCACCGCAGCGCCCGCGCGGTCTCCTCGACCGACAGACCCTCGACGTGACGGAGCACCACCGCGGCCCGCATCCGCACCGGCAGGGCCGACAGCGCCGACGTCAGTTCGACGTCGACGTCCTCGACCGCGGGGTCACTGGCCCGGTCCGGCAATTCGGACCGAGCCCGTTCGCGCCGGACGAAGGGCCGCCGGGCGTGGTCGATCAAGGCGTTGGCGACGGTTCGCCGGGCATAGCCGTAGGCATTGGCCAGGTGAGCGGGTTTGGCCAGGTAGATCCGGACCAGAGCTCCCTGCACCAGATCCTCGGCCAGATGATCGTCACCGCCGGTCAACGTCGTCGCGAACCGGACGAGCGAACCCCGATGGGTCCGAACGAATTCTTCGAACTCATCATCACCCATCCGGGACACCACCTCGGGCCGGTGGATCACAGAACGAGAAGTAACTCATGCCCCTCAGACGGAATCGGCGCCACTGGGGTTGCATCGATTCCGAAATCGGCACCGTCAGGGCATCTTGTCGACCGACGCGGCGTAGATGGCGGCCACGGATGCTTCGAGGGTGTCGGTGAACTGCTGATCGCTCTGTTCGTCGGTGAGCCCTTCGAGCAGGGCACGGGAGAAGCTCGCGATCATCGTCGGGTCCTTCGCCAGCCGGGCGCAGGCCTCGTCGCGGGGGTAGCCGCCCGAGAGCGCCAATACCCGCAGCACGCGAGGGTCGGCAGCGATCTCGGCGTAGCGGCCCGGCTCGGTCGGGATGGTCAACTTGAACATCAGCGTCGTGTCGGCCGGCACGTCGGCGAGCCGGGACTCGATCGCATCGGCCAGCATGGTTTCGGCGTCCGCCTTGTTCGGCGCGTCGATGCTCACCTCCGGTTCCAGGATCGGCACCAGCCCGGCGGCCGCTATCCGCCGGCCGAGGTCGAACTGCTGGTCGACGACGGCCGCGATACCGGTGGCGTCGGCGGCCTTGATGACCGACCGCATCTTGGTGCCGAACATGCCGTGTTCCTGCGCGCGCTCGAGCAACTCGTCGAGGGTGTCGATCGGTTTCATCAGCTGGACGTGGTCGGCCGCATCGGCCAGTCCCTTATCGACCTTGAGGAAGGGCACGATCTGCTTGACGTCCCACAGGTAGCGGCCGGTCGGCTGCCCTTCGATCTCGCGGTCCATGGTCTGTTCGAACAGGATCGCGGCCAGGATGCGCGAGCCGTCGAAGGCCCGGTTGGTGATCACCCGGGTCCGCATCGCGTGCACCAGGTCGAACATCTGCGCGTCGTCGGAGTAGCGGCTCTCGTCGATGCCGTACTCGGCCAGTGCCTTGGGCGTGCTGCCGCCGCTCTGATCCAGCGCGGCGAAGAAGCCATCGCCGCCGCCTACCTTGTCCCGCTGACGAATCCGCTGCGTTGCGTCCATGCCTCCATCGTGGCACTTGGAGCCGGACCATGGCGATCGACGTCCGCAACAGCGCCGTCACGAGCCCGGAGCGGAGGTCGACCAGTGACGGGCCGCGGTGTCGACCTGGTGGGTGAAGATTTCGTCGGCGGCCAAGGTCGGGGCGACCCGCTGGACCGCTTCGGCGGCCGGGAGACCTTCGGCGGCCGCCCAGGCCCCGATCGCGCACGACGCACCGTCGCCGTTACGGCCCGCTGCTCGCTCGGCCATCGCCACCGGGCCGATCCGCAGCGTCAGCTTGACCTCGGCATCGCGAGCGATCTGATCCAGCCGATGCTCGATCCGTCGATTGCGAAACCGGTCCAACAGGGCTTGGCGATAGGCCGATCCGTCGACCTCGGGCAGCTGACGCAGGTCCTCGTCCCAGAGACGTTCGACCGCTCGAGCAATCTCGACGTCGGCGATCGCCTCAGCCACGGTGCGATGGCCACGCAGCGGACCGGCGGCCGCCATCAGCGAATGCGCCCCGTTCAGCATCCAGAGCTTGCGGGTCTGCCACGGCCGGATGTCGTCGACGAACCGGGCGTCCCACTGGGGCCGGCCGGCGGGGAACTCGCCGCTGAGCACCCAGTCGGTGAAGGGCTCGGTCACCACCGGAACCCGATCGGCCAGGCCGGTCCCGTCGAGTACCGCACCTTCCAACGACGGCTCCGTCTGTGGCGTGATCCGATCGACCGAGGTGCCGACGACACTCACCGATCCCTCGATCCAGGAACGCAGATCCGCATCGAGATCGAAGCCCAGCAGTACCGTGCGCAACACGGCCGCGTTGTCGGGCAGGTTGTCACACGGCACCAGTGCGATCGGCGTACCACCCGCGCGCCGTCGGACGTCGAGCGCGTGGACCAGCCGGCCGAGCGGGGTTTGCGCAGCGTCAGCAGGGTCGATCTGGTACCCGACCTCGGTGATCGTCAAGGTCACGCAGCCGACGGCCGGATCGGCGATGAGCTGGTTCAGCCGGTCAACCCGACTCCCCGGCCACGCCTGGACCACGCTGTCGATGACTTCGAACCGGTCCCCGGCGTCGCCCCGTTCCACCAGTGTGTAAAGGCAATCCTGCTCCGACAGCGTCTCGGCCAGATCGGGCCGGAACGAGCTGAACGCGGCGATGCCCCAGTCACCGGCGTCTGGGGCGTGCGCGGTGTACCAGGCCTGGTGTGCGCGAAAGAAGTTGCCCAGGCCGAGGTGTACGAGCCGGGCCGGTGCAGATTTTCCTTGTCGCGCAAGCATGTTCACAGCTTGAACACCCGCTCCGGTTGACCGCTGACCAGATCGATCGCGGTCTCGACCGCCTCGTCCTCGGACAGTCGATGTTCGGCCACCAGTCGGGCCAGATATCCGGCGTCGAGGCGGCGGGCCATGTCGTGCCGGGCCGGGATCGAGCAGAACGCCCTGGTGTCATCGACGAAACCGGACGTCCGGGTGAAGCCGACGGTTTCGGTCACCGCGCTGCGGAAGCGGCCGATTGCCTCCGGAGCGTCAAGGAACCACCACGGCACGCCGACGTAGACCGAAGGATAGAAGCCGGCCAACGGGGCCAGCTCGCGCGACCACACCGTCTCGTCCAGGGTGAACACGACCAGATGGAAGCCCTCGGCGGTACCGAAGCTCCGCAGCAGCGGCCGCAATGCATCGGTGAACTCGACCTGAATCGGAATGTCGGCCCCGATATCCGCGCCGTAGCGGTCGAAGCTCGGGCCATGGTGGTTACGCCGCACGGCCGGGTGCAGCGTCATCACCAGGCCGTCCGCGCACGACATCCGCGCCATCTCGTGCAGCATGTGCCGGCGAAACGCTGTCGCCTCAGCCGAACTCGCGTCGCCGGCCAGCGCCGACCGGTAGATGCGCTCGGCCTCGGTCGGGGTGAGCGGGTCGGTCCTGACGTCGGCGTGGCTGTGGTCGGACGACACCGCTCCCTGCTCGACGAAATACTGTCGGCGTTGCTCCAATGCCCTGAGGTAGCCGGGATAATCGGTCACATCGACATCGGCGGCAACCCCCAGCCGAGCCACCGCATCCCGCCACCCGACCGCTGCCGGTTCCAGGTAGGCGTCCGGCCGGAACGTCGGGATGACCCGGCCGGACCAGGACGGATCGTCGGCCAGCGCCCGGTGGGCGGCCAGGTCCGAACCGGGATCGTCAGTGGTGGCCAGCACCGAGATTGCGAACCGTTCGTACAGTGCCCGCGGCCGGAACGCCGGTTCGGTCAGCCGCTGGGAGATCTGGTCGTAGATCAGATCGGCGGTCTCGGCGGACGGGACCAGGTCCACCCCGAAGATGTCGACCAATTCGGAGTCGAACCAGTACCGCACCGGCGTACCGCGAAACACCGGCCAGTGTTCACACAACCGCCGCCAGGCTTGCCGGGCGCCGGCTTCGGGCAGCGCCCCCGACCCGATGCCCAGCTCGGCCAAGGACACCCCGGAGGCATGCAGCAACCGGGTGACGTAATGGTCCGGAGTCAGCAGCAACGAGACCGGATCGGCGAACGGCTGATCGTCCACCAGCCACTGGGGATCGACGTGACCGTGCGGCGAGATGACGGGAGCCGACCGTACCGATCGGTAGATGGTGCGGGCGATCGCCCGCTCTCTCGGATCGGGCGGCAGCAGCCGGTCGGGATGAAGCTCGATCATGCTCACCAGTCGTGCACGGTGCCGTCGGCCAGCCGGTTGAACGGCAGATAGGCGCGTTCATAGGGGTACTTACCGGCCTCGTCGACGTCGAGGGAAACCCCGAGCCCTGGTTCCTCCCCCGGATGCAGGTAACCGTCGGCCCAGGTGAAGGACTGCTGGAACACCTGATCAGTACGTGCACCGTGCTGCATGTACTCCTGGATGCCGAAGTTGTGGATCGCCAACCCGAGGTGCAACGCGGCCGCCATACCCACCGGCGAGATGTCGGTCGGGCCGTGCATTCCTGACCTGATCTGGTACATCGCGGCGTAGTCCAGGGTCTTCTTCAGGGCGGTGATGCCACCCATGTGGGTGACCGCGCCCCGGACGTAGTCGATCAGCTGGTCCCGGATCAGATCCTTGAAGTCCCAGGCGGTGTTGAAGATCTCCCCGATGGCCAAAGGGGTTGTCGTGTGCTGACGGACCAGCCGCAGCGCCTCCTGGTTCTCGGCCGGCGTGCAGTCCTCCAACCAGAAAAGGTCGTAGGGCTCCAAGGCCTTGCCCAACTTGGCCGCCTGGATCGGCGTCATCCGGTGATGGCCGTCGTGTAACAGCGGCAGTTCCGGGCCGAACTCGTTGCGGACTTCCTCGAAAACGCCGGGCAAGTGGCGCAGATAGGCCCGGGTGTCCCAGTCCTCCTCGAACGGCAGGTCACCGCGTCGGGCCGGTTCGTGGTCGTACCGGACGCCATGGCTGGCCCCGGCCGTGTCGGCGTCGTTGGAGGCGATGCCGTAGATCGCCTTCAGCCCCGGCACGCCGGACTGGATCCGGATCGCGCGGTAGCCCTGCTGCAGATGGTCCCGGACGCTGTCGAACAGTTCCGGCAACGAGGCACCCGAGGCGTGCCCATAGGCCAGCAGCCCATTCCGGGACGCACCGCCGAGCAGCTGATAGACCGGCAGACCGGCCGCCTTGCCCTTGATGTCCCACAACGCCATGTCGACCGACGCGATCGCGGCCATCGTGACCGGACCCCGGCGCCAGTAGGCACTCCGGTACAGGAACTGCCAGGTGTCCTCGATCCGGTGCGCGTCCCGGCCGATGAGCAGGGGCAGGACATGTTCGCGCAGATAGGCGACCACGGCGAGCTCCCGGCCGTTCAGGGTGGCGTCGCCGAGACCGATCAGACCGTCATCGGTCTGCAGGCGAAGGGTGACGAAGTTGCGGTCGGGACTGGTGACGACGACCTCGGCGGACTGGATGATCACGATGCCTCTTTCATCCGTGGATAGCGGGCGAAACCTGGTGCGCGACGCCCGGACTGGTCAACGGCCGGCACGCGCGATCCACCTGTGACCCTACGTCGGCTCGATGAGGCCGGATCAGGTGTCCACCCGGGCCCGTTCGAGCAGGTCGAACAACTGCTGACGCTCGGCCGCCGTGAGGGATCCGACGGTCTCGCGCAGCACACCGTCCACCACCCCCGAGCCGGCCTGGTGCGCCGCCCGGCCGGCGTCGGTCAATCGATGCTGGACCGCCCGGCCGGCGCCCTCGGCCCGCTCGAGCAGGCCGCGCTCGATCATCCGCCGGGCCAACTCGCCCATCGACTGATCGGTCTGGAACGTCGCCACCGCCAGCGCGTGCAGGGAAGCGTCCGGCTCTCGATGCAGGTGGCGCAGCACGTCCCACTGCACCAGCGACAGGCCCGCCTTGCCGGCCAACCGGCGGTTCGCCTCACGGTGGTGTCGCCACTGCAGCCGTTTCACGGCCAAGCCGACGTCCTGCAGGGAAACCATGCTCGGCACCCTACGAGAGATGGCCGCTCGGTACAAGGTTGTTTATATCAAGTAGCTGATATAAGGTTCCTGATATACCGATCTCGAGGAGACCCGATGCCTGCCACCACTTCTTCCGACCACCCGCGACCGACCGGTACGAATGTCGTATCGGTGGACGGTGCCTCGGTCACCCTGGACGAGTACGACCGGACTCGTCCGTTCCTGCTGCTGCACGGCGGGGGCGGCGTCGCGACGATGTCCGGCTTCGCCGACCTGCTCGCCGACCGCACGCACTCCCGGGTGCTGCTGCCGACGCATCCCGGCTTCGGTGGCACCGCCCGTCCGGCATCGTTGGCGACTACCCGGGACCTGGCCGCGGCCTACGTCCACCTGCTCGACGAACTCGACCTGTTCGACGTCACGGTCATCGGTAACTCCTTCGGCGGCTGGCTCACCGCCGAGGTCGCGCTCCTGCGCAGCCCCCGGGTGAGCGGAGCCGTCATCGTCGACGGGGTCGGCATCGTCGTCGAGGACCACCCGGTCACGAGCGTCGCCGGCCTGGCCCCGGCCGAGCTGTCGGCACTGTCGTTCCACGACCCGAGCAGGGCGCCCCGACCGCCGGCCGGTGCTGGCACCGGACCCAGCCCGGACCTCCAGGCTCTCCTCGGCTATGCCGGTCCGAACATGTCCGACCCAACCCTGCTGGAACGTCTGGCCGAGGTCGACCTACCCGTCCAGGTGATCTGGGGCGAAAGTGACGGCATCGTCGATCTCGAATACGGGCGGGCCTTCGCCGCCGCGATACCGAAGTCCGAGTTCACCCTGTTGCCGGAGTCCGGTCACCTGCCTCAGCTCGAGACGCCGGAGGAACTACTGCGCGCGATCCTCGGCCGCTGATCCGATCAGTTCGCTGCCTGCCGGTGCAGCTCTCTGAGTTCAGCGGCCAATTCCTCGGCGGGACCATCGACCTGATGACCCGGCAATACCGTGGTGATCGGCAACGGCGCGACGGCTGCGGCCGGTTGTCCGAACTCGGCCCGCCAGCGGGCGAGCTGGGACGCCGACACGGCGTAGACGATCCGGCCGAGTCCGGCCCAGCCGTGCGCGGCCGAGCACATCGGGCAATGTTCGCCCGAGGTGTACACAACGGCGGCGGCTCGAGCCGCGGGGTCGAGATTGGCGAAGGCCCATTGGGACAATCTGAATTCGGGATGACTGCTGAAGTCGGCCTCGGCGCTCTCCCGGTTACGATCCTCGGCCAACACGACACCGTCGGCATCGGTCAGCACCGAGCCGAACGGGCCCTCGCCGGCGGCCAACGCCTGACCGGCCAGTTCGGCACAGCGTCGGAGCAGGGCCACGTCCTTGCCATCCATGCCCTGAAGATAGCGGGACTAGTCGAGCCCGGGCGATCGTTCCGGGTCGAACGCCGCCCGTAGCTCAGCCAGGTGCTCACGGACGGAGATGCTGCCCTCAACCACGGGGCGCAGCTGAGCCACCACCACCGCCTCGGCCGCCGGTGGCAGGAATGACCAGGTTGCATAACCGAAGCTCCGATCACGGACGGCCTCGGTCAGGCCGACAGCGGGCGCGGCGAAGATGCCCGGCGATCGGCGACGCAGCTGCTCGGCGTCCGCTTCGACCAGCGGAATGTTCCAATCCCCAGGCTCGTGCGCGGCGAAGGTTCGTCTGACATCGGAGCTGAACACCGCGTCCAGCACCTCGGCGGCGGCATCCGGCACCGCGGAGGCGGCGTTGATGCCGACGAGACTAGCGGTGCCGAACACATACAGTGGCGATGAAATGCCTGGTCGCAGAACCGGAAACGGCAACGGCGCCAGGCCGGTTTCGGTCCGCGGCAGCAGGCCGGTCATCACCGGGGCCATTGCCGCCCGGCCAGTCGTGAGCAGGTCGAGCCCGTCGGCGATACTGCTCCGGAAGTAGTCGTCACCGAACCAGCCCTGGTCGAACCACGATCGCAGCAGCGAGATCGCCTCGACGAATACCGGGTCATCCCAGTCGAGTTCACCTCGCAATGCACCCCGCACCTGCGCCGGACCGGCGTAATGGTTGACCACCAAGGTCCACAGCAGCTCACACGATTCCGGGAAGTCGGCACAGCCGGCCCCGAACGGCAGCCGGCCATCAGTCATGGCCCGATCGGCCGCCCGCTCCAGATCAGCCAGTGAATCAAGCGGAAAACCGAGCGAGTCGTGCGTCAGCAGCGCCATGGTCTCGCTGCTGCGCGGCAGACCGAACAAGCGCGAGTTGATAGTGGCCAGCCGCAGCGCCGGCGCCAGCAGACGGGAATGCCACTGCAGACGTTCGGCATAACCGGACAGGTCGGCCACCAAGCCACGCCTCGCCAGCGAGACGAAGTCACCGGCGCGCGGCACCATCACCAGGTCCGGGCCGGTGCCGGATTCCAGGGCCGCCACGGTCCGTTCTCGTGCGTTGGTCGACAGGTGTTCGACCTCGAGCCGCACCCGGTCCTGGCTGGCGTTCCAGGGTTCGACGAACAGTTCACGAAACCGATCCGCACTCGGTCCCCGGCCGAGCCACCAGGTCACCCGCGTCGGCTCAGAGTTCACTCGATCGAGTCTAGATAGGCCGGACGACCAACCCGCCGGCCTACGGTGCCGGGCAGCCCGCCGGCTGGATGCCCCTCTCACCCGGCGGATGCAGAAAGGCGAACCAGTCGGAGCTGAAGAAGCTGGTCTGCTTCCAGACGACGCCGACGAATGCCTTCTGGGTACTGCCATCCCGGCACGGCACCGAGATGTGGGTGAAGACGACGCTTTCGGCAAAGCCCGAATCGTCCATCCCAATGATCATGAGGTGCCTACCACCGAACGCCTTCTCGAAGGCATCGACGGCCGCCTCGTCGTCCGCGGTGTCGGCCATCGCCTTCATCCGGACGACGTCTCCTCGGCTCAGTGCATCGATGAACTCGGTGCTCCGGCGCTGGGCCCGGCGGTTCAGTTCCACGCTGTCTGAGTCCGGATCATGCAGCCCGGAGTGCGGATCGGTCGTGCGCTCATGGAGAATCGCGGCCACCACGGCGGCCGACGCGAGCAGCAGCAGGCAGCCGAGCACCAAGACGTGTACCGGCTCGAACGCTCGCTGCCGGCCCCCCCATGGCCGGCAACGTTACGGTCTATCCCGGCCACCGCGGCGCGTTTCGCCAATCCGCTCAGGGCAATCTCAGCGATAACTCACCGTGAGCTGGTGGTCCGTCGATTGGGCCGGGGCGTGCACCGTCAGGGTGCGCGCGCTGCCGTCCCAGGTCCAGGAGTCGGCCGACACCTTGCGCCCGTTGATCGACACGACGGTAGGTGCGACCGCGTTGGTGAAGGTCACCGTCCACTCCCGCTGCTTGACCTGACCGCGGAACTTACCGCGAGCGGCACCGATGGTGACCTGATGCGTCCGGCCGTGCTCGCGGTAGTCGATCGCAGTGCTGCTGTGTTGGCTGGCCACGGTGGTGTTCCCGTCGTCCTCGTAGAGCGAACTGTGCCCAGCAGCACCTTCGGCCACATCGACCGTCACCTGGGTCAACGGGTTCTGCACGTCGTTGCTGACGTCGTTGGTCCGGGTGGTCAGGATGCCGCCGGAGCGTAGGAAGACCGGCATGCTGTCGAGCCCGGTGGTGACCTGGGCGGTGCTACCGCCGGCATAGGTCTTGCCGGTGAAGTAGTCGGTCCACCTGCTGCCGGCCGGGAACCATACGGTCGTGGTCGAACTGGTGCCGGGTGTGGTCGCCGGTGCCACCAACACGTCGGGACCGTAGAGGTATTCGCTGTTGGCGTTGGCGTATGCCTCTTGCTGGTCAGGGTAATCCAGATAGAGCGGCCGGACGATCGGCATACCGGTCGTGCTCGACGCACTCGCCAGCGTGTAGGTGTAGGGCACCAGGCGTTCCCGCAGGTTCAGGAACTTCTCCGCCGAACTGTCGGCCGCAGCGCCGTACTGCCAGGGCAGCCGGTCGCTGTGGTTGGAGTGCAGCCGGTCGATCGGCTGGAACGTGCCCAGTTGGACCCACCGGGCGTAGAGATCGTCCGGCAGCTTGGTGCTGCCCGGCTCGCTGCCCGGCTCCTGCAGTCCACCGGTGTGACCGCCGATGTCGTGACTGATCGAAGCCATCCCGGTCGCAGCCGATTCACCCGGCGTGTAACCGACCTCGTACTGCAGCGTGGCCCAGTCAGAGATGGTGTCACCGGTGAAGTGAAGTGTGCTGCGTTTGTCGGCCCACGGCCCGGTCGGCACTGCGGTCGGCCCGCTGTAGCCGCCGGCCTGCAGCGAGCCGTAGGCCCGCGAGAAGGCGAAGCCCCGGCCGACCAGCTTCGACGTTTCATCCTTGTACTGCTGGTTGATCCAGGCATCCGGGGTCACGCCGGCCAGGGTTGAGGACGAGCCGTCGCAGCACCAGTCCAACCACCAGAGGTCGTTGCCGTCCTGTTCGAGGTTCTTGTGCAGATCGAGATAGGCCTGCAATTGATCAGGATCACCGAAGTCGAAGACGTAGCAGTTGCTGCCACCGCCACCGCAGGAACCGGGCTTCAGCTTGCCCTTGGCGGTGGCCTGGGCCTGGGCGAACTGCGGATCTGAAGCCAGGATGCTCGGGTGGATGTTGAGGGCAGTATGCAGACCTTGACCGTGCGCCCAGGCGAAGTAGCCGCTGGGGTCAGGGAATTTGCTGGTGTCGATCTCCCAGCCGTTCCACTGGTTCGGCGTCTTGAAGTCGGTGTCGGTCACCAGCACGTCCAGAGGTAGACCGTCGGACCGGAACTTCGGCAGAATGATGTTCTCGTAGTCTGCGGCGGGCCGGTCGTAGTACTCGGAGTACCAGATGCCGTAGGCCCATCGCGGCAGCAGTTCCGGCGGTCCGGTCAGCGTGGCCAGATCTTGCAATCCCTGTTGATAGTTCTGGCCGTAGCCGAAGACATAGCCGTCCAGGTAGCCGCCGGCCGGTGTCGGCTTCTGCGTGACCTGCTGCGTCTGGGGGTTGTAGCTGGCCGAGGCGGTGTCGTCGATCAGCGACCAGCCGTCCTGGTACAGCAATCCGGGGCTGGTCAGCGCGCCACCGTCCACACCATCCAGGCCCCGGCGGTAGCCACCGAGCGGGGCATGCGGTGCCTGCAGTGCAACACCCCTGCTCTCGAAGGCGACGGTGTCGAGGTTGACGTTGCAGCTGGCGGCGTCGGGACAGCCGATCGTGACCGTGTTGTCGCCGCGGGCCAGCGTGACCGGGACGCTGACGATGCGCCAGGCGTCCCAGCTGTTGGTCGGGGCCAGGGTGGTGGTGGTCGGCGCGGAGGCCCCGACCGTGACGCTGATCTTGCGGGATTGGATCGGCTGCGCACCGGCCGCGGCGTTGGCGTAGCGCAGCTGGAGCTGATAATTGCCGGCCTTTGGCACGTTGGTCAGGGCCAGCGCCTCGGCTGCACCGGTGCTCTCCAGACCGGCCACGAAACCGTTGCCGGAGTAGTCATTGTGGTCGGTGGCCAGCTTGGCCCCGCCGATCAGCGTCCCAGTTTCCGCTTCACAGATCGAGCCGAACGCGCACGGCTGCGCTGCCGGCGGCTGCACCGGCGGGTAGCTGCTGCCGGCGGTCAGGACGGCGAGGTTGTCGACGTTGACGTTGCCCGAGTCGCTCGCCGACCGGAGCAGGCTGAGGTGATGCCGACCGGACGACAGCGCCACCGGCACGGCGGCGACCGACCAGGTATCCCAGTTCGTCGTGGGCGGCAGGCTCACCGTCTGGCCCGGACCGCCGTCGACGCTGACGTCCAAGGTGCGCGTGACGTTCTGCCCGTCGCCGCCGGTGCTGTTGGCGTAGCGGGCCGCGACGTCATACGTGCCAGCGGTCTGGACGGTCGTGTCCCAGCTGATCGAGTTGCCGGTGGCCTGGAAGCCGGCGGCGAAACCCCGCCCGGTGTAGCCGGCATGGTCGGTGGCGATGCTCGGGCCATCGAGGCTGAGGTCCTCCGCCTCGCACCGGAGGCCGACCGTGCAGGTCGGGGTGGCCGCGATCGACCAGGGCTGACCGGTCACGGGCTGGTCCCCGTCGCGCAGTGAGACGGTCAGGTTGTCCGTGCCGAAGGCCCCCGAGCCGACCCGGTAGCTGAGGGTGACGGCGGAGGTGCTGATGCTCAGCCAGCCGCCTTTGGTCTTGGCGGTGAAGGGCGTACGGGTGAAGTCGTTGCGACCGATCGCGTTGAAGGTGGCGGCATCGACGAAGTGGGCATCGCCGGCGTACTCGGTCCGGATGAGCGTCGGTGACAGCACCTCGAACCGCGCATTGCCCGAGACGACCGCCGACTGCGCGGCGCTCCGTTGCTGGCCCGATGGTGCGCCCGAATGGGCGACCGGGCTGGCCGATGACATCGGGGCAATGGCCAGCCCGACCAGCGTGGTGGCGGTCAGCGTGCTCGCGGCCAGCACGGCAGCGGCGCGATTCCGGCGGATCCGGCGCGCAGAAGACGTTCGCATCGGCACTCCTGGTGGCGCCGGGACACAGCGCCGTCGAATGGGGGTTCGGGGGGTCGCGTCGAGTCTGGCACTCGTTTTGCATCGATGCAACGGCTGGTTTGCATCGATGCAAACTTCTGTCTGTCCGGACATCGGACGAGCGCCAACTCCTGAGCGAGCCTCCGGTCGAGTGGCCGACCAGCTTGGCCGACCGGCGCCGACCGGCTCAGGCCGACCGGCGCCGGCTTGAGCCGCGCACGATCAGTCGGACCGGTACCCGCCGCGACCGCAGCCGACGTTCGGTGGCCCGCCCGGCCAGCTGATGCACCAGCAGCCGAAGGGCTTGCTCGGCCAGATCGGCCAGGTCCGGTGCCACCGTGGTCAACGGCGGCTGGGTGAACGCGGCCTGGGTGACGTTGTCGATACTGGCCACCGCGACATCGTCAGGCACCGCGATCCGGCAGGAGTGCAGCGCCCGGAGCGCCCCGATAGCCAGGGAATCGTTGAACGCGAAGATGCCGTCCGGGCGAGCGCGACCAGGTCTGGTACCGAAGACGTGATCGACGGCCGCCAGTCCGGCGGCCGGTGACCATTCGACCGTCGGCAGGGCGACCAGTTCGATCTTTCCCTTGTCGGCCATGGCTGATCGGCAACCTTCGAGCCGCAGCCTTGCGGTATCGCTGTCCTGCACGCCGAGCGCGGCGATCCGCCGGCAGCCCTGTTCGATGAGGTGGCTGACGGCCAGGTGGGCGGCGGCGACGTTGTCGATGCCCACGTGCCGCAATCGGCTTCCGGCCGTGCGTTCGCCGAGGAGTACCACCGGCCCGGGCAACGAACCGGTGATGCGTGCCGCGACGGGGCTGAGCAGAATCCCGTCGGCCACGTTGGCCAAACTGCCCTGCATCACCTGCCGTTCCACGGCCGCGTCACCGCCGGTCGCCTCGACCAACACATTCAACCGCTGCTTCTTGGCCGCTCCCATGACGGCCTCGGCCAGTTCGGCGAAGTACGGCTCGGACAGGCTTGGGACGACCAGCGCGATGAAACCGGTCCGACCCGATCGAAGCCCCCGGGCGACGTAATCCATCTGGTAGCCGAGCTCGTCGATCGACCGTTGTACCAGCGCCCGAGTCTCCGGCCGGACGTGCACGAAGTCGTTGACCACGTTGGAGACGGTGCGCGTCGACACCCCGGCGTGCTCGGCCACGTCCTTCATCCGGACGCGTCTGGCCCGGCGCTGGTTCATGCCGCACATGCTGCCACGGCGAGCTTCGAACTACGGCGATGCGCGCCTGGATCGGCGCCTGAGCTCCCCCGACCGGGCCACCGAGGCCGGTTCGAGAACGGGGCGGTGACCACAATGGTAAGAGCGGCGCGAAACTCAGGGGTCCGCCGGCAGACCGGCGTCGTCGGCTGCGATCGACATCAGCTCGCCACACCGTCGACCGGGGCCGGCCGTGATATCGGGATCACCGTGACGGGCCAGCAGGTTCTCGTATCCGCCGTGGTGGTCGGCGTCCTAGCTAGGACAACGCGAGGTGGTAGACGGTCATCGCATTGCCACCGAGCACCAGGCCGGCCACGGCCGCATCAGGACACAGCGCGGCGACGGCGCGGGCGTTCCGAGCGATACCCGGTACCCCCGGCCAATCGGTTCCGAAGATCATCCGCCGGGTGAGCTTGGCCCAATCGTGCTTGGCGTAGTAGCCCGGCAACCTCGACGGTGGCAGACCGGACAGCTCGATCCACACCCGCGGGTTGGACAGCGCCATGAACGCGGCCGCGTCGTACCACCAGCCACGGCCACCGTGGGCCAGAACGACCTGCAACCGCGGGAAGTCACGCAACACGTCATCGAGCAACACCGGATCGGCGAACCGGTTC
>CAZZZW010000076.1:0-408 GCA_964658795.1 Phormidium nigroviride PCC 7112
GCCGATCGACGTGCACCTGGACAACCCGACACCGAACCAGGTGACCGTGACCGACCTGCAGGTCAGCATCGCCGACACCACCAACCCGGCCTGCGGTGCGGTCAACTTCGCGTTGACCCAGTTCGGGGGCAGGTTTCCGCTTGACCTGACGGCACATTCGCAGAACACGCTGTCCTCGCTGCACATCCCGCGCGCGCAATGGCCGACGCTGGCGATGCTGAACCTGCCGGTCAACCAGGACGCCTGCAAGGGCGCGACCGTGCACCTGCGCTACTCCGGCGGCGGGACCAACACATGAGGTTGCGCCGACCCGTGCTGATCACCGGCGCCGCGATCGCCGGGCTGCTGCTGGGCACGTCCAGCGCCTGGGCCTACTTCACCAGCACCGGTGCCGGAACCGGGACCACG
>CAZZZW010000076.1:418-14887 GCA_964658795.1 Phormidium nigroviride PCC 7112
CGCCCGGCCGGCTCGACGTGCAGGCGGTGGCCGCCGCGCCCGGGCCGGGGCTGCTGCCTGGCCGGAGCACGGACGCGACGCTGCGGCTCTACAACCCGCAACCGGTACCGATCATCGTGATTGCCGTCCGCAGCGTCGGTCCGGCCGTGGCCGACAACGGCTGCACGCCGACCGGGGTGAGCTTCACCGATCAGGCTTCCCTGTCCGTCATTGTCGCGGCCGGGGCAACGGCACTGGTCAGGCTGCCCGGTGCGGTGACCATGAGTTCCGATGCCGCCGCGACCTGTCAGGGCACCGGCTTCGACATCCCGGTCAGCGTGACGGTGCGGTCATGAGGCGCTGGGCGTTGCTGCTGGCGATCCTGGGTTTCGTGTTCGCGCTGCCGGGCATGGCCTTCGGCTACTGGCTGAGTGCGCCGACGCCGGCGACCCTCCGGGTGGTGGCCGGTTCGTTGCCGGCCGGGCTGGCGCCGACGGTGGTCGGGCAAGGCTCGTCGGTGACGATCACCCCGACCCCGGTGGTCGGAGCCGTTGATGCCTATCTGATCGAACGATCCGCGATCGGTGGCGCGGTGGTCTCGACGCTGCGGTGTTCGACGGCGTGCGGCGAGACCCGGGTACCCGATGGCCGCTGGGTCTACACCGAGACGCCACTGCTGGCCTCGTGGCGCGGGGTCGCCGGTCCGGCCAGCGCCCCGGTCACGATCGACACCACGCCGCCGTCGCCGGTACTGGTGTCACCGGTCGCGACCAATTCTGTGACGCCGGTTCTGCTCGGCCGGGCCGGGGTGGCACCCGGAGATGCCTCGACGGTGACGGTGCGGCTGTACGCCGGCTCCCGCGAACTAGCCCACCAGACCGTGCCGGTGCGCAACGGCCGGTGGCGGTGGCAGGTCGCGCGCCTGACGCCGCAGCGCCGCTATGCGGTAGTGGTCCAGCAACGGGATTCGGCCGGCAACAGCGGCCAATCCCGGTCCAGCCTGGTGATCGACACTCGCGGACCCGACGTCCGGCTGGCCCCGGTCCGGTGGCCGGCCTTCTCCGGCCAGGCCGGCACGGTCCCGGCGTCGTCGACCTCGAGCGCGGATTCCACCATGATCGACCTGCAGATCCTGTCCGGCCGCCGCCTGGTCACGACGCTGAGCACCACCCGGGTGAGCGGGCACTGGGCCGTGCTGGGGTCTGGCCTCGGCACCGGTGACTACACCGCACGGGCCGTCCAGCGCGATGCGGCCGGCAACGTTTCGGTAAGTCAGATCAGGCCGTTCTCGATCGACGCTACGGCGCCCGTAGTGTCGGTCGAGGTACCGGCCTATGTCCGGACGGCCCCGATCCTGACCGGCCGGGCCGGCACCGCGACCGGTGACCGGGCCAGCGTGGTGGTCGAGGTCGCCCCGATCGGCGGCTCGGTCGTCCAACGACACCGGGAGCCGGTGCTGGGCGGGGGTTGGCGCTCGGTGCTGCGGCCGCTGACTCCGGGCCGGCATTACCGGGTCACCGTGACCCAGACCGACGCGGCCGGCAACCAGGGCAGCGCGGTGGCCGACTTCGTACTCGACATCAGGGCACCGAAGGTGACGATGGCCTACGCGGGCGGGCTGCTGACCGGTCGGGCCGGTGTCCAGGCCGCGACCGATCAGGCCAGCCCGGACGACCAGCAGGTCAGCGTGACGTTCAGCCAGCACGGCACGACGGCCGAAACCCTGACCGCACCGGTGTTGGCCGGTGGCTTCTCCCTGGTGCCACCGCAATTGCCGCCCGGGGACTATCAGGTGACGGCAAGCCAGGCCGATGCCGCCGGCAACGTCGGGCAGTCGGTTCCGATCACGATCACCGTTGGGCCACCGGCAAGCTGACGATCACCACGAGTCCGCCACCGGGCGTGTCCTCCAACGAGATCGCGCCGTGCATGGCCTCGACGAAGCCGCGGGCGATCGCCAGCCCCAGGCCGACCCCGGCCCCGGTGCTGACCGCGCGATCGTCGCGGCGTTGGAAGGCCTCGAACACCCCCACCTTGGCCACCGCGTCGATGCCCGGTCCCCGATCGATCACCCGCAGTTCGATCCGGTCGCCGAGCTGTTCGGCGATGATCCGCACCGTCTCGTTCTCCGGTGAGTACCGCAGGGCATTCTCGACCACGTTGGCGATCACCCGCTCGGCCAGCCCGGCATCGACGCTGACTTCGGGCAGGTCCGGTGACACCGCCAGTTCGAGAGCGGAGGTGTCGACCAGGGTGCTCAGGGCCCGGTTGACCAGGTCGTCCATGCCGACCGGTTGCAGGCTCACCGACAACACCCCGGCCTGCAACCGGGACAGGTCCAGCAGGTTGGTGACCAGCGCGGTCAGCCGGTCCAGGGCCAGGTCGGCGGTGTCGAGCAGTTCCTTGCGATCGGCCTCGGTCCAGTCGATCTCGTCACTGCGCAGGCTCGAAACCGACGCCTTGGCCGAGGCCAGCGGGGTGCGCAGATCGTGGCTGACCGCATTGAGCAGGGCGGTCCGGGCCCGGTCGGTCTCGGCCAGTTCCCGGGCCGAGCGCGCCTGTTCGGACAGCTGTCGCTGCTGGTAGGCCACAGCCACCTCGCTGGCGAACGCGGCCAGCATCCGCTGGTCCTCCGCGGCCAGGTTGCGACCCCGTAGCACCAACATCAGGTCATCGCCGATCGGCGCCTGCGCGTCGGCGGTCTCCGGCGAACCGGCCGGCGTCGGGCCGACCGCGTCGACACATCCCCAACCGGATTCGCCCTTGCGGAGCAGAGCAACACTCGCTACCGCGAAGGTCTCTTGAACCCGCTGCAACAAGGCCGGCAGCGCCTGCTCGCCCCGCAACAGGCTGCCGGCCAGGGTGGCCAGCGTCTCGGCCTCGGCGTTGGACCGGGCCGCCTCGACGTTGCGACGCGCAGCCTGATCCACCACCCGGGACACCAAGGCCGCGATCAGTACGAACACCCCCAGGGCCAATACGTTCTCCGGCTCGGAGATGGTGAAGGTGTGCACCGGAGCGGCCAGGTAATAGTTCAGCAGCACGCTGGCCACGATCGCGGTGGCCAGGGCCGGCCAGAAGCCACCGACCAGGCTGCAGATCACCACGACCATGAGATACAGCAACAGATCGCTGCCGAAACTCAGATCCTTACCGGCCGCGACACACGCCGGGGTGAGGATGGCCAGCAGCACGGTGGCGGTCAGCAGGCCGGCCAGGCGCCGCTGGCGGGTGAGTCCGCCGGTCAGCCTGGGCAGCACCCGGCCCCGGCCGACGTAGTCGTGGCTGACCACGTGCACGTCGATGCTGCCCGAGCGCCGGGTGATCGACATGCCGGTGCCCGGACCGGTCAGGCCGGCCACGACCGGGTTGCGCCGGCTGGCGCCGATGACGATCTGGGTCGCGTTCTTGGCCCGCGCGAACTCCAGCACCGAGTCCGAGATGTCGTCCCCGATCACCGAATGGAAGCTGCCGCCGAGGGATTCCACCAGCAATCGTTGCGCATCCAACGACGCGATCGAGGATCCAGCCAGGCCGTCGCTGCGGGCGATGTGCACCGCCAGCAGCTCTCCGCCACCGGACCGGGCCGCGATCCGGGACCCTCGCCGGATCAGCACATCACCCTCGGGGCCGCCGGTGAGCGCGACCACGACCCGTTCCTTGGTCTCCCAGGTGCTGGCGATGCCGTGCTGCTCCCGGTACTTCTGCAGGCCCTCCTCGACGCTGTCGGCCAACCAGAGCAGGGCCAGTTCCCGCAACGCGGTCAGGTTGCCGGCCCGGAAGTAGTTGGACAACGCGGCGTCGACCTTGTCCGAGGCGTAGATGTTGCCGTGGGACATCCGCCGCCGCAGCGCCTCCGGAGTGGAGTCCACCAGTTCGATCTGTTCGGCGGCCCGTACCACCGCGTCCGGCACGGTTTCCCGTTGTGGCACACCGGTGATCGCGGCCACCACGTCGTTCAACGATTCCAGGTGCTGGATGTTCACGGTGGTGATCACGTCGATGCCGGCCGCCAGTAACTGCTCGACGTCCTGCCAGCGTTTGGCGTTGCCGGCGCCGGGCACGTTGGTGTGGGCCAGTTCGTCGACGATCACCACCTCGGGACGTCGGGCCAGCACGGCGGCGACGTCGAGTTCGGTGAACTCGCTGCCCCGATAGCTGACCGTGCGTCGCGGCAGCACCTCCAGACAGCCGATCCGTTCCGCGGTGTGCTCACGTCCGTGGGTCTCGACCAGGCCGACGACGATGTCGGTACCCCGCTCGCAGCGGCGGTTGCCCTCGTCCAGCATCCGGTAGGTCTTACCGACGCCAGGAGCCGCGCCGAGGTAGACCCGGAGCGCGCCCCGTCGCGCGGTCTGCTCGGTGGCCTCGGTCATGCGCTCAGATTACGTGCGATCGGCGCTAGGAAAACGTGATGGTTTGGCGATGAGTCGACTTCCTCGCGGTTTCCTCACGATGCCGGTCCTTGACTAGCGGCATGTCTGATTTCGTGTTCGTCCTGTTGACCGTGGTGCTCTTCGGACTGGTCGGCCTCATCGCGAAGGGGGCCGAACGGCTGTGAGCGGCGTCAACCTGATCGGCCTCATCCTGGCGGTCCTGGTGGTCGGCTACCTCGTGGTCGCCCTGATCTTTCCGGAGCGGTTCTAAATGTCCACCACCACCGCCGGCCTGCTCTTCGCCGGCTCCCTTATCCTCGCCCTGGCCGTGGTGCACGTGCCGTTGGGCGACTACATGGCGCGGGTGTTGAGCTCGCCGAAGCATGCCCGCCTCGAGCGGGTTCTCTACCGGGGCGCCGGCGTCGATCCGGACGCCGACCAGACCTGGTCGCGGTATCTGCGCTCGGTACTGGCCTTCAGCGTGGTCTCGGTGCTCTTCCTGTACGCCTTCCTGCGGATCCAGCAACACTTCTGGCCGCCCTATCAGGTGCCACAGATGTCCGGTCCGCAGGCCTGGAACACTGCGGTCAGCTTCGTCACGAACACGAACTGGCAGAGCTACTCGGGTGAAAATGCCCTGGGTTATCTGGTGCAGATGGCCGGACTGGCGGTCCAGAACTTCGTCTCGGCCGCGGTCGGCGTCGCCGTGGCCGTCGCGCTGGTCCGGTCCTTCGTCCGGAACAAAACCGACCGGCTGGGCAACTTCTGGGTCGACCTGACCCGGATCGTCCTGCGGGTGCTGCTGCCGATCTCGATCGTGGCCGCGGTCGTCTTCGTCGGCGCCGGCATGGTCCAGAACCTGCACCACTACCACGAGATCAGCACCCTGACCGGCGGTCGGCAGACCATCACCGGTGGCCCGTTCGCCAGCCAGGAGGCGATCAAGGACCTCGGCACGAACGGCGGCGGTACCGCCAACGCCAACTCCGCGCACCCGTTCATGAATACGACCGCCTGGACCAACTGGCTCGAGATCTTCCTGCTGTTGTGCGTCTCGTTCTCACTGCCCCGCACGTTCGGCCGGTTGGTCGGCCAGAAGCGGCAGGGCTATGCGATCGTCGCGGTGATGGCGATCCTGGCGCTGCTGTCCGGCGGACTCAACCTGGCCGCGCAGGACGCGCACCACGGCACCGTGCCGACTGCGGTCGGAGCCGCCACCGAGGGCACCGAGACCCGGTTCGGCGTAGCTGATTCCTCCGTATTCGCAACGGCAACGACGCTCACCTCCACCGGTGCGGTGGACAGCTTCCACGACAGCTACACCAGCCTCGGGGGCGCCACCCTGCTGCTGAACATGATGCTCGGCGAGGTGGCACCCGGCGGTACCGGCTCCGGCCTGTACGGCATGTTGATCCTGGCCATGCTGTCGGTCTTCATCGCGGGCCTCATGGTCGGTCGCACACCTGAGTATCTCGGCAAGAAGCTCGGCGCCCGGGAGATGAAATTCGCCTCGCTCTACATCCTGACCACGCCGGCGATCGTGCTGGTCGGAACGGCGGTGGCGATGGCGCTACCGGGTGAACGGGCCGGCATGCTCAACAGTGGTCCACACGGGTTGTCCGAAGTGCTGTACGCCTTCACCTCCGCCGCCAACAACAACGGCAGCGCCTTCGCCGGCATCTCGGTCAACACCGACTGGTACAACACAGCGCTCGGATTCGCCATGTTGCTCGGCCGATTCCTGCCCATGGTGTTCGTGCTCGGACTGGCCGGTTCACTGGCCCGGCAGCGACAGGTGCCCGAGAGCGACGGCACCCTGCCGACCCATCGGCCGCTGTTCGTCGGCCTACTCACCGGCGTCACGTTGATCGTGGTCGGCCTGACCTACTTCCCGGCGCTGGCGCTGGGACCGCTCGCAGAAGGATTGCACCGATGATCTCCTTTGCCATGCTGTGGCAATCGCTACCGGACGCGTTCAAGAAACTCGATCCGCGCACGCTCTACAAGAACCCGGTCATGCTCATCGTCGAGCTCGGGGCGGCATTCACCACTGTCGAGGCGATCCTGCATTCCTCGGCCTTTGCTTGGCTGATCGTGATCTGGCTCTGGCTGACCGTGGTGTTCGCCAACCTGGCCGAGGCGGTGGCCGAGGGTCGCGGCAAGGCCCAGGCCGCCGCCCTGCGCCGGACCAAGACCGACACCATGGCCCGGCGGCTGGCCGCCGACGGGTCGGAGTCGCAGGTGCCGGCACCCCAACTGCAACAGGGTGACCGGGTGGTCTGCGAGGCCGGAGACATCATTCCCGGCGACGGCGACGTGATCGAGGGCGTGGCCAGCGTCGACGAGAGCGCGATCACCGGAGAGAGTGCCCCGGTGATCCGGGAGAGCGGCGGTGATCGCAGCTCGGTGACCGGCGGTACGACCGTGCTGAGCGACCGGATCGTCGTGAAGATCACCCAAAAACCAGGGGAATCCTTCATCGACCGGATGATCGCACTGGTTGAGGGTGCCTCCCGGCAGAAGACCCCGAACGAGATCGCACTCAACATTCTGCTGGCATCGTTGACGATCATCTTCCTGCTGGCCACGGTCACCCTGCAGCCGCTGGCCATCTTCGGCAAGGCCAACCAGCCCGGCATCCCCGATTCGCAAGCTCTCGACCAGCACGGCGTGACCGGGATCGTCCTGATCTCATTGCTGGTCTGCCTGATCCCGACGACCATCGGAGCGCTGCTGTCGGCCATCGGCATCGCCGGCATGGACCGGTTGGTCCAGCGCAACGTGCTGGCGATGAGTGGCCGGGCGGTCGAGGCCGCCGGCGACGTCAACACACTGCTGCTGGACAAGACCGGCACCATCACCTTGGGCAATCGGCAAGCGGTCGAGTTCGTGCCGGTGCCGGGAGTGACCGAGGTCGAACTGGCCGAGGCGGCCCAGCGGTCATCGCTGGCCGACGAGACCCCCGAGGGTCGGTCGGTGGTCGAGCTGGCCGCCGCCCGCTACCAGGTCCACGACACCGAGCTGCCGAACGCGGATTTCGTCGCCTTCACCGCCCAAACCCGGATGAGCGGGGTGGACGTGGCCGGCCAGCAGATTCGCAAGGGCGCCGCCGGCAGCGTGATCGAATGGGTTCGCGACCAAGGGGGCACGATCCCGGCTGAGCTGACCGGGATAGTGGACGGCATCAGCACCTCCGGCGGCACGCCACTGGTGGTGGCCGATCAGGCCCGAGTACTGGGCGTCATCCAGCTCAAGGACGTCGTCAAGCCGGGCATGTCGGCCCGCTTCGACGAGCTGCGCCGGATGGGCATCCGAACCGTGATGATCACCGGTGACAACCCGCTGACCGCGGCCGCGATCGCCCAGGAGGCCGGCGTCGACGACTTCCTGGCCGAGGCCAAGCCCGAGGACAAGATGGCTTTGATCAAACGGGAACAGGACGGCGGCAAGCTCGTCGCGATGACCGGCGACGGCACCAATGACGCGCCGGCGCTGGCCCAGGCTGATGTCGGAGTGGCGATGAACAGCGGCACCTCGGCGGCCAAGGAGGCCGGCAACATGGTCGACCTGGACTCCGACCCGACCAAGCTGATCGAGATCGTCGAGATCGGTAAGCAGTTGCTCATCACCCGGGGCGCGCTGACCACCTTCTCGATCGCCAACGACGTGGCCAAGTACTTCGCGATCATCCCGGCCATGTTCGCCGCGCTCTACCCGGGCCTGGACAAGCTGAACGTGATGCGGCTGCATTCACCGGAATCGGCAATCCTGTCCGCGGTGATCTTCAACGCCCTGGTCATCATCGCCCTGATCCCGTTGGCCCTGCGCGGGGTTCGCTACACCCCCAGTTCGGCCAGTCAGATGCTGCGCCGAAACCTCTATCTCTACGGCCTGGGTGGCATCATCGCGCCGTTCCTCGGCATCAAGATCATCGACCTGTTCATCCAGTTCCTCCCGGGAATCCGGTAATTACCATGAAAACATTGATCTCCTCGCTACGAACCGGGTCGGCGGCCCTGCGAATGCTGCTGCTGTTCACCGTGATCCTCGGCATCGGTTACCCGCTGCTCATCACCGGGGTGGCCCTGATCCCGGGGTTGCAGAACGGGGCCAACGCGGCCTCGGTGAAGCTGAACGGAACGGCGGTCGGTAACCCGCTGCTGGGGCAGAACTTCACCGACGACAAGGGCAATCCGCTGCCGCAGTACTTCCAATCCCGGCCGTCGGCCGCCGGCGCCACCGGTTATGACCCGACCGCCTCGGGGGCCAGCAACCTGGGGCCCGAATCGATCGTGGACCAGCCCGACAAGCCCAGCCTGCTCACCCAGGTCTGCGCCCGTAGCCTGGCCGTCGGGAAGTTGGACGGCGTCGACGGCTCGCGGCCGTTCTGCACCAGCGACGGCGTCGGAGCGGTACTGGCAGTGTTCTGGTCCGGCCCGGGCTATGCCGGTCACATCACCAAGGTGATCAGCGTGAACCAGACCGGCACACCGTTCATCAGTGAATACAAGGGCGTTGCCGTCCAGCCAGCGGTAGCGGGCCAGGACTACGGCGCCGGTCAACTGGTGCCGATCCGAGGCAGCGCGCCGGCTCAGCCGGCGGTTCCGGCCGATGCGGTGACCGCCTCCGGCTCCGGCCTGGATCCAGAGATCAGTCCGGCCTACGCCAGGATCCAGATCGCACTGGTGGCCCGGACCCGCGGCATCAACCCGGCCCAGGTGCAGTCGCTGGTGGCCAAGTACACGTCCGGTCGCGACCTCGGATTCATCGGTGAGCCCAAGGTGAACGTCCTTCGGCTCAATGTCGCGCTAGACCGTCTCTACCCGGTGAAATGATGCCGCACGTCCTGGTCGTCGACGACGAGCCACTGCTGCTGCGGACGCTGGTGCTGGCCCTGTCCCACCACGGGTACGAGGTCAGCACCGCGGCCGCCGGCCGGCCGGCCATCGCGCTGGCGGCCGAGACCCGGCCGGACGTCGTGCTGCTCGACCTGGGCCTGCCGGACCTGGACGGCCTCGAGGTCATCCAGAAGCTGCTGCAGCACGATCCCGAGGTGGCGATCATCGTGCTGTCGGCCCGAACCGGCAGCTCGGACAAGGTGGTTGCCCTCGACATCGGTGCGATCGACTACGTCACCAAACCGTTCGACATCAACGAACTGGTGGCCCGGCTACGGGCCGTGGTGCGACGGCGGCAGCAGCAGAGCGAGCGGACGCTGGTGCTGGAGGCGGTCACGATCGACGTTTCGGCCGGCGAGGTAAGGCGAAACGACGGCGGCGAGACGATTCATCTGACCCCGACCGAGTGGCGGATGTTGCTGGCCCTGACCGATCGTCCCGGCACCCTGATAACCCCGGCCGAGCTGCTCACCGCCGCCCGGGGCACGCCGGCCCACACCGACAGCAGTTATTTGCGGATCTATCTGGCCCAGTTGCGCCGCAAACTCGAACGCGAGCCGAGCCGGCCGCACCACTTCCTCACCGTGCCCGGCATCGGGTACCGGTTCGTCGCTGCCGTCGGAGGAGAGTCATGAACCGTAAGGTCGTCGCAATCGTCCTGGGCATGCTGTTGCCGTTTGCCGTGTGTGCCGCGCTGTATCCGGCTCGTGACTCGCTGCCGAACACGGACGCCGCACTGGTCTGTGTCGCCGTCGTGGTGGCGGTGGCGACCTTCGGTATCCGGTGGGCCGGACTGGTGGCGGCACTGTCGGCCGGCATCAGCTTCGATCTGCTCCTGACCTCGCCCTACGGCAGCCTTTCGATCCATTCCCGCCAGGACGTCGAGACCGTCCTGCTGCTGTTGGTGGTGGGCATCGCGGTCACCGAGATCGCAGCCCAGGGCTGGCGTCAGCATCGGCGCGTCGGCGACCAGGCCGCCTACCTGGAGGGCCTGCACCAGGCCATCGCGGCCGTGTCCACCGGCGTGGCGACGACCGAACTGATCGCCCGGACCAATCGGTCGCTGATCAGCGTGCTCGACCTGGAGCGCTGTCGCTTCGTCGCCGGCCCGACGGTGAACCAGCCGGAAATGACCACCGACGGTGCGGTCCGCTGGGGTGACGCGAGCTGGGATGTCGAGCATGAAGGCCTGCCTCTTCAAGCCGAAACCGCATTGGCGGCCCGGTCGGGAAATGCCGTCTTCGGTCAGTTCCTGCTGGTTCCGAAACTGGATTCTCGACCGGACCGGACCCGCCGTCTGGTGGCATCATCGCTGGCCGGGCAGGTCGGTGCGGCGTTGGCGGCGGTCAACCACGCTCGGTAGCGTTCCGCCCATGGCCACCCTGTCGCGCCGGGCGCTCAACCGCACGCTGCTGCACCGGCAAGGCCTGCTGACCACCTGGGACTGCCCGCCGCTGGAGGTCCTACACCGACTGGCCGGGCTGCAGGCGCAAGCGCCGGTGGCTCCCTACTACGGCGTGCTGTCCCGGCTGGGCCGCTACGAACCCGCAACCCTCGGCCGGGCACTGGAAGACCGCCGGGCTGTCCGGCTGTCCCTGATGCGCTCGACGCTGCAGTTGACCACCGCCGCCGACGCACTCGCGTTCCGGGCCGTGTTGGCCGAGCAACTGGTCAAGGTACTGCCCAGGCCACTTCGAGAATCCCCCGTGTTCGCCGAGGTGATCGTCGTCGCCCAGGACTTGATCGAGCAGGCCCCCCGCACCTTTGCCGAACTCGGGGGGGCATTGTCGGTGAGGTTCGATCAGCACCGGCCGGACGAGCTGTGCCGGATGGCCCGTAGCGGACTCGCCCTGGTGCAGGTCCCGCCGCGGGGCGTCTGGGCTCAGTCCGGTCCGTCCCGGCACGCGATCCTGCAGAGCTGGCTGGGCGCCGAGCTGCCCGAGCCGGACCTGCCCTCGTTCATCCGGCGCTACCTGACCGCCTTCGGCCCGGCCTCCCCGGCCGACGTCACGGCCTGGTCCGGCCTCACCGGGGTCGGCAAGGTCTTGAGCACGATGGACCTGACCCGGCACCAGACCGAAGCGGGTCGCGAGCTGTTCGATCTGCCGACCGGCGTGATCATCGACGAGACGGCTCAGGCGCCGGTTCGCATCCTGGCCGAGTTCGACAACATCCTGCTCGGACATGCCGATCGCAGCCGGATCTTCGACGACGCGCACCGGCCGAGGTTCATGAGCCAGAACGGTCTGATCGCCTCGACGGTGCTGGTCGACGGCTTCGTGGCCGGCCACTGCCGGCGCACCGAGACCGGATTGGCGATCTATTCCTACGGGCGTCTGACGGCGGCGGTCAGACGGGCGATCCACGCCGAGGCCGAGCGGGTACTGGCGTTCGCGACCCGTGGCGCCGCGGGCGATGTGACCGTCCAGCCCGTTTGAGCCAGGTTAGGTACACCGACCGCACACTTGCGCTGGTTGACCGATCGGTCCAAGATCGGAGCACCCCTTCGAAACGTGCCTCCGATGCGTCCGGTCGATCTGACAACGATGTCAGACCCCTCGTCCGAGTCGGGGCCAGCAAGGAAAGGCTTGATGACGATGGTTCGACGACCATCCCGGTTGCTCGCCGCAGCAGCCGGTACCGCGTTGACGGCCGGGATCCTGATCCCAGCCTCTGCCGCCAGCGCGGCCCCCAAGGCCAGTTACGTGAGCGACCCGGCGTCGCTGGTCAACCCGATCATCGGCACCTCCGGCGCCGTCGACGACTTCCCGGGCGCGGATACCCCGTTCGGCATGGTGCAGTGGAGCCCGGACACCCCGAGCCGCCCGGCGGGCGGTGGCTATGAGTACAACGACAAGTCGATCACCGGCTTCAGCCTGACCCACATCTCCGGTCCGGGCTGCGGTGCGGCCGGTGACTTCCCGATCCTGCCGGTGGCCGGGGCAATTCCCGCCGATCCCGGCGCGGCCACCCTGCCGCTGGATCACACGGCCGAGACCGCCCAGGCCGGCTACTACAAGCTGACCGCAGCCGGCATCACCTCGGAGCTGTCGGCCACCACCCGCTCCGGCGCGGCCCGCTTCACCTTCCCGCAGGGATCGAACGGAAACCTGATCCTCAAGTTGTCCGACAGCGCGGCCGGGTCGAACGGCACCCGGTTCCAGGTCATCAACAACCATGAGATCCAGGGCCAGGTCACCAGCGGAAACTTCTGCGGCGCCGATGACACCTACACCGCGTTCTTCGACATGACCTTCGACCAGCCGATCACCGGCTACGGCACCTACCAGAACTCTGCGGTAGCCGCGGGCAATGCGCAATCGACGGTGCACGCGGCGACCAAGCCTTCGGCCAAGTCGACCAGCGATATGCAGCCGAAGTCGTCCAACGGCGTGGCCCGGCCGCGCCCGGATGTGTCGGGCAAGAACACCTCGACCGCGAAGGCTCCCTCGACCAAGGCCGCGGCGCAGCCCCCGACGATCGGCAGCGACGGCGCGTACGTCAGCTTCAACACGGCCAAGACCCAGGTGGTGCAGGCCAACGTCGGTTTGTCCTATGTCAGCAACGCCAACGCCAAGCAGAACCGGGCCAAGGAGAACGGCACGTACGCCTTCGACGCGGTGAAGGCAGCGGCGCACACGGCGTGGAACAACATCCTCGGCAAGATCCAGATCGGCGGCGGTGACACGAATGCCCAGCAGACGTTCTACACCGCGATGTACCACGCGTTGCTGCACCCGAACGTCTTCTCCGACTACAACGGGCAATACGCCGGTTTCGACGGCCAGACCCACAAGGTCGCGGCCGGCCACCTCGAGTACGCCAACTACTCCGGCTGGGATATCTACCGCAGCCAGGTCCAGCTGGCCGCGATGGTCGCCCCGCAGCAGACGTCGGACTCGGTCCGATCGATGCTCAACCAGTACGACCAGATCGGTCAGTTGCCGAAATGGGCTTTGAACAACGGCGAATCCTACGTGATGGTCGGTGACCCGGCGGATGCGATCATCGCCGACGCCTACGCCTTCGGCGCGCGGGACTTCGACACGAGCAAGGCGTTGAACGCGATGCTGGCCGAGGCCAACAAGACCAACAACGTCCGGCCGGGCCTGGCCCAGTACCTGAACCAGGGTTACATCCCGGTCGACGGCAGCTACGGCTGCTGCAACTTCTACGGATCGGTCTCGACCCAGCAGGAGTACAACACCGCCGACTACGCGATCAGCTCCTTCGCCGGCGCGCTGGGCAACGCTTCGGTGCAGAACACCTTTGCCACCCGGGCCAACAACTGGCAGAACGTGTTCAACCCGGCCACCAACTACCTGGAGGCCAAATCGGGGAAGGGTGCGTTCGCGTCCGGGTTCTCCCCGACCACGTCGAACGGATTCGTCGAAGGTTCGTCGGCCCAGTACACGCCGATGGAACCGTTCGACATCGCCGGCCTGATCGCGGCCGCGGGCGGCAAGGCGAACTGGGTCGCCAAGCTGAACAGCCTGTCCTCCGACATCAAGCACCCGACCGCGGCCAACGCCGACTTCGGGAACGAACCGAGCATCGAGATTCCGTGGGAGTACGACTATGCCGGTGCTCCGTACCTGACCCAGTCGACGGTGCGCTCGATCCAACAGCAGATCTTCACCAACACCCCGGCCGGCATCGCCGGTAACGACGACCTGGGCACGATGAGCGCCTGGTACGTCTGGTCGGCGCTGGGCTTCTACCCGGAGACTCCGGGCACGTCCGACCTGGCCGTTGGTTCGCCGGTGTTCGCGAACGCGAAGATCTCGCTGCCGTCGGGCAAAACGTTGACGACGTCGGCCCCGAAGGCCTCGGTCGGCACGCCGTACGTGCAGTCGATGACGCTGAACGGTGCGTCGTGGGCGCACGCGTACCTGCCGCCGTCGCTGACCACCGACGGCGGTGCCATCACCGCTGATCTGTCAGCCACGGCCAACAAGAAGTGGGCTTCCGCGGCCGGCGACGCACCGCCGTCGAACACCGCTGGCCTTTCCTCGGCGCTGGGTTACAGCTCGTCCAGCGTGGTCGTTGCCGCGCCGGGTGGGTCCACCACGTTGCAGCTGGGCGCTCGTGACCTGTCCGGCAAGAAGCAGACGGTGTCGTGGAATGCCGTTTCTTCGACGGGCCTTTCGACCGGGCCGGCCTCGGGCTCGTTGCTGGTGCCCAAGTCCGGTGACGCCACTCAGACGGTGTCGATC
>CAZZZW010000077.1:0-14859 GCA_964658795.1 Phormidium nigroviride PCC 7112
GACCGCAGTACAGGTTCGTTGACTATTCTGGAGGTATCCCCTCGCTCCTTGGAGGCAACGATGCCGCGACGACATGCTTCGTTCTGCGATCTGGGCGAGCGACGAGATCACGCTCGGTTCTGCGTATCGCGTCCTGTTGCTCGCGAGGCGATGGCAAAGACAGAAGCCGGCCACCGGATCGACCTGACTGTCGATCTGGCGTCACCGATCGAAACCGCGGATTTGGCCGGGCTCGTGCGTCTCGTCGGCGAACCGTCCGATGTTGACGACAGATTCGTGGCCGTCCTCAACTCCGGCTCGGCCCGGCAGATCGCCGCCGCGCTGCTGAGCGCCGCCGACCAGGCCGATGAAATCGACCACGACGTTTCAAGGCCGCGTCCGACGACGATCCGATAGTAGGACTGTCCGCGCCGTATATCCAGACGACGAAGTCGAACTGGCTGAGAGGTGTTGGCATGCTTCAGATCGTTGAGAACGGGACCGCCGACGGTCCCGATGACCTGTTACCAGGAGATTTGCAACTGGCGTCCAACCTTGCCGACGAGCTAGTCATGCGGCTGAAAGGCGTGCAGCGAGCGGTCGCGAATATGAAGCCGAGGTCGGTCGAAATGCAAACGGTGCCCCGGACCAGCGCGCTCATCACTCCAGAGGAGGCGGCGGAAAGTCTGCGGGTATCGCGAACCGTCGTGTACGCCCTGATCAAGAATGGCTCACTCCGATCGGTCAAAATCGGATCGTCGCGCCGTGTTCCGGTCGGCGCCATCGACGAGTACGTCAGCTCGCTCGAATCGTGACCGAGCACATCCAACCACTCGGCCGTCGACCGTGAGCGCTGGCCGCAATCGTCGTAGCGACGGTGAGGGCACTGACATCACCAAAGGTGGCGACGGCCGGTGGCATGCCTACCTATCTGTCGGCAGCAAACCGGACGGGTCACGCGATCGCCGGCACCTGTCCGGCCGAACCCGTAGCGATGTCGCCATGCAACTTCGCGAACTCCAGAACCAGAAGGAGACGGGCCTCGTCCCGGCGTCGCGCCAGACGCTGACCGTGGCCGAGTGGCTGACCCACTGGCTGGAGCAGATCGCACCGGCCCGGGTTCGGCCGTCGACGCTGCAGTCATACGACACCTACGTCAACGGACGGATCATTCCCGCCCTCGGCCAGCATCGCCTCGACCGACTTTTGCCCGAGCACATCGAGAAGTTCTACCGCGACTGTGCGCGGACGACGGCAAGAGTCGACCCGGCCAGCGGCCGTCGGATCGAGCAGAAGCCGATGCAACCCGCCTCGATCCTGCACTGTCACCGCATCCTGTCCCGGGCGCTCAAGGTCGCGGTTCAACGCGAACGGGTCGGGCGCAACGTCTGCAACCTGGTCGACGCGCCTCGCGTCGTGCGCGCCGAAGTCGAGCCGCTGACCAATGACGAAGCGCGCCGAATCCTCAATGCCTCACAGGCTGATCGCAACTCCGCCCGCTGGTCCGTGGCGCTCGCCCTCGGCTTGCGACAGGGCGAGGCGCTCGGGCTGCAGTGGAAGGACATCGATCTCGATGCCGGCACCGTGCGCATCCGGCGGGCGCTCCAGCGTCAGGTAGGGACCGGCCTGGTTTTTGTCGAGCCGAAGTCTCGCGCCGGCCGGCGCACCATCGCCCTGCCGGGCCAACTCGTCGACGCCCTCCGTCAGCACCGAAACCAGCAAAACGGAGAACGAGTAGCGGCGGCCAACCTCTGGCACGAGTACGACCTGGTCTTCGCCCAGATCAACGGCAAGCCGATCGACCCACGGCGGGACTATCACGACTGGAAGGCCCTGCTGAAGCGCGCTGAGGTCCGCGACGCTCGCCTGCACGATGCCCGCCATACGGCCGCGACCATGTTGTTGACCCAAGGCGTGCCGGCCCGCGTCGCGATGCAGATCCTCGGTCACTCGCAGATCACGCTCACCCTCGGCACCTACAGCCACGTCGCTCCCGAACTCGGGATCGAGGCCGCCCGGCGCATCGGTAACGCGCTCTGGGGAGACGGCACTGAACGCCCCGGAACCGGCATTGACATGTAGTGAACTTTGTCAATGGCACCTTTTTGGCACCGAATGGCACCGAACGCTGAAACCGGCGAGTGCCGAGAATCGCTACAGGCCCCAGAAAAACTGGGCTGGGAGGATGTGGGCCCCGCGGGGCTCGAACCCGCAACCTACGGATTAAAAGTCCGCAGCTCTGCCAATTGAGCTAGAGGCCCAGACACGCGGTCGGACCGCATGCCGGGGACAGCCTAACGGGTCGTACGCCCGCGCCGAGCGGCCGGCCGGAACGAGAGAAGCTCCACAGCAGCTCATGCTTCCGGCCGACCCGACGATGGGATCTCCCGACACCAAGCCCCCGTCACACGATGGGGCAGCCGGGTCGGACGCCGAGTCCTGCCACTGATCCGGTTGAGCCGAGGTACGTCGGCAGGAGCGGAGAACCCAACGCGCGCCGGAACTCATCGCAGTTCCTCGGGGTGAAGCCAGTCCGACTGGCCGGGCACATTCTCAAGCCCGAACCCGACAGGTCATTCCCCGTAGGCGGTATGAGAAGGGCACCACCGTCATGCGTTCGATCCTGTCCACAATCTGTGCCGTTACCGCCGTCGCCGCTTCGCTGCTCGTCATTCCGACCGCGACCGCCAACGCAACTCCGCGCGAGATGGGCGTCAGCTCGGCCACCGTGCAGGCCGCCCAGGCTCAGGCCAGCCGCGCCGCTCGGGCCGTCGCCGTCGCCCGTCAGCAGGTCGGCAAACCCTATGTCTACGGCGCCGCCGGACCGCAATCCTTCGACTGCTCCGGCCTGACCCAGTACGCCTACGCGAAAGCCGGCCTGCGGCTGCCCCACAACGCGCTGCAGCAGTACCAATCGATCGCGCACGTCGCGCTGGCCTCGCTGCGCCTCGGCGACCTGGTCTTCATGAACTTCTCCGGCGGCAGCCCGGCCGGCATCACGCACGTCGGCATCTACGCCGGCGGTGGCAACTGGTACGTGGCCAAGCAGCCGGGAACCAGGATCGCGTTGCAGCACATCTGGACCCATCAAGGCGTGTACGCCGGCCGCCCCTGACGGCAAGCGGTGGCGTGCGCAACGGTGAGCGGGTCTGATGAAGCGGCCGCGGTAAGGCTGAACTGGCCGGGACCGCGTGCCGTATGCCGCCGAGTTGTTGACCCGGCCCCACCAGGTCGGTGACGCCGAGGCCGCGCGGAGCAACCTTCAGCAGGACGTCCGACCGCGACTGTCCGATCGGACAATGATGACCGGTTGGTAACGGCCCGATTGCGGTCGGGATCTTGTTTTCTGATCATGGAAAACGGCTCCGGCGGCCGGTATCTGGACCCGACCAAAAATAGCTGACTGCAGACTGTTGACATTCGGGTCGCGGGGTACCAACCTGACTTCACCACAGATGAACGGCGATTGCCTCAACCGGCCAGAACCGTACTTATCTGCGTCCGCTCGCAGAATGCCTTGGACTTGCTCGAAGGCCGTATCACGGGGAGTTCAGCAGGCTCTTGAAGTGCAGCCGCAGTGCGGCCCCTAGACACAATCACCTGGTCCGGGAAGGTAATCCGGGCTCGGAACACCACAAAGGGACGGCTTCGGCCCCTATCGAAGGACGTATTGGTAGTACGTCCTCAGGGCTAATCCGTCCCCCTGTAGACGACCCGAAGAATCGGGTCTACCGGCTGCGCCCGCAACCGGTTTTCGTGCAATAACGCATGGAAAGGGTAACACCCATGAAGAAGATCGCAGTTCGTAAGGCTGGCACCGTCCGTCTGACCTCGTCGGCCGGCTCCTGCTACTGCGGCGGCACCGGCACGCCGATCCTGGTCGCCTAGTCAGGCAGCCCCGCAAGCACATCGGCTCGGACGCGGCCGTCCCGTGTCCGGGCCGATGTCAGCCTGATCGATTTCCTCCAGTCCTTTCCCAGCATTCGAGGTTTGCCATGACGGCCGCCCAGCTCGACCCCCAGCCGCCCGATTCCGAACTGCTTGCCGAGCCGGTCGAGCTGCCTTCGGTGGATGCCCACCAGATCGATCTGGACGCGCCCCTGCGACTACACCCGCTGACCTATCTCGAAGAGGGCGACGAGGTCACGGTCGGGCGTGCGGACATCGATTCCTACGGGCTCTTTCCGGTCGACGGCGCCGCACTATTGCGCTTCCTGGAAGAGGGTCACAGCCCGAACGAGGGCGCCCGTTGGTATTCCGAGAACTACGGGGAACAGGTCGATATCGTCGAGTTCCTCGAGGTTCTGGCCGAATTCGAGATGATCCTGGCCGACGGTCAAGAGGTGACTGCGCCGACACGGGTCCGCTGGCAGCGGCTCGGGCAGGCGATGTTCTCGCCGGTGGCTTTTGTCGCGTACACCGCCCTGGCGGTCGTGACTGCGATCGCGTTGTTCCGGGACCACAGCCTGGTCCCGAGCTACCAGCACCTCTTCTTCACCAACTCGTCGTTGGTCATCCTCACGATCGGCATCGTCTTCGGCCAGCTGCCCTGGATCCTGCTGCACGAGTCGTTCCACGCCCTGGCCGGTCGTCGGCTCGGCTTGAACTCCTCCTTGCGCCTGGGCCGCCGGTTCTACTTCGTCGTGTTCATCACCAGCCTGGACGGTCTGGTCGCGGTGCCCCGGCGTAAGCGATACCTGCCCATGCTGGCCGGCATGCTGATGGACGTCCTGCTGTTCTGCGCCCTCACCCTGGGTGCGGCTCCGCTGCACCACAATCGAGGCGTTGTCCTCGCCTTCATCGGCAGATTGATGCTGTCGATGGCGATGGGCATCGTGCTGCGCTTCGTCTGGCAGTTCTACTTCTTCCTGCGGACCGACCTGTACTACACCGCGATCACCGTCATCGGCTGCAACGACCTGCAGACGGTGGCCAAGCAACTACTGCAGAACCGGTTCAACCGGCTGCTCGGTCGCACCGACAAGCTCGTCGATCCGGCGACCTGGACACCCCGCGATGCCAGTGTGGCCCGCTGGTACTCCTGGCTGATGATGGTCGGCTACCTGTTCCTGGGCGGCACCCTGGTGCTGATCGGCTTCCCGACCGGCATCCGGCTGACGGAGTCGGTGTTCCACCGGCTGATCAGCCACCCGACCCCGACCAACTTCGTCGACGGCATCGCCTTCCTGATCCTGAACTTCGGCGAGATCGCGCTGGCCGGAGTGCTGGCGGCCCGCGGCTTCCTGCGCCGGCCGCGTCCGGTTGCCGTCTGAATCATCTTGAGAGCAAAGGGAATCTGACATGTCGCATCGCGTGATCATCGGCGGACGCCGAGCCGACCGGCAGGCCGCACTCGCCACCCTGGACCATCCCTCCGTCCTCGCCTCGGTCAGCGCGCACCGCAACCTGCGCGGCCCGTACACCGCGGCGGGCACGTTGTTGCGATCGCTCACGCCGGACGTGTTGACCCGGCGTCCCGAACTCGCCGTCCGGCACGACATCGAACTGCTCTCGGTCGCTCCGGAGTTGCGGGATGTGCTGTCGAACTCGAGACAAACTCTGACCTCTATGGCCCTGCCGGCCGAGCGGACCCGGTTCTACGCCCGGCTGCGCACCTTCCGTACCGCGCACGGCCTGGTCGAGTTCTTCCGCGACGGCGTGCCCGACGGGCAGTGGACCATCGTGGTCGAGGACCTCGACCAGGCCGAGTTCACCGACCAGGAGTTCTTCACCGCGGCACTGCGCCGGTGGGACCCGAGCCGGCTGACGCTGGTGCTCGGATTGGCCTCGGACGAGTCGCTCGACCCGGGCCTGGCCGACGCCATCGCGCGCTTCACCGTTCGCACCGAGGTGACGGTTTCCACCGATGAACATGCGCCGAACCCCTCCGGCCGGCAGTACGTGCAATCGGACGGGACGACTGATGATCCGGCGGTTCGGCGGGCCTATCTGGCCGAGCCGGACGACGTCCGGGCGCGTTGGCATGATGAGCGGGCGGCCGAGCTGGCCGGGTTGGACGAGTTCTCGCTGACCCTGGGAGCACTGACCTGGCACCGCGAACACGGCAGCGACGCGGCCCGTACCGGCGTCCGATCGCTGTACGAGGCGCAGGATCACTGCCTCTGCCTGGGTTTCTACGACGCGGTGGTCGACTACGCGACCCGGGCGATGGCGCTGATCGACCCGGCCACGCAGGAGGAGGCCTGGTGGTCCTTCGCCGTCGAGCTCGGGCTGGCCTGGTCGATCCTCGGGCAGACCCACGAGGCGATGGGGCTCTACAACCAGGCCCGGCTGGTGTCCAAACGGCCCGAGGTGCACATGGCCGCGGCCTACTCCACCGCGATGCTCTACACCCGTCACAACGATCCGGCCGAGCGGGACGAGAAGCTGGCCAAGTCGTGGTTGCACTCGGCGATGGCGACCGCGTCATTGCTGCCCGATCGAGTTCAGAACGCCTTTCAAAGCGCGTTCTACGCCAACGGGCTCGCCCTGGTCGAGGTCAACCTCGGCGATCTGAACGAGGCGCTGCGGTTGGTGGACACCTGCATCGACAGCTTGAACGAGAAGCTGGAACCCAACGAGCACAAGTTGCACCGGGCCGTGCTGAAGAACAACCGGGCCCGGGTCTACCTCGGGCTGGGCCGGCTGGAGGAGGCCATCGCGGACTACGGCGTGATCATCGGCGAGGACCCCAACCACTGCGAGCACTACCTGGAACGCGGCAACATCCTGCGCCGGATCGGCCGCACCGATGAGGCTTTGGCCGACTACGCCAAGGCAATCTCGCTCACCCCGCCGTTCCCGGAGATCCACTACAACCGCGGTGACCTCTATCTGACCGTGGGCGACGTGGCATCGGCGCTGGCCGACTTCAGCTATGTGCTGGAGCTCGATCCGACGTTCGTCGACGCCTACGTGAACCGGGCCGGCATCTATCTCGAGGCCGGTGAGCTCGAACTGGCTCACGCCGATGCCCAGGCCGGGCTGGCCCTGGATGCCGACAACGCCTACCTGCAGGTCGTGCTCGGTCAGGTGCTGGCCGAATGGGACCGGACGGACGAGGCCCTGGCCGCCTACGACCGTGCGCTGGTTGCGATGCCCACCCTGGTCACCGCCCTGTCGGGCCGGGCCACCTTGGCTTATGAGCAAGGCCGGTTCGACGACGCCCTGACCGATCTGACGGCGGCGCTGGAGGTCGACGGCGCGGATGCGGCTTTGCGCTACAACCGCGGCTTCCTCTACCTCGAGACCGGCCGATGGGATGAGGCGCTGGCCGATCTCAACATTGCCGCTGACCTGACCCCGGAGGACGAGGCCGTCACCGAGGCGCGCGAGACCTGCCTGCGCAACCTGGCTAGCTGACTGCTCCGTCCCAGGGCGTGGGTTCCTCAACTGGGGTGAGCCGGTAGTACAGCGGCGGCAGCCGGCGCGCCCGGTCTATGAGCGGGGCCAGCAAGCCATGGCTCTTGGGATACTTGGCGATCAGGGTTCGCCGGGCGTGGTCGGCCTCGGCGCCGCTGAGCCGGGTGGCCAGCGCGGGCTGGTCCGAGCCCTGCGGATGACCGTTGCGGGTGCAGCGGCAGATCCGCACGCCTGGAAAATTGGCCAGGCGCTTGACCTTGCCCGAGTTCGGCCAGGTCCGGAAGTAACCGAAGCCAGCGGCGTCGACGGCGAAGTTGATCGGCGTGTCCACGACCCGGCCGTCCTTGCGCCGGGTGCTCAGTAGCACGGTCGGCGGGTGGCTCAGGTGCTCCAGCGTTTCCATGACCACCATTCTGCTGGGAGCTGCGCCACCATCGGCTGCGAGGCGCAGATTTACCCGATACTCTGAGTATCGACAACTTGGAGGAGCACCATGTCGACTCGACGCGCCGCCATTCTCGGGGGCAATCGGATCCCGTTCGCACGCTCGAACAGCACGTACGCGCACGCGTCCAATCAGGACATGCTGACCGCAACCCTGGACGGCCTGGCCGCCCGGTTCAACCTGCAGGGCGAAAACCTGGGCGAGGTGGCCGCCGGTGCGGTGCTCAAACACAGCCGGGACTTCAATCTGACCCGCGAGGCCGTGCTCGGCTCCACCCTGGGGGCCCGGACGCCGGCCTATGACGTGCAACAGGCCTGCGGCACCGGCCTGGAGACGGCGATCCTGGTCGCCAACAAGATCGCCCTCGGCCAGATCGAGTCCGGTGTCGCCGGTGGGGTAGACACCACCTCGGACGCTCCGATCGCGGTCAACGAGGGTCTGCGCGAGGTGCTGCTGGACGCCAACCGGGCCCGCTCGCTGCCGGCCCGGCTCAAGGCCCTGGGTGGCTTGCGGCCGAACCAGCTGGTACCGGCGATCCCGCAGAACTCCGAGCCCCGCACCGGCCTGTCGATGGGTGAGCACCAGGCGATCACTGCGGCCGAGTGGGAGATCAGCCGAGAGGATCAGGACGAACTGGCTGCAGCCAGCCATCAGAATCTGGCGGCGGCCTATGACCGGGGCTTCTTCAGCGATCTGATCACGCCGTACCTCGGCCTGACCCGGGACCAGAACCTGCGGGCCGACTCGACGGCCGAGAAGTTGGCCAAGCTCAAGCCGGTGTTCGGCACGCGAGGCCCGAATCCCACGATGACGGCGGGTAATTCGACGCCGTTGACCGACGGAGCCTCGGCCGTGCTGCTGTCCTCGGACGAGTGGGCGGCCGAGCACAGCCTGCCGGTGCTGGCCCATCTGGTCGATGCCGAGACCGGCGCGGTCGACTACGTCCACGGCGACCGCAAGGACGAGGGCCTGTTGCTGGCTCCGGCCTACGCACTGCCCCGATTGCTGGAGCGCAACAAGCTGAGCCTGCAGGACTTCGATTTCTACGAGATCCACGAGGCATTCGCCTCCACCGTGCTGGCCACCTTGAAGGCCTGGGAGGATCCGCGCTTCTGTGCCGAACGACTCGGCCTTGACCAGCCGCTCGGATCCATCGATCGGACCAGGCTGAACGTGAACGGCTCTTCCCTCGCCGCCGGGCATCCGTTCGCCGCCACCGGGGGTCGGATCGTGGCCACGCTGGCCAAGATGTTGCACGAAAAGGGTTCTGGACGTGGGCTGATCTCGATCTGTGCCGCCGGCGGCCAGGGTGTCGTCGCGATCCTGGAGGCGTGAGCGATGGCTGATCGTTATCTGGACCTGGTCAATTCCGGCCTCGGGGCCAAGCTGGCCTCGCAGCTCGGACTGCCCCGGCCGGCGGTACTGCGTCGCTACCGGCCCGGTGATCCGCTGTTGCCCGGGGCGTTGCTGCACGGCGAGGTCAAGGGTGGGCTCGACGGACTGAACGAGCTGTTGTCGGCCGCTGAGACGGCGGTGCACAGTGCTGACGACGGCACGTCGAGGTGGTCCGCCCTGCTGTTCGACGCCACCGCAGCTCGATCGCCGGAAGACCTCGATGAACTCAGGGCATTCTTTGCCGGACCGCTGCGTCGGTTGCGTTCATCAGGGCGGGTCGTGCTGATCGGACGGGCGCCGGACGGGCAGGACCCGATCGTCGATGCGGCCCGGCAGGCGCTGGACGGTATCGTCCGTTCGCTGGCCAAAGAATTGCGCGCCGGTGCGACGGCGAACCTGATCCAACTCGACGCCGGAGCGGAATTGGCCGATGCCGACAGCACAATCCGGTTCTTCCTCTCCGGTCGATCGGCCTACGTGGACGGCCAGGTGGTCCGGGTCGCGGCCGGCTCGCACGAGGCTCCCGCGGACTGGACCAGGCCCTTGGCCGGCCGGGTCGCGCTGGTCACCGGTGCCGCCCGGGGCATCGGCGCGGCCATCGCCGAGACCCTGGCCCGGGACGGTGCTCAGGTCGTGGTGGCCGATCTGCCGGCCGCCGGAGAGCGGTTGGCCAAGGTGGCCAACAAGATCGGTGGCAGCACGCTGCAACTGGACATCGCTGCCGCCGACGCCGCGGAGGTGGTGACGAGCTACTTCGAGCAGCGTCACGGCGGCGTCGACATCGTCGTGCACAACGCCGGCATCACCCGCGACAAGTTGCTGGCCAACATGAAGCCCGAACAGTGGGATTCTGTCATCGGGGTGAATCTGGCCTCGCAGCTGCGGATCAACACCGCGCTCTTGGAGACCGGGACGTTGCGCGACGGTGGCCGGGTGGTCTGCCTGGCGTCGACGTCGGGCATCGCCGGCAACCGGGGCCAGACGAACTACGCCGCGTCCAAGGCCGGCGTGATCGGGATGGTGCGCTCGTTCGCCCCGTCTTTCGCGGCCAAATCGGCTTCGATCAACGCAGTCGCCCCAGGCTTCATCGACACCGACATGACCAAGTCGATGCCGTTCCTGACCCGCGAGGTGGCCCGTCGATTGAGCAGCCTGCAGCAGGCCGGGCTGCCGGTCGACGTCGCAGAGACCGTTGCGTTCCTGGTCCAATCGGCCTCCGGTGGTGTGAACGGGCAGGTCGTTCGGGTTTGCGGTCAGAATCTGGTCGGAGCGTGATGGAGACCGTTCCGTCACTGGGTCCCCTGTTCGTCAAGGCGATTCTCACCCGCAGCCATGCCAGCACCGTGCCGGATACCCGGCTGACCGTGGCCGATCAGGAAATCGAGGTCGACCGGCTACGGCGCTATCAGCAACTGTGCGGGTTCCGAGTCACCGACGTATTGCCGCCGACGTACCTGCACCTGATGACCTTTCCCCTCAGCATCTCGCTGATGGCCGCGTCCAGTTTTCCGTTCCCGTTGTTGGGTCTGGTCCACGTCGGGAATCGGATCGACCAGCTCCGGCCGGTGACCGCTGCCGATCGGGTGACCGTGTCGGCCTGGGCGCAGAACCTGCGTGCGCACCCGTCCGGGCGGCAGGTCGACCTGATCACTGAGGCCCGGGTTGACGACGAACTGGTCTGGCACGAGGTCAGCACCTACCTGCACCGCGAGCAGGCATCGGCCAAGAAGGCCCCGTCGGACAAGGCGGAAACCGTCGCTCGACCAGTCGTTCGGTGGAAGGCTCCGGCTGGCGTCGGACGGGACTACGCGGCCATTTCGGGGGACCGGAATCCGATCCACCTGTCCAACCTGAGCGCCAAGGCGTTCGGTTTCAAGGGCGCGATCGCCCACGGCATGTGGCTCAAGGCCCGCACCCTGGCCGCCTTCGAGGGCCGGTTGCCGGAGCGGGGTTCGTTCGAGGTCGCGTTCAAGACGCCGGTCTTCCTGCCCGCCACGGTGGAGTTGCAGTCCGATCAGCCGGACAAGTCCTGGGAGTTCGAGGTGCACGACGTCCGCACCGGCAAGCCGCACCTGACCGGCATGATCAGCAGCTGACTCAGACCAGCACCCCGCCGGCGGCCAGGATCGCCAAACGGGCCTGCTCGCCGCCTTCGGGGGTCACCGGCACGGTGAGGTCGGTCAGCAGCCGCACCGCCAGCCCGTTTCCGATGGCATCCAGCGCGCTGGCCCGGACACAGTGGGATTCGGCGATCCCGCATACGTCGACGCTCTCCACACCCGCATCGGCCAGCGCCTGGGCCAGCGGGCGACCGTCCGGATCGTGCCCCTCGAAGGCAGAATAAGCCGCCGCGTACAGGCCTTTCTTGATCGTGAGGTCGGCTCCCCGTTCGCCCAGAGCCAGCACCAGTGCCGGATGCAGCTCCGCGTTGGCGGTACCGACGACGCCGTGTGGCGGCCAGCTGTCGGCGTAGTCCGGATTGTCGGAGAAGTGCGCGCCCGGCGCGGAGTGCCAGTCCTGGCTGGTCACCACCAGGTCGTAGCTTTCTCGGTGCTCGGCCAGGTAGTGCCCGATCCGCTGTGCGGTCAGGTGTCCGCCTTCGACCGGAAGTTCACCGCCCTCGCAGAACGTCGGTTGCACGTCGACGATGAGCAAGGCCCGAACCATGAATCTCCCTTTCGCCGGTTTACAACACCTGCGAATCTACGGGTTTACTCCGGCGTCCGGTTCAGCTGGCAGGATGGGCAGGTGCATTTGGCGGCGGGTCTGGTGGTTCTGGTGGCATCGGCCGCGGTCCTGGCCGCATTGGCCCGGCGCTTCGGGCTGTCCGAGCCGCTCGTCCTCACCGTGGCCGGTGTGCTCGGTTCGTATCTGTGGTTCATCCCGGACGTGGCGATCACCCCGGAGCTGGTGCTGATCGGCCTGCTTCCGCCGTTGCTCTACACCACCGCCATCCGGACCTCGCTCATCGATTTCAAGATGAACAAGCGGCCGATCGGGCTGCTTTCCATCGGGCTCGTCCTGTTCTCCAGCTTCGTGGTCGGCATCGTGGCCTGGTGGTGTCTGCCGATCCCGTTCGCGGTGGCGATCGCCCTCGGCGCTGTGGTCGCGCCACCAGATGCCGTCGCCGCTTCCGCAGTGGCCCGACGGGTCGGCATGCCGCGCCGGATCGTGACGATCCTGGAAGGCGAATCGCTGTTCAACGACGCGACCGCCCTGGTCACCGTGCGGACCGCGATCGCTGCGGCGGCCGGCTCGGTGAGCATCTGGCATGCGGCAGGTGACTTCGTATTGGCCGCCGGCGGTGGCGTGGTGCTGGGGATCGTGGTGGCCTTCGTCCTCGGTTTCGTCCGGCGCCGGATCGACGATCCGGTGCTGGACACGTCGCTGTCCTTCCTGGCGCCGTACGCGGCCTACCTGCCGGCCGAGGAGCTACACAGTTCCGGGGTCATCGCGGTCGTCGTGGCCGGGATGATCCTGGGCCACCAGGCTCCGTTGTGGCAGAGCGCGGCGTCCCGGGTGGCCGAGCGGACCAACTGGCGCACGATCGAGTTCCTCCTTGAGAACTCGGTGTTCCTCTTGATCGGGTTGCAGGTGCGGACCTTGGTGCAGAACGCCTGGCGGTCCAACCTGGACCATGCCCAGCTGATCGGCACCTGCCTGGCCGTCCTGGCCGCGGTGATGGTCGCCCGGCCGGTCTGGATGTTCCCGGCCACCTACCTACCTCGCTGGGCCTCGCTGCGGGTCCGGGAGGCCGATCCGTACCCGAACTGGCGGACGCCGACCGTGCTGTCCTGGGCCGGTATGCGAGGTGTGGTCACGTTGGCCGCGGCGTTCCTGATCCCCGAGGACACGCCCTACCGTGACGTCCTGGTGTTGCTCGCGCTGGTCGTCGTGGCGGGCACGCTGCTGGTGCAGGGCACCTCACTGCCGTGGTTGGTGCGGTTGCTGCAGTTGCGGGGACCGAGCCGGGCCGAGGACGCGTTGCAGGAAGCCGGCCTGATGCAGCAGGTGACCAATGCCGGGCTGGAGGCGCTGGAGGCACATGCCGACGAGAACACCCCGGCCGATGTGGTGGACAGCCTGCGGCAACGGGTCGGCCAGCAGGTCAACGCGGTGTGGGAACGGCTGGGGCCGGACGAGGGCACGCTGGAGACGCCGAGTGAGCATTATCGACGGCTGCGGCTGGTGATGTTGCAGGCCGAGCGCGAGGAGCTGCTGAAGATCCGCGACTCCGGCGTGCTCGACCATGAGGTGCTGCAGACGGTGAGCGGGGTGCTGGATCTCGAGGAGTCCCTGATCGACCGCTTCGAGGATGCCGAGGACGAGGAGATCGAGGAGCCGCTCAAGACCCGGGTCGGCGGGGCGGAGTGCGAGCACCTGGCTGCGGCCGGTCGGACCGCCCGCCCGGACACCCCCGGTTCCTGCTCCTCCTGTGTCGAGGAGGGTCTGAGCTGGGTGCACCTGCGGATGTGTCTGGAGTGCGGCCACGTGGCCTGCTGTGATTCCTCGGTCGGCAAGCACGCCGACAAGCACTACGCCGAGACCGAGCATCCGGTCATGCGGTCGGTCGAACCGGGCGAGGCCTGGCGCTGGTGTTACGTCGACCAACAACTCGGCTGACCCCTTTCGGCATTGTGCGGCCCGAACTGGGGTTGCCCGGGCCTTCGTAGCCCCAGTTCAGGCCGCACAATGCCCTTTATCCACAGGGGCATCCGCGGTTTCGCAGATTTTGGGACGCTTGTCCGATGCGTTCGGTGCCCTGGCAAGCCGCTCACCAGTTCGGTGTGTTCAGCTGGAAGCAGGCAGAGCAGCTCGGCTGGACCTACGAGGAGCTCCGGCACGGACTGCGCAGCGGCCGGCTGCTCCGGCTGCGACGCGGGGCCTATGCGATGGCCGAAACCGAGTGCACTGGCCACGAGCTGGATCGGCTGCGCGTAGGTCAAGAAGGGGTGGCCGCCGCATTGCAGGTGCCTGCGGCGACGGTCAGTCACGTGTCGGCCGTAGCCCTGCACAACCTGCCCCTGCTCGATCGGCCAGCACAACCGTGCATCACTCTGGAACCGCCCTTGCGCACCCGGCCGGCTGGTTTGCATGTCCATCGACAGCCGATTCCGCTCAACCAGTTCGATCGGGCCAGCGACATCAGACTCACGGGCGTCGCGCGCAGCATCATCGATCTGACCCGCGAAGCCGGGCTCGAAGCCGGTGTGGTCGCCGGCGATGCCGCCCTGCATCGCGGACTGTGCTCGATCGCTGATCTAGAGGCGGTCTACGCGGAGTCCTGTCGCGGCCGAGCCGGCCTGCGCACCGGCCGGACGCTGCTGAATTCCCTCGACGGCAAAGCAGAATCGCCACTGGAGTCGATAAGTCGGCTGGCGCTGGTCGGTTTGCCCAAGCCCCGCACCCAGGTGGTCATTCTGAGCGTGACCGGGCAGTTCCTGGCTCGCGTGGACTTCTACTGGGACGGCTGGGGTCTCGTCGGAGAAGCGGACGGACGGGTGAAGTACACCGACGACGAACTGTGGCGAGAGAAGCAGCGGCAAGATCTGCTCGCCGACCACGGACTGCTGATCGAGCGGTGGGACTGGTCCACTGCCCGGCGGCCAGAGCTCTTGAGAGCGCGATTGGAGCGGGCCGGGCGCCGGGCCGCGCAGATGCGTGCGTCCGGCATCCCG
>CAZZZW010000078.1:0-14847 GCA_964658795.1 Phormidium nigroviride PCC 7112
CCGGCAGCGGAGATAGGCCGGAGTAACCGACATTGCGGACTCCCTTAGCCCCGTCGCACCCGGGATGCGGCTTCTAAGGCCCCCTCAGCCGACCTCGGATAGGGAAGACGTCCGATGTCCGGACCCCCCTCAGCCGCGCACTGTCAGTGGTGTCGGAAGAAGCAGGACAGCAGCAGGAGGACCGGAAACCATGACCATGTACGACACCATCGGAACCAAGGCCGAGACGAGCTACCGGCAGCAGCAGATCACCCGGCAGTACCGCGAGGCCAACACCAAGGCCCACCACCAGGGTCGGCTTCGCCGTTGGCGGGAGGCCCGGCACCACCACGCCGCCTGATCGGGGATGACGGTAATCGTGGCGACAGTGTCGGACCGTCCCGCCAGAATGGATGACGTGCCCCGACCCAGGACGCCGCTCGTCGGCCGCGAAGAGCCGCTCGCCGAACTGTCCGCCGCCCTCGACGCGGCCACGGACGGTACGGCGAGCGGCATCGTGCTGTCCGGAGAGGCCGGCGTCGGCAAGACCCGGGTGCTCTCCGCCCTGATCGATCTGGCCGCCGAACGAGGTGTGCGCACGCTGGTCGGGCACTGCGTCGACTTCGGCGACACCATGCTGCCGTTCCTACCGATCAGCGAGATCTTCGGACGGCTGGCCGAGACCGAACCTGAGCTGCTGAACGAGGTGCTGGCCGTCCACCCGGCCGCCATGCGACTGCTGCCGTCCCGGCGCCGTGCGACCACCGACGCCGACGACCGGATCGACCGGGCCGCCGTGTTCGACGCGGTCAGTGCCACCTTCGACCAGCTGGCTGAGGCGGCTCCGCTGCTGGTCATCGTCGAGGACGCCCACTGGTCGGATCAGACCACCCGGGAGCTGCTGACCTTCCTGTTCACCCGGCTGTCCCGACAACAGCTGACCATCGTCGTGTCCTACCGCAGCGACGATCTGCATCGACGGCACCCGCTGCGTCGGACCGCAGCCGAGTGGAGCCGGCTCGGCCCGGTCGGACGGATCGACCTCAGCCCGTTGCCGCCGACGGATGTGGCCGACCTGGTGCGGGCGCTGGCTCCGGACGTGGCCGACAGCACGCTACGGTCGATCGTGGCCCGGGCCGGCGGGAACGCCTTCTTCGCCGAAGAGCTGGCGACCGCCGACACCACGCTGCCGTCCGAACTGGCCGACCTGCTGCTGGTCCGGGTCGATCGGCTGAGCACGCCGGCCCGGGACGTCGTCCGGGTCCTCGCGGTGGCCGGCCGGCCGGTGCAACACGACCTGGTCAAAGCGGTGTCCGGACGCTCGGACGGCGACCTCGACGATGCGCTGCGCGAAGCGGTCGACGCCCATCTGGTCGAGGCGGTGGGGGCCAATTCGTACGGGTTTCGCCACGCACTGATGGGAGAAGCGGTCTACGACGAGCTGCTTCCCGGTGAGCGGGTCCGGCTGCACGCCGGCTTCGCGATCGTGCTCCGGGAACAGCCCGGACTCGGTTCCGACGCCGAATTGGCCTATCACGCCAGGGCATCGCACGATCTGCCGGTCGCGCTGGCCGCCGGCATCCGAGCCGGTGACGAGGCGATGAACGTGGGGGCGCCGGCCGAGGCGGCCAAACACTACGAGTTGGCCCTGGAGTTGCTCGACGCCGACCTGGAAGCGCCCCGGCCCCGGTGGCAACTGGTGATCGCGGCTGCCGAGGCCCGCATCAGCGCGGGCTACCCCGGTCGGGCTCGGGACCTGATCGAGGCCGAATTACCAGCCACCGCCACGGAATCGCCGCACGCCCAGGCGGCCATGCTGGCCGAGGCGGCTTCGATCGGCCTGCTGCTGGACTACCTGCTGCCGGCTCGCGACCGGGCCGATGCGGCGATGGCCCTGATCGCCGACGAACCGCCCGGCCCGCTCACCGTGACGTTGCTGGGGATTCGAGCCCGGATCCTGGACGCGCTGGCGCAATGGCGCGAGGCCGTGCTGGTCGCCGAGGAGGCAGTCGCGCTGGCCGACAAACTCGGTGATCCGCAGTCGCAGTGGGCGGCGGCCGACGCCCGGACCACCTTGATCGTGCTGCAGCGTCGAGTGCATCGTCCGGCCGAGGCGGTGGCCAGCCTGGAGGCACTGGCTCAGGCGGCAGCCCAGCAACAGACCCCGGCGGTCGAGCTGCGCACCCGCTACAACATCGGTACCGTCCGCTACGAGAGCAGCGATTTCGCCGGCGCCATCGAGGCATTCTCCGAGGCCCTGGCGGTCGCCGACCGGGCTGGTCTGCGCTGGTCGCCCTACGGCGTGACGATCCGTTGCACCCGGGCCATCGTCAACTTCGACGCCGGCCGCTGGGACGAGGTACTGACCGACCTGAATCAGCCGGACGCCCCGATGGCCGCCACCCACCTGCTCGCGTCGATCCGAACCTGGGTCGCGGCTGGACGCGGCGAACTCGATCACGGCCAGGCCGCCGCCAGCCGGGAGCAGTGGTGGCGGGACCCGCAGATCGCACTGTGGGGCGCCGCGGCCGAGGCCGAACTGCTGGCCCGGACGGCGACGGTCCACGATGCCCTGCACCATCTGAGCATCGCGATGAGCACCGTGTCCGAGCGCTGGCGTCAACCCGTCTACTTCGCCCAGATAAGGATGATCGCGATCGGCACCGCGCTGGCTGCCGATGCCGCGGCGGCGTTGCCCGCGGCGGACCGACGGGCGTTGCTGGACTGGTCGGCGGGTCACGAGGCCACCATCGAGGCACTGCTGGAGAAGTCGACCGAGAAGCCGTACCAGATGGGGCCCGAGGGGCGGGCCTGGCTCTGCCGGTTGCGGGCCGAACAGGGCCGGTTGGCCTACCAGGCCGGTGCCGAAGATGCGCCCGACGCCGAGGCGCTGACCAAGCTCTGGACCGAGGCGACCGACGGGTTCGGCTACGGCTCCCGGTACGAACAGGCCCGCTCACGCGCCCGGCTGGCCGAGGCCCAGCGGGCGAACGGCGATCTGGCCGGCGCGACCGACTCTGCCAACGCGGCCAGGGAGTTCGCCCGCGAGGTGGGCGCGCAGCCCATCTTGGACCAACTGGCCGCCTTGGCCGTGCCGACGCGGCGCGGTCAGGAGCCCTCGACCGGCCTCACGCCGCGGGAGGGCGAGGTGCTGGGGCTGCTGGCCGACGGCCGGACCAACCGTCAGATCGCTCGCAGCCTGTACATCTCGGAGAAGACCGTCAGCGTGCATGTGTCCAATCTGCTGGCCAAACTCGGCGCGGCTGGTCGCACCGAGGCGGTGGCGATCGCCCGCCGACAACAGCTGCTCCCCTAGTGACGCGCACCCCCGCAACCGGCTCCGGTCTCCCTCAGCCTCCAGGGCTCGGTAGGTTCGAGTCGTGAGCTACCGCATCGAGACCCGAGCCGCCGTCCTGCGTGAAGTCGGCGGACCCATCACTGTCGAGACGATCCGGTTGAAGGACGTCGGCCCGGACGAGGTCCGGGTTCGGATCGACGCGACCGGCGTGTGCCACAGCGACCTGTCGCTGGCCCGGGGCAAGCTGGCCCAGCCGGTGCCGACCGTGCTCGGGCACGAAGCCTGTGGCACGGTGCTCGAGGCCGGGCCCGAGGTCACGGCCGTCCAGACCGGCGACCGAGTGGTGCTGCTGTGGATCAGCCCGTGCGGCGACTGCTTCTTCTGCGACCGGGACGAACCACACCTGTGTGTGCACGGCGCCGACCGCAGCGCCGAGCCGTATGCGATCGACGGCAGCGACCAGCCGATCTACCCGGGTCTGGGGGTCGCCTCGTTCGCGGAGCAGACGGTGGTCCGGCAGAACGCGGTGGTCAAGGTGCCGGATGACATCGACGACACCTTCGCCGCCCTGCTCGGGTGCGCGGTGACCACCGGGGTAGGTGCGGCCACCAAGGTCGCCGCCGTCCGGCCCGGTTCGTCGGTCGTGGTGCTCGGCCTCGGCGGCGTCGGCCTGTCCACCGTCATCGGTGCGGTTCTGGCCGGCGCGGACAGGGTGATCGCCGTCGACCGCAACCCGGCCCGCGAAGAGCTGGCCCGCCGGCTCGGCGCCACCGACTTCCTGGCCGCCGATGACCGGCTCCGCAAGGCGGTCCGCGCCCTGACCGGGCCGGGGGCGGACTACGTCTTCGATTGTGTCGGGTCGGCCGGCACCATCCGGGACGCCTGGGGCCTGGCCCGCCGCGGGGGCACGGTGTGCGTGGTCGGCATCGGAGGCAAGGACGAGACCGTCCAGTTCAGCGCCCTGGAGCTGTTCCACTTCGCCCGGACCCTGGTCGGTTGCGTCGGTGGTTCGCTGGATGCGCAGCAGGACCTACCCCGCTACTTCGACCTGATTCGCCAGGGTCGACTGGATCTGTCTCCGCTGGCCACCGGTACCGCGACGATCGAGGACATCGATCGTTGCTTCACCGACCTGGAGCAGGGACGAGCAGTGCGGACCGTACTCCGGCCGACGGCATCGTGATCAGGTCGACCCCATCGTGATCAGTTCGAGCACCGACGGTGCCGTCACCGTGCTACAGATAGCCCGTCACGAAAAGCGCAACGCGCTCGACCTGGAACACTGCCGGCAACTGCAGCGCGCGCTCGAGCAGGCGACCGGGCGAGCTGTGGTGATCACCGGTGAGGGCAGCAGCTTCTGCGCGGGCGCCGACCTGACCGGGGTGTACGGACCGGACTTCCGGCAGGCGCTGTACGCGATGTTGCAATCCGTGGTGGCCAAACCGGTTCCGGTCATCGCCGCGATCAACGGTCCGGCGATCGGGGCCGGTACTCAGTTGGCGCTGGCCTGCGACCTGCGGGTGGCGGTGCCGGAGGCGCGATTCGCCGTACCAACCGCCCGAAACGGGCTCGCCGTCGATCCGTGGACCATCGCCCGGCTGCAGTTGCTCGCTGGCGGCGGGACGGCCCGGGGCATCCTGATCGGCTGCGACAGCTACGACGCGTCGTTCGCGTTGCAGCGGGGGCTGGTCGATCGTCTGGGCGACCACGCGGCGGCGCTGGACTGGGCCCACGAACTGGCCGAACTGGCGCCGCTGACCCATGCGTACAACAAGCTGGCGTTGAACAACGGCCCAGACGTCGAAGCCGCTTTCGAGGCCTGCTGGGGTAGCGAAGACCAGGCCGAAGCCGAGCTGGCCCGCCGGGAGAAGCGAAAGCCCCGCTTCAGCGGCAGCTGAAATCAGACACAGCAGCGGCCGCTGACCGGACGGCGTCGGTTCAGATCAGCTGTCGGATCGCGTCCAGGACCGCTTGGCGTGGTCGAGATCTGCGATCAGGTCAGCTCTTCCGATCACGATATCGTCGTACTCAGCCTTGTTGCGTCGACGCCGAATCCGCTGAAATTCACTGATACTCGGCGCTTGAATCGTGGCTTCGGCATACAGTCCGACCGCTTCATGGGCTCCGTTCACCGCGCGGACGCGGTAACCCGAGGCGAGCATGTGCGCGGTGATGGCAATCCGCATGGCGTCGTAGGCGGTTACGTACGCGATGTCTATGTCGAATAGGGCGATCTTCTCCGCAGCTGCGAATTTCTCCTGAGCGCGTGCCAGCCGCAGCAGCGCGGTTGCCCGATCCGCGGGCACGACTTCCAGGCGTCTCGCGTTCAGCAATGCTGCTACAGCGCGACTGGTACTCATCGGAAGAACTCCAGATCGACCTTGGGCCGATCCTTGACCTGCTGCACGAAGCCGCTCTTCGCGGTTCGCCATTCTTCTGGGCTCAGTACGGTCACGTTGACATCCCGGCCCAGTTGGGCCGACGCTTTGTCACCGGCTTTGCGGGCGGCTGACAGCACATCAGATCCGATGACCATGACGTCGATGTCCTGCGGGACGGGACCCGCCTCACCGGCATATCGGTGTGCCCACGACCCGTAGATGAAGGCCCGCTCGATGCCGGCGACTTCGCCGAAGACCCGTTCGATGACAGCCTTCGGTCCGATCGTTTTCAGCAGAAGGGCCTGCAGTTCGGCATAGATGGGCGATCCGGTAGCGGCACGAACCACCCGGCGCCCGCTACGCAATTCAGACTCGAGCAGTCCCGCATCGGCCAGGCGCTCGATCTCCCGCGCAACCGTCGGCTGCGGCCGGCTCGAGTGCGCCACCAACTCGGGCACGGTGAACTCCCGCTCGGGCTCCAGGTAGGTTGCACCGAGAATGTCGAGCTGAGTCTCACTCCGAAAAATCGGCACGAGATACGGCGGCCGAGTACTCACACAACGCATATTTCCATGCGCTGTGTGAGTAATCAAGCGGTGGAACAAGCGCTCACGGGGCCGGTAAAGACCCGCTCAGAACCCGCTTACAGTGGAGGTATGAGCCAGCCGCATCTGGGACATCGCCACCGCGTCGTGATCATCGGTTCGGGCTTCGGTGGGCTGTTCGCCGCCAAGGAGCTCAAGGGTGCTGATGTCGACATCACCTTGATCAGTCGGCTCAATCACCACCTCTTCCAGCCGCTGTTGTACCAAGTCGCCACCGGCATCCTGTCCGAGGGCGAGATCGCCCCGCCCACCCGGGACATCCTGCGCAAGCAGAAGAACGTCCGGGTGCTGCTGGGTGACGTGACCGCGATCGACGTCGAGCAGCACCAGGTCAGCTCGACCGCGGCCGGCATCGAGACCACCGTCGAGTACGACAGCCTGATCGTCGCGGCCGGGGCGGACACCTCCTACTTCGGTCACCCGGAGTACGCCGAGGACGCCCCAGGACTGAAAAGCATCGACGACGCGATGTCCTTAAGGGCAAAGATCTTCGGCGCTTTCGAGGCCGCCGAGTTGGAATCCGATCCGGCCAAGCGGGCCGAGTGGATGCGGTTCGTCGTCGTCGGTGCCGGACCGACCGGGGTCGAGATGGCCGGCCAGTTGACCGAGGTCGCCCGGCGTACCTTGACCGGCAACTTCCGTTCGATCGATCCGGCCGACGCCAAAGTCGTACTGGTCGACGCGGCCGACTCGGTGCTGGGCTCGTTCGGCCACAAGTTGTCAGCCCGAACCGTGCAACAGCTGGAGAAGCTCGGTGTCGAGGTCTGGCTGAACTCGATGGTCACCGGGGTGGACGCCACTGGCATCGACGTCAAGGACAGCCACGACCAGATGTCGCGGATCGAGACCCGAACCGTGGTCTGGGCCGCCGGCGTGCAGGCCTCACCGCTGGGCCGTTCGCTGGCCGAACAGACCGGCACCGAGGTCGACCGGGCCGGTCGGCTGTCGGTGAACAACGACCTGACCCTGAAAGGTCATCCCGAGATCTTCGTGGTCGGCGACATGATCAACCTCAAGCACTATCCCGGCGTGGCCCAGGTCGCGATCCAGGGTGGCAAGTACGCGGCCAAACAGATCGAGGCCCGAGTGAAGGGTCGCGGCGGCCAGGGCGACTTCACGTATTTCGACAAGGGCAGCATGGCCACCATCAGCCGGTTCCGGGCCGTGGCCAGCGTCGGCAACTTCCGGTTCTTCGGCTTCATCGCCTGGGTGCTCTGGCTGGGCGTGCACATCATCTATCTGATCGGCTTCAAGAACCGGGTTTCCACCGTGTTCCACTGGGCGATCAGCTTCGTCGGCGATGCCCGCGCGCAACGGTCCGGGGTCCTGCAACAGGCCACCGTGCAGCCGCCGACGGACTAGCCCCGCCGCTTCACCTCGTACAGCGTGACGGCGGCGGCGGCGGCCACGTTCAGCGACTCGGCCGTACCCTCCATGGCGATCCGGATCCGGGAATCGGCCGCTTCGATAAGGGAATCGGTCAGCCCGGCTCCCTCGTTGCCGAACAGCAGCAGCAGCGGTTTCGGCAGGTCCGCCTGCCAGAGGTCAACCGCGCCGGATCCGGTCAGCGCGGCCAGGTGCAACCCTGCGCCGGCCGCCCACTCGAGCAACGACGCCTCGGTCGGCACGGCTACCACCGGCACCGCGAACAGCGATCCCATCGAGGCCTTGACCGCCGCCGGTGACAGCGGATCGGCGCTGTTGCCGAGCAGGATCACGCCCCGAGCACCGGCCGCATCGGCGGTCCGGATGATGGTGCCGATGTTGCCGGGCGTCGACAGCTCGTGCAGCACCACGAATACCGAATCCGGCGTCACCACAAGGTCATTGAGCACGCCGACGCCACCGGACAGGACAGCCAACAGGCCGGCCGGACCGTCCCGCTCGGACAACCGCTCGAAGATGTCGGCGCTGACCCGGACGACCTGGACGCCGCCGGCCGCTTGCTCGGACACCATGGTCATCGCGTCGCGGTTGGTCAGCAGCTCGGGCGCGATCACGATCAGCTCGATCGGCACCCCGGCCGTGACCGCCCGCCACACCGGCTGCAGTCCCTCGACCACGTAGGCGTTCTGCCGTCGGCGGTGCTTGCGATCGGCCAGCGCCCGGACGCGTTTGACCACCGGGTTGGCGGCGCTGGTGATCAGGTCGTCCACGATGGCAAGCCTCCCACAACGCCGAGAGTGGAGGATTATCCGCACCTGGTGCGGATAATCCTCCACTCTTGAAGGCGGAGCGGTGCTACTCGGCCAGCGCCAGCTCCGGCTCGACCACGTCGGTCTTGCGCGGGATGCGCACGGTGAAGGCGACCAGGACGATGGCGGCGATGATGAACAGCGTGCCGACCATGAAGGCCCGGTCCGCAGCATGCACGAACACGTGGTTGGCCTGGTCCAGCGCGGTGCCGTGCGCCAGCGGCGTCACGTGCTTGGCCGCCGAACCGAACACGGTCACCAGCACGGCCACCCCGAGGGTGCCACCGAGTTGCTGGGCCACGTTGATCAGACCCGACGCCGCACCGGCGTCCTCCGGACGGACACCGGTCAGGGCCGCCGTGGTCAGGCTGACGAAGGAGATGCCGTTGCCGAGACCGAACAACACCAGGCTGGCCAGGATCTGGCCGTAGGAGGAATGCGCGGTCAGCTGGGTGGCGATCGCCAGACCGATCCCCGACAGGGTCAGGCCGGTGAGCATCAGCAGCTTGCCGTTGACCCGGTGCACCAGCACCCGGCTGGTCAGCTGGGAGAAGGTGAACACGGCCAGCGGGATCGGCAGGAAGCCGAAGCCGGTCTTGAGCGGGCTGTAGCCCAGGACGTTCTGCAGGTACTGGGTCAGGAAGAAGAACATCCCGAACATGCCGGCGATCAGCAGGCCCCGGGCCGCGTTGGCCCCGTTACGGGCGGCGCTGTCGAACAGGCGCAGCGGGGTGATCGGCTCGGAGGCCCGGGACTCGATCAGCACGAACGAGACCAGCAGGACCACACCGACGGCCATCGAGATGATCGTGATCGGGTCGGACCAGCCGTCGGACGCGGCGCGGACCAGGCCGTAGACCAGCCCACCCATGCCGATGGTCGAGGTGAACGCGCCACCGAGGTCGAACTTGCCCTTGCGGCGGGCGGTCTCGGGCAGGACGAACCGGCCGACCAGGAAGACCACGAAGCCGATCGGGGCGTTGACGAAGAGCACCCAGCGCCAGGAGGCCCACTGGGTCAGCATGCCACCGGCCATCAGACCGATCGCGGCACCGCTGATGGAGACGACGGTGAACAGGCCGATGGCGCGGATGCGCTCCCGGCCCTCGGGGAACATGGTGGTCAGCAGGGCCAGCGAGGACGGGGCGGCCAATGCGCCACCGACGCCCTGCAGCGCGCGGGCGGCCAGCAGGAACCAGCCGGTCTCGGCGAAGCCACCGACCAATGAGGCCAGCGTGAAGATTGCGATACCGGAGAGGAAGGTGACCCGGCGGCCCAGCAGATCACCGGCTCGGGCGCCCAGCAGCAGCAGACCGCCGAAGGTCAGGGTGTAGGCGTTCAGCACCCAGGACAGCTGGGCGTCGGAGAAATGCAGGGCCTGCTTCATGTCCGGCAGGGCGACGTTGACGATGGTCGCGTCGAGCACGACCATCAGCTGGCTGACCAGGATCACGGCCAGCACGAGGGAGGCGTGGTTGACCTTGCGGCGGCGGTCCAGCCCGCGCTGCGCGAGTCCGCGCATGCTGCGGGAGCCGGCTGCGGCTCGGTCCAGAACTGTGTTGGATGACATTTGCTTTGCGCGTCCTCTGAGTGTGCGAGCACTGACTAGCGGGTTACGATGGTTAAACGGAAGCTTCCTCCGGAAACAATACGGAGACCGCCTCCGGTTTTGCAACTCCATAGTTCGCACTGGCTGATGGCTCACACACGGGGCTGTCGGGAATACGCAGATGCAGGGATAATCACGACCATGAGTACCGACACGGCACTGACGCCGATCGAAGCTCCGTCCTCGGACGGCACCGTCGAGTGCGCCGACAACAGCAAGAAACCGATGCGCGCCGATGCCCGCCGCAACTATGACCGGCTGGTCACTGCCGGCCGCGCGATCCTGGGCGAGCGTGGCAGCGAGGCGTCGATGGACGAGATCGCCAAGGCCGCCGACGTCGGTGTCGGCACCTTGTACCGGCACTTCCCCAAGCGGATCGACCTGGTCGAGGCGGTCTACCGCGACGATGTCGACGGCCTGGTCTGCCTGGCCCAGAACGCCGACGGCGACGCCTGGGACGACCTCGTCACCTGGTTGCAGGCGTTCGTCCGCTACGCCGAGTCCAAGCGCAACTTCCTGAACGAGCTGCACGAGGCCTTCGAGAAGAACCCGAACTTCCGGCTCGACTCGCGCGAACGGCTGGCCACCGCCACCGACCGGGTGCTGAGCCGGGCCCAGGAATCCGGCCAGGCCCGGACCGACATCGACCATAGCGATCTGATGCAGCTGGTGGGCGGTATGTGCATGGCTCGCAACGCCTCGTTCGCCACCAACTCGCGGCTGCTCGAACTGGTGCTGGACGGAGTCCGCACCCAGCCGGAGCACTGAGGTGGCGGGTAGCGCGCGGCCGGTCGTGATCGTCGGCGATCCGGTGCTGCACACCGAGACCACTCCGGTGACCGTGTTCGACGAGGAGCTTTCGGCTTTCATCGACGACCTGTTCGCCACCATGTACGTGGCCGAGGGAGTCGGCTTGGCCGCCACCCAGGTCGGCGACGGGCGGTCGGTGTTCGTCTACGACTGTCATGACGACGAGGGCGTGACCTACAAGGGCCACGTGGTCAATCCACGGATCGTGCTGGCATCCGGTCCGGAGCAGAAGATGGAAGAGGGCTGTCTATCGGTGCCCGGGCCGTACGCCACCCTGGGCCGGCCGTACCAGGTGACGGTGGCCGGCCAGGACAAGCACGGTGCGCCGATCGAGGTCACCGGCACCGGCTTTCTGGCCCGCTGCCTGGTGCACGAAACCGAGCATCTGCAGGGGATTCTCTACATCGACCACCTGAACCGGCGCAAGCGCAACCGGGTGCTGGCCGACATCGAACCGTTCCCGTGGAACGGCCCGCTCCCGGTCGCGTGAGCTAGCGCGAGGTGATGCCGCCGGCGGCGATCACGATGTCGGTGATCCGCTCCAGCGAAGCCAGCGTCTCCTCCAGCGAATGGGTCGGCTGGATGAGGTGCGAGAGGGTCAGCCGGACCAGGGCCTCGATCAGTTCGTCGAGCAACGGCCGCGGCTCTTGGGGGAAGTGCTCGGCGAACCAGTCGATCAGTGCCTCGACCACCAGCGGCAGCACCGCGCCGGACTTCGAGGTCAGCAGTTCGAGCAGTCCGCGATCACCGGCGTTGGTCAATACCCCGTGCAACAAAGGGTTTTCCGTCGCTGCGACCACCGTATAGCGCAGCGCCGACTTGGCCGCCCGGCCGATCTCACCGGGATGGGCTTCCAGCGCGTCGACCAGGCCGGCCAGGAACGTGGTGGTCTCGGCCAGCACCAGCGCCTCGCCCAGCCCGGCCTTACTGCCGAACTCGGAGTACATGGTCGGCCGGGACACCCCGACCTCGTCGGCCACCTCGACGAAGCGGACCTGATGCCAGCCCCGGGCCACCGTCAACCGACTGGCAACCTCCAGCGCCCGCTCCCGGACCTCCCGGCGGAACGCCTCGTTGACTGGATAGACCACGGGATTCAGGCCCCGGCCACCCGCGGCGCTGTCGGGTCGTTCTGGCCACCGCCCTGCTCGCGCTGCACGTAGTCCTCGATCGCCTCGATGTTGTCCGGGGCCCGGCGCACCACGGTCAGCAGGTCGCTCATGGTCGCGGTCTCCTCGACCTGTTCCTTGATGAACCACTGGGTGAACTGCTCGGAGGCGAAATCGTTCTCGGCCCGCGCGATCGACATCAGCTCGAAGATCTGCTCGGTGACCCGACGCTCCTGAGCCAGGGCCAGCTCGATCGGCTCGACCACCGAACCGAATCGGGACTGCGGCGCCTCGACCGCCGGGATGACGACTTCGGCATCGGAATCGATCAGGTACTGGGCCATCATCATCGCGTGGTCACGCTCTTCCAGGGCCTGCCGGTAGAAGAAGGCGGCCAGCTGCGGCATGGTCAGCGAGTCGAAATAGATCGCGCAAGCGACGTACTGCTGGTGGGCGGCGAACTCGTTGCCGATCTGCCGGTTCAGCTGCTGAACGAACCTGTCCGCGGTCATTGGTTGCCGTTCTCCTTCGTCTGATGTGCCGTTGGGACGGCCCTTCCAGACCGAGTTAGGCAATGCTAACCTTCATCTCGTGGCCAAGCCCAAGAAGAAGTGTTGTTCGGACAAGCCTAGATGCAAGCGCTGTCCGATCCGCATGCTGGCCGAGGGCACACTACCGGCCGGTTATGCCGTGAAGAAGCGCAAACTCGTCAAGGTGGCTGCCTGAACGTAGGCCTGATGCACCGATGAAATCGGGGCATTCCGGTGCTTACCTGGTTAGTAGTAGCTCGGCGATCTGAACCGTGTTCAACGCCGCGCCCTTGCGCAGATTGTCTCCCGAGACGAACAGCGCCAATCCGTTCTCACCGTCCTGCCGGACCCGACCGACGTAGCTCGGGTCCTGACCGGCCGCCTGCAGCGGTGTCGGCACCTCGGTCACCTCGACGCCCGGGGCGTCGGCCAACAGTTCCAGCGCGCGGGACACCGACAGCGGCCGGGCGAACTCGGCGTTGATCGACAGCGAGTGGCCGGTGAACACCGGCACCCGGACGCAGGTACCGGACACGCGCAGGTCCGGAATCTCGAGGATCTTGCGACTCTCGTTGCGCAGCTTCTTCTCTTCGTCGGTCTCGAATTCCCCGTCGTCGACGATGGATCCGGCCATCGGCAGCACGTTGAAGGCAATCGGACGGACGTACTTAGCGGGCTCCCCGAGATCGATCGACGAGCCGTCGTGGGTCAGCTGCGCCGCCTGCGAACCGGCCTTCTGGAACTGCCCGTCCAACTCCTCGACGCCGGCCAGGCCACTGCCGGACACGGCCTGATAGGTCGCGGCGATCAGGCGAACCAGGCCGGCTTCGGAGTGCAGCACCTTCAGCACCGGCATGGCGGCCATGGTGGTGCAATTCGGATTGGCGATGATGCCCTTGCGCATCTCGGCGATCGCGTGCGGGTTGACCTCGCTAACGATCAGCGGCACGTCCGGGTCCATCCGCCAGGCCGAGCTGTTGTCGATCACGGTCACCCCGGCGGCGGCGAACTTCGGCGCTAGCGCCTTGGAGGTCGAGCCACCGGCGGAGAAGATCGCGATGTCGAGCCCGGACGGGTCGGCCGTCGACGCGTCTTCGATCAAAATGTCTTTGCCATCAAAGGGCAAAGTGCCACCAGCAGACCGGGCCGAGGCGAAGAACCGGATCTCGGAGATCGGAAACTTCCGCTGGATCAGGATCTCGCGAACCTTGGCGCCGACCTGCCCGGTCGCGCCGACCACTCCGACCCGCATTGCTCGGCTCACGATGCCTCCCCCTCGTCGCGCCGATCGCAAACTTGCTCCGCGCCTCGTTCGTGCCCCACTCGATGCTCACTCGCCAGCAGGCTCATCGGCCGGTCCCGCCGTACACGACAGCCTGCTCGTCGGCCGAGCCCAGTTCGAACGCATCGTGGACGGCGCGGACGGCGACATCGAGATCGGTGTCGCGGGTGACCACCGAGATCCGGATCTCCGAGGTGGAGATCATCTCGACGTTGACGCCGGCCTCGGCCAGCGCGGCGAAGAACGAGGCCGACACACCCGGGTGCGAGCGCATACCCGCGCCGACCAGCGACAGCTTGCCGATGTGGTCGTCGAACAGGATCTCTTCGAAGCCGACCTGCTCCTTGACCTTGGTCAGGGACTGGACCGCGACCGAACCATCCGTCTTCGGCAGGGTGAACGAGACATCGGTACGGCCGGAGCCGCGGGTCGAGACGTTCTGCACGATCATGTCCAGGTTGAGCTCGGCCTCGGCCAGCACCCGGAACAGGGCCGCCGCCTGACCGGGCTTGTCCGGCACGCCGACCACGGTGACCTTGGCTTCGCTGCGGTCGTGCGCGACGCCGGAGATGATGGCCTGTTCCACAGTGAGATCCTCCATGTTGCCGGCCACGATCGTGCCGGTCAGGTTCGAGAAAGACGAACGGACGTGGATCGGCACGCTGTACCGGCGGCCGTACTCGACGCAGCGCAGCATGAGCACCTTCGCCCCGCACGCGGCCATCTCGAGCATCTCCTCGTAGGTGATGGTGTCGAGCTTGCGGGCGTTCGGCACGATCCGCGGGTCGGCGGTGAACACGCCGTCGTCGTCGGTGTAGATCTCGCAGACGTCGGCCTTCAGCGCAGCCGCGAGCGCGACCGCCGTGGTGTCGGAGCCGCCACGGCCCAGCGTGGTGATGTCGCGGGTCTCGCGGGAGAAGCCCTGGAAGCCCGCGACGATCGCGACGTTGCCGGCGCGGTACGACTCCTCGATCCGGCCGGGCGTGACCTCCATGATCCGCGCGCGACCGTGCTGCGGCGTGGTGATGACCCCCGCCTGCGAACCGGTG
>CAZZZW010000079.1:0-14763 GCA_964658795.1 Phormidium nigroviride PCC 7112
CACTGCTGCCTCCCGTAGGAGTCTGGGCCGTGTCTCAGTCCCAGTGTGGCCGGTCGCCCTCTCAGGCCGGCTACCCGTCGTCGCCTTGGTAGGCCTTTACCCCACCAACAAGCTGATAGGCCGCGGGCCCATCCCTAGCCGAAAAAACTTTCCAGACCTCAAGATGCCTCTCGGTCTCATATCCGGTATTAGACCCGGTTTCCCGGGCTTATCCCAGAGCTAGGGGCAGGTTGCCCACGTGTTACTCACCCGTTCGCCGCTCCGTCATCTCTCCCGAAGGAAAGAGCGTCGCTCGACTTGCATGTGTTAAGCACGCCGCCAGCGTTCGTCCTGAGCCAGAATCAAACTCTCCGTGAATGTTTTATGATTAGTCGCCGAGGCGACGCAATCGACACAGATCGATCACCGAAGTGATCAGTTGATGTCTGACCAATCCGAGCTGGTATTGCTCGTATCAATCAAAGAAATCGTGCACGAACCGTGGCAAGCCACGCTTCGCAGACGAGGTTGTGCTTTTAATGGCACTAACTTTCGGCACACTGTTGAGTTCTCAAGGAGCGGACGCACACCATCGCTCACCTTTCGGCTTGCTCCGGGGCAACCTGGTTAACGCTACTCGGTCCGTTTCGCAGTGTCAAACCGACCTGCTCGTCCCGCAGCCCGTGTCCGATCCGCGGCGTTTAACCGCTAAATCATCCTCTAGGGCTTGCCCGGCCGGCCCCCGTTTCGGGCTCCGTTCGCCGTGCAGAAAGAACATTAGCGGGTGCCCAAACGCGGGTCAAATCCGGGGTTAAGAGCGCTAGAACCCCCGGATTCTTAGGCCTGGAACGGGTTGGAGCGCCGAAATCTTCAGTTCTCAGTGTTTGTGACCCGGGCCACTTTTCGCTTACCGATTGCGAGCACACGATTCGTGAGCGCGGAACCGGCCAGGTCGTACTGCTTCGCGGGGTGCTGCGAGCCGTCGATCTTCACGCTGCCTGCGTCGATCGCACGTCGTGCCTCGGAATTCGTCGCCGCCAAACCGGCCGCCACGAGCAGGGCGGGCAGATGCACCGTTCCACCCAGATCGGTGGCGAATTCGGGAGCGTCCGTCTGCAGCTGATGGTCCCGGAACACGGCGTTGAACCGGTCCTCGGCGGCCGCTGCCTCCTCGACCCCGTGGTAGAGCGCCACGATCTCGCGAGCAACCCGCCGCTTCGCCTGGTTGGCCGACGCGCCGCCGTCGGCGACGGCCTGAGCGATCGCGGCGACCTCATCGGGATGAAGCCCGGCCGCCAATGTCGCGTACAGCTCCACGACGGCGTCCGGGATCCGCATGAGCTTGCCGAACTGCTCCGTCGCCGGCTCATTGATGGCAACGAAGTTGTTCAGAGATTTGCCCATCTTTTCAACGCCATCAATGCCCACCAGCAGGGGCAGTGTGAGCACCGCCTGGGGCGGCTGACCCTTGGCCCGCTGCAGTGTGCGGCCGACGAGGTTGTTGAAGGTCTGGTCCGTTCCACCGATCTCGATGTCGGCCCGGATCTCAACCGAATCGATGCCTTGCAGGAGTGGGTAGATGAACTCCGACAAGCTGATCGGTGTGTTGCCGGCGAAGCGGCGTGCGAAGTCGTCCCGCTCCAGCAGTTGGGCGATCGTCAGCTGGCGGGTGTAGTCGAGCAGTCCGGCCAGGTCCATCGAACCGAGCCAGTCGGCGTTGTTCACGATCTCGGTCCGATCCTCCCGCAGGATCTGCATGACCTGGTCGAAGTAGTCCCGAGCGTTGTCCACCACCTGTTCCGCGGTCTGGACCGACCTCGTCGCGGTCTTGCCTGAAGGATCACCGACCTGGCCGGTGAAACCACCCACCACGAGGACCGCTGTGTGGCCGAAGTCCTGGAAATCCCGCAGCTTGCGCAGCACCACCGCGTGACCGATGGTCAGGTTCGAACCACTGGGATCGATCCCGAGCTTGACCCGGAGCGGGCGGTTCTCCCTGTGTGCGGCGAGCAGCCGCTCGGCCAGGCCGTCTGACGGCAGTATCTGGGCCGCGCCGGCCGCCAACACCCGGTACTGCTCGCGGAGATCGTCTGGCAGTTCGATGTCAACGTTCACAGTGCTCAAGTTTGCCGGGTCGGCGCCACCCGTTTGCGGCCGCCTGCGCGGAAGGCCGAGACCGAGGCCTCTTCAGGCAGCCAGAAGCGCCAGGGCCAGTCCGCCGCGACGGCAACACCCACCCGCGGACCAGTCCGGTACTCGGCCGGCTCGGCCAAGGACTCCAACCTGATCGGGGATCGCGGATCGAGCAGATCAACGCCGGTTCGGCTGCCGTCCAGGCCCAAAGCGCGAGCCAACCTCGCCGGGCCGCTGGCCAGTTTCGACGTCGGCCCGGCGGTCGGCGTTCGCTCCCGGACGAATTGCTCGCCTTCGACGATCTCAGCCGCGCGCAAGAGCACCGCTGCCGCCGTTCCGGGGATCTGGCAGGTCACGTTGGCACACCAGTGCATGCCGTACACGAAGTAGCAATACAGGCGGCCGGCCTCACCGAACATCACCTCGGTCCGTCGGGTCGGACCACGGTAGGCGTGTGAGGCCGGATCCTGGTCCCCTTCATAGGCCTCGACCTCGGTGATGCGGACCGAGACCGGCTTGCCGTCCACCTCAGACACCAACCTGGCGCCGAGCAACCGAGGCGCGACCAGCAGAGCCGGCTCAGCCAGTCGCCGTCGCGAAATTCGCACGTCGAATGTCTACCACTGCAGCTGTGCCGCCAGCTGTTGCCGAACCCGATCACGTTGCTCGGCGACCCGGTCCGGAGCGGTGCCGCCGAAACCGTCCCGGCTGGCCAAGGATCCGGCGACCGTCAACACAGAGCGCACCTCTGGAGTCAAATGAGCCGAGATAGCCGCGAAATCGGCATCGGACAGGTCGGCCAACTCGATGCCGCGCTGTTCACACACCCGCACGCATTCACCGGCCAGTTCGTGCGCGACCCGGAACGGCACTCGCTGTCGCACCAGCCACTCGGCGATGTCGGTGGCCAACGAGAACCCTTGGGGGGCAAGGGATTCCAGCCGCTCGCGATGGAACGAAAGGGTGCCGATCATGCCGGTCACGGCCGGCAGTAACAGCTGCAGGTTGTCGATGGCATCGAAGACCGGTTCCTTGTCCTCCTGCAGGTCCCGGTTGTAGGCCAAAGGCAAACCTTTCAGCGTGGCCAACAACCCGGTCAGGTCACCGATCAGGCGCCCCGCCTTGCCGCGGGTGAGTTCGGCAACGTCGGGATTCTTCTTCTGCGGCATGATGGATGACCCGGTCGAATAGGCGTCGTCCAGGGTCACGAAGGAGAATTCCTTGGTGGCCCAGAGGATTATCTCTTCGGCCAGCCGGGAGAGATCGACTGCGGTCATCGCGAGCACGAAGGAGAACTCGGCCACGATGTCGCGGGAGGCGGTGGCGTCGATGGAGTTCTCGGTCGCGCCGAGAAAGCCCAGTTCGACCGCGACGGCCTGCGGATCCAGACCCAGCGAGCTGCCGGCCAGTGCACCGGAGCCGTACGGGCTGTAGGCCGCGCGGTCATCCCAGTCGTGCAATCGCTGCAGGTCTCGCAACAACGGCCAGCAGTGCGCCAGCAGGTGGTGGGACAGTAGAACCGGCTGAGCATGTTGCAGGTGGGTCCGCCCCGGCATCGCCACCCCGTGATGCCGGTCGGCCTGGTCGACCAGTGCGGTGACCAAGCCCCCGATCAACTCGGTCAGTTCGCGGGCCTGCTCACGGAGGTACATCCGGATCAGGGTGGCGATCTGGTCATTGCGGGAGCGGCCGGCCCGGAGCCGACCCCCCAGCTCGGCGCCGGCTCGATCCAGCAGGCCACGTTCGAGCGCGGTGTGCACGTCCTCGTCCTCTGGACGCGGGCCGAAGGCGCCTGAAACCACGTCGGACTCGAGGGCGTCCAGGGCCGTGATCAGACCGGTCAACTCATCGTCGGTGAGCAGTTCGGCACCATGCAGGACCCGGGCGTGGGCACGAGATCCGGCGATGTCATGGCGGGCCAGCCGCCAGTCGAAATGGGTGGACAGCGACAGCGCGGCCAGCGCGTCGGCCGGACCGCCGACGAACCGGCCACCCCACAGTGCCAACGGCTTTTCGCTCGTGTTCTGCTGGTCATTCGTCACTGGCCGAACTTCTCCTTCGAAACGGTGGATCAGGTGCTGGCGAAAGTCGGCGCAATGTTTCGACCAGGGCCGGACCGCCGTCGGGTTCACGGGCGATCACCAGGATGGTGTCATCACCGGCGATGGTGCCGAGAACTCCGGGCAGACCGGCCCGATCGATCGCGCTGGCCAGAAAGTTCGAGGCGCCGGGCGGTGTCCGCAGGACGACCAGGTTCTGGTTCGCCTCGGCCGACACCAACAACTCGGCCAGCAGCCGGGACAGCCGCTGCGGCGGCGCGTCATCGGTTCGCCGGGATGCAATCGGGGCGCCGTCCTCGGGCACGACATAGATCGGCTGCCCACCGTCCGGCGTGCGGAGCTTGACCGCACCCAGTTCGTCCAGGTCGCGGCTCAGTGTCGCCTGGGTGACCCGGATGCCCTCACCGGCCAGCAGGGCAAGCAGTTCTGCTTGCGAAGAAACGGCATTGTCCGACAGCAGACGCACGATGCGGGCCTGTCGCGGGGTGCGCCCGGTGAGTTCGGTTACCTTGGCCGTGGCGACCATCAGGACCGCTCCAGCAACCAACAGAGCAATGCCTTCTGGGCGTGCAACCGGTTCTCGGCCTCGTCCCACACCACGCTCTGGGGTCCGTCGATCACCTCGGCCGCGATCTCCTTGTTCCGATAGGCCGGCAGGCAGTGCAACACGATGGCGTCGGCGGCAGCCAGTTGCAGGGCCGCCTGATCGACCGCGTAGGGCTGCAGCGTCTGCTCCCGGGACCGGGAGGCCGCGTCCTCGGCTCCCATCGAGACCCAGGTGTCGGTCGCCAACACGTCGGCACCTTCGGCGGCCTGACGAGCGTCGGTGCTGACCGTGATCGAACCACCCGTCGCCGCGGCGATCCGCTCCGCCGTGGCGATGATGTCCGGGTTGGGTAGTGCGCCAGCCGGTCCGGCCACCGTGACATGCATCCCCGCATTGGCTCCGCCGACCAAATAGGAATGGGCCATGTTGTTCGCGGCATCGCCGAGGTAACTGAGTCGTAGCCCGGCGAGTTTGCCCTTGTGCTCACGGATGGTCTGCAGGTCAGCCAGGATCTGACAGGGGTGATAGTCGTCGGTCAGGGCGTTGATCACCGGCACCCGACTCACGCCGGCCATCTCCTCGATCCGGTCCTGACCGAAGGTCCGCCAGACGATCGCCGCGACCTGACGGTCCAGGACCCGGGTGGTGTCGGCGACCGGTTCGCCCCGGCCGAGTTGGCTGTTCTGCGCGTCGATGATCAGCGGGTAACCACCGAGCTCGGCAACGCCGACGCTGAACGACACCCGGGTGCGGGTCGACGGCTTGTCAAAGATCACCGCGACCGCCTTGGGGCCACGCAGCGGTTGATGGGACAACCGATCCTGCTTGAGCCGGTCGGCCAGATCGAGCACCTCGACCAGTTCCGCCGGGCTCAGATCGTCGTCGCGTAAGAAGTGCCGCGTCATGATTGCTCCTCGTCCTGTTGCCGTGCGACCCGATCGATCGCGTGCCGCAGCGTCTCGACCGCAGTCTCCACCGCGGCCACGTCCACGATCAGCGGCGGGGCGAGCCGGATCACGTCCGGCTTGACCGCGTTCACCAACAACCCCTGATCCCGCGCGGCCAGTTCGACCTGGGTGGCGACCGGCGCGGTCAGCTGGATTCCCCACCACAGGCCGCTGCCACGGATGCCACTGACCAAGGGGCTTCGCAGGCTCAGCAAGCCGGCCTGGAGCACGGCGCCGACCCGTTGGACGTTGGCCAACAAGCCGTCCTGCTCGATCGTCCGGAGCACGGCCAGTGCGGCGGCCGTGCTGACCGGATTGCCGCCGAACGTGCTGCCATGACTGCCCGGGGTGAGCAGCTCGGCGGCCGGCCCGAACGCGATGCAGGCACCGATCGGCAGTCCGCCGCCCAGTCCCTTGGCCAGGGTCAGGACGTCGGGTTGCACCCCGGCGGCAATGCTGGCGAACCACGACCCGGTTCGACCGATTCCGCTCTGCACCTCATCGACGACCAGCAACGCACCAGCCTCGGTGCAGATCTCCCTTGCCGCGGCGAGGTAACCAGCCGGCGCCGGCACCATGCCACCTTCGCCCTGGGTCGGTTCGAGGAAAACGGCCGCGACGCTCTTATCGACCGCACCACGCAGTGCCGCCACGTCGCCGTAGTCGACGAAGGTAACCGGCCCGGGCAACGGCGCGAACGGCTCCCGCTTGGCCGCGTTGCCGGTGATCGACAGGGCGCCCAGCGTACGGCCGTGGAAGCTGTTGTTGGTCGATACGATGCCCAGCCGGTTTCCATTCGGGTCGGCCGCTCGTCCATGCAACCGGCTTATTTTCACGGCACATTCGTTGGCTTCGGCACCGTCGTTGGCGAAGTAGACCCGACCGTCGGAACGTCCGGTGAGCTCGATCAGCCTTTCGGCCAGGGCGATTCCGGGCTCGTGCCGGAACAGGTTCGAGGTATGCACCAGTTTGCCGACCTGCTCCGTCACGGCCGAGACGATGGCCGGGTGCGCGTGGCCGAGCGAGGATACTGCGATTCCCGCTATGAAGTCGAGGTATTCGTTGCCGTCCACGTCGGTGACCCGGGTCCCCCGCCCTTCGGCCAGGGCCAGCGGTGGCACGCCATAATTGTTCATCATCGACTGCGACCACCGTTTGGCCAGCAGTTCGTTCTCGCTCATCCGTCCGCTCCATCCGGAAGCACCATGGTGCCGATTCCATCAGTGGTGAAGATTTCCAGAAGCAGGGCGTGCAACTCTCGCCCGTCCAGCACGGTTGCACGAGGGACGCCGGCCTCGACCGCTCGCAGGCAGGCTTCCATCTTGGGCACCATGCCGCTGGCCAGGCTGGGCAACATGCTTCGGAGTTCGCCGGCGCGGATCTCGGCGATGACCTGCGAGGTGTCCGGCCAGTCGGCGTAGAGGCCGGCCACGTCGGTCAGCACGATCAGCTTCTCTGCCTCCAGCGATGCGGCCAGGGCCGAGGCCGCGGTGTCGGCGTTCACGTTGTAGGACAAGCCGTCCCGACCGCGGGCGACGGTGGCGACGACCGGGATGCGGCCGCTGTCGAGCAGGGCCAGGACCGCGCTCGGATCGACCTCGACCACATCACCGACCTGGCCGATGTCGACCGGTTCACCGTCGACCAGGGCCGGCCGGCGTTCGGCGGTGAACAGGCCCCCGTCCTCGCCCGACAGGCCGACCGCGAACGGCCCGTGATCGTTGATCAGGTTGACCACGTCGCCGTTCACCTGGCCGACCAGCACCATCCGCACGATCTTCATCGCTTCGGGTGTGGTCACCCGCAAGCCACCGCGGAACTCGCTCTGGATACCGAGTCTGTCGAGGTGCTCGGTGATCTGCGGGCCGCCGCCGTGCACGACCACCGGCCGCAACCCGGCGTAGCGCAGGAACACGATGTCCTCGGCGAAGGCCCGGCTCAAGTCCTCGGAAATCATCGCGTTTCCGCCGAACTTGACTACCACGATCTTGCCGTGGAATCGCTCCAGCCAGGGCAGCGCATCGATCAGGGTCGCTGCTTTCTCCGCGGCCAGGGAGAGGTTCACGGCGCGGTTCCGTTCACAGCGAGGCCAGCCGTCTCGTCCAGTCCCAGCATCAGATTGGCGTTCTGGACCGCCTGACCGGCCGCGCCCTTGCCCAGGTTGTCGATGGCGCTGACCACGATCACCCGACCAGAACTCAGGTCGACGGCCGGGCTCAGGTGAACCGAGTTCGAGCCGAAGGTGGCTGCGGTGTGTGGCACCCGACCGGCGGGCAGCACCTGCACGAATGCCTCACCGGAGTATGCCTGTTCCAGAACGTCTCGAAGCTGATCCACGCTGGTGCCGGCTGTGGTCGGCACCGCAGTGACAGTGGACAGGATGCCGCGCGGCATCGGAGCCAGGATCGGCGTCAGCGACAGCGTCTCGGCCTTGCTGGCCTGCAGGATCTCCGGCACATGCTGATGCGCACCGACCTTGTACGGCGAGAGGTCGGACATGACCTCGGACCCGAGCAAGTGGGGCTTGGCACTCCGTCCGGCGCCCGAGGTTCCGGAGGCGGCGACCACGACGACGTCCTGCTTGCTGACGAGTTGGGCGGCCACCAGCGGCGCCAATGCGGTGATGATCGAAACGGCGTAGCAGCCGGTGTTGGCGACCCGGCGGCTATCGGCGATGCGCGAGCGCTGGCCGGGCAGTTCGGGGAGGCCGTAGGTCCAGGTGCCGGAGTGCGGTAAACCGTAGTACCGGGTCCAGGCGGCACCGTCGGCCAACCGGAAGTCGGCACCCAGGTCGACGACCTTGACCCGGTCGGGCAGTTCCGCGGCCAGCGCAGCCGAGGCACCGTGTGGCAGGGCCAGGAATACCAACTCGGCCTCAGCCAGCGCAGCGGCCGTAGTGTCCGCAAGCCTCAGGTCGCCGTAGCTGACCAGGTGCGGATGGACATCGGTCAGCAAGATCCCGGCCTGGGAATGCGCGGTTGCGGCGATGACATCCAGGCCGGGGTGTCCCGCCAGGATGCGCAGCAACTCTCCCCCGGCGTAGCCACTGGCACCGGCGACTGCAACAGGAACACCCATGGGACTGATTATGCATGATGATGCAATTTCATTCACATGCCGGGTGCTACCGTGCCGCCGTGCTGGTCGACCTGATCCGAAGCGGCTTGACCGCAGCCGCCAGACCGGAACTCGCGGCCGGCATGCAGGCCTACATGAAGTCGACGATGCCCTATCTGGGGGTGCGGAGACCCGAGGTCCGGCAGCTGGTTCGAGCCGCGGAGCGGCGACACCCGATCACTGGCGAGTCCGAACTGTGCGCGGCCGTCATCGGTCTCTGGGAGTCGGCCGAGTTCCGGGAGCAGCAGTACGCGGCCACCGAACTGCTGAACACGGCACGGACCCGGCGCGATCCACCGGCCGAACGCCTCGCCCTGCTGCGACGATTGATGGTCCAGGGCGCCTGGTGGGACCACGTCGATGAGATCTCGCATCGAGTCGGCGAGCTGCTGTCGGCGCAGGCTGAGGCGATCAGGCCAGAGCTGCTGGCCTGGTCGACCGGTGCGGATCCATGGCTGCGGCGCAGCTCGATCATCTGCCAGCTCGGCTTTCGTGACCGAACCGATCTTGACCTTCTCAGCCGAACGATCGAGGCGAGCAGCGCCGAAACAGGGTTCTTCCTGCGCAAGGCGATCGGCTGGGCGCTCCGGGACTACGCCCGCACCGACCCCGACTGGGTGCGAGCCTTCGTCGCCGGTCACCCGCTCAGCCCGTTGTCGGTCCGCGAGGCGTGCAAGCACCTGCGCTGATGGCTACGAGCGCAGCCGGGCACCGACCCGTCGCTCGGCCTCGGCCACCGCCGCGTCCCGAGCCAGCGTCGCTTCGTCGATCGTCAGTGTCCGGTCGTCGGCCCGCAGCCTGAGCGCGAACGCCAGCGACTTGAGACCGACGCCCAACCGCTCGTCGTCGGCGTAGACGTCGAACAGCCGGACCGATTCCAGTAGCACGCCGGCACCATCGGTCACCGCGGCCAGCACCTGCTCGGCCGGCACGCCGGACTCGACGACCAGGGCCAGATCCAGCAGTACCGGCGGGAAGTTCGACAGCACCGGAGCCGGGGCCGGCCGCGGGGCCGGGAAGGCGTCCAGATTCAGCTCCATCGCGCTCGTCCGAGTCGGCAGGCCCAGGGTCGCGATGACCCGCGGGTGCAACTCACCAGCCGTGCCGACGACCCGGTCGCCGATCAGCAGTTGAGCACATCGCCCTGGATGCCAGGGCGCCACGTCGGCCTTGGTCACCGTCAGGTCCACGCGCGCGGCCCGGGCCACGATCCGCGCCGACTCGATCGCATCGGCCCAGCTACCGGGCCGGCCCTGGCCCCACCAGCCCGGCAATGATTTGTCACCGGTGAGCACCGTGGCCAGATACCGGGGCTGCCTCGGTACGGTAGCGCGGATCGCGGCCAGCTGTTCCTCGGTCGGACGGTGGGAGACGTCGGGACGAGGAGCCCGCTCGGTCGACTCGGCCGGCAGGAAAACCAGTCCCATCTCGAACACGGCCACGTCGCGGCTGCCACGGCCGACGTTACGGGCCAGATTGGCCAGCAACCCGGGCAGCAACGAGGTCCGCAGTTCCGGTTCGGCGTCGGAGATCGGGTTGGCCAGGGTCAGCGCATTGCGTCGGTCGGCGTCCGGTTCGAGGCCGTAGGCGTCGTGCACCGACGGCGAGACGAACGGGTAGTTGATCACCTCGGTGTAGCCGGCATAGGCCAGCGCCTGGGAGACCTGCCGCCGCAGCTTCTGCTCCGGCGTCCAGCCCGGCCCAGACGGGGACTTCAGCAGTACTGAGGGCACCTTGTCGTAACCCTCGAGCCGGATGACCTCTTCGATCAGATCGGCCGGATCGGTCAGGTCAGGACGCCAGGTCGGCGGCGTCACCGTGAACAGGCCGTCCTCGGACGTCACGATGCACCCGACCTGCTCCAGCCGGTTGCGCACCGCGGCGGCCACGATCGGCATCCCGGCCAGTTCCGAAGGTCGTTGTGAAGGAAGGGGAATCTCGACCGGGGCCGGGGTCGCCCCGACCACGGTGTAACCCTCGACCGGCATGGCGCCACCGTGTTCGACCAGCAGGTCGATGCACCGCTGCAGCGCGACGCCGGCGATCTCCGGGTCGACCCCGCGCTCGAACCGCTTGGCCGCCTCGGACGGCAGTTTGTGCCGTCGGACGGCTCGGCTGATCCGGGCCGGCTGGAAGTAGGCCGCCTCGAGCACGACGTCGGTGGTCAGGTCGGAGATCTCGGTGGAGGCACCACCCATCACCCCGGCCAGGCCGATCGGACCCCGGTCGTCGGTGATGACCAGGTCGTCCGGGTCCAGGGTGCGGGTCGCATCGTCCAGGGTGGTGAGCTGCTCCCCCGGCTGGGCAGTCCGGACCACGATCGGACCCTGCAGCAGGTTGCGGTCGTAGGCGTGCAGCGGCTGGCCAGTTTCGAGCATGACGTAGTTGGTCACGTCCACGGTCAACGAGATCGACCGCATGCCGGCCCCACGCAGTCGCCGCACCATGAACTCCGGCGATGGTCGCGACGGATCGAGATTCGTCAGCATCCGCAGGGAGAACTTCGGGCAGCCGGCGGTGTCGTTGACCTGCACCGGGTAGCCCGCGGCGTCCGGTGCGGGCAGCTCGGCCGTGATGTCGGTGAAGGTGCGCTCCAACGCCGCCGCCGATTCCCGGGCCAGGCCGCGCACCGACAGGCAGTACGACCGGTCCGGGGTAACCGCGATGTCGAGCACCGATTCACGCATGCCGAGCACGGTCAGCGCATCGTCGCCCGGCGTGCCGTCGGTCAGGATCATGATGCCGCTGTGGTCATCGCCCAAGCCGAGCTCGCGGCTCGAGCAGAGCATGCCGTCGGACACCTTGCCGTAGGTCTTGCGAGCCGCGATCTCGAACGGTCCGGGCAGCACAGCACCAGGCAGGGCGGCTGCGACCAGGTCACCCTCGGAGAAGTTCCGCGCCCCGCAGACGATGCCGCGCGGTTCCGATTCGCCCACGTCCACCTGGCAGAACCGGATCGGCTTCTTGAACTCGGTCAGTTCTTCGATGGCCAGGACCCGGCCGACCACGATCGGTCCGCTGACCCCGTCGGAGGCGGACTCGACCCGTTCGACCTCCAGACCGACCCGGATCAGGGCCTCGCCCAGGTCGCGGGCGGAGAGGTCGGCGGGCAGGTCAACGTGTTCGCCGATCCAGGAGACTGCTGCGCGCACGTCAGGCCTCCATTCCGAAAGCCTGGGTGAACCGCACGTCGCCCTCGACGATGTCACGCATGTCGGCGGCGTTGTTGCGGAACATCATGGTGCGTTCGATCCCCATTCCGAAGGCGAAGCCGGAGTAGACGTCCGGGTCGATGCCGCAGGCCCTGAGCACCCGCGGGTTGACCATGCCGCAGCCACCCCACTCGATCCAGCCCTCGCTGTCGCAGGTGCGGCACGGCGCGTCCGGATTGCCGACCGAGGTACCGCGGCAGACGAAGCACAGCAGGTCGGGTTCGGCGCTCGGTTCGGTGAACGGGAAGTACGACGGCCGGAGCCGGGTCACGATTCCCGGGCCGAAGAACGCCTGGGCCATGTGGTCCAGGGTTCCTTTGAGGTGCGCCATGGTGATGCCCTTGTCGATCACCAGCCCCTCGAGCTGGTGGAAGACCGGGGAGTGGGTGGCGTCCAGTTCGTCGGTGCGGAACACCTTGCCTGGGCAGACCACGTAGATCGGCGGGGTCCGGGTCAACATCACCCGGGCCTGCACCGGCGAGGTGTGGGTGCGCATGACCAAACCGCTGTCGGCCGAACCGTCCTGGCCGCGGACGAAGAAGGTGTCCATCAGAGTCCGGGTCGGGTGGTCCACGCCGATGTTCAGCGCATCGAAGTTGAACCACTCGGCTTCAACCTCAGGGCCTTCGGCGATCTCCCAGCCCATCGCGGTGAACACATCGCCGACCAGCTCCATGGTGGTGGTCAACGGGTGCCGGGCGCCGGCCAGTTCCCGGTCCCAGGGCAGCGTGACGTCGACGGTCTCCTCGACGAGCACCCGGGCATCCCGTTCGGACTCGAGTTCGAAGAGCCGGTGGGCGTAGGCATCCCGAACCTGAGTTCGGGCGGCATTGATCCGCTTACCGGCATCGGACTTGGCCTGCGGGGGCAGGGCACCGATCTCGCGATTGGCCAGTGCCAACGGGGATCGGTCACCGAGGTGCGCGGTGTGCGCGAGTTTGAGCTCGTCCAGGTCCGTGGCTGCCTGAAATGCCTGGATGGCCGCGTCGACTCCGGCCTGCAACGCCTCCGGGGAGAGTGCGGCGACCTGCTTCGGGTCGTAGGACGTGTTGGCGCCAGACATGCGAGCCCTTCTCCGGGATGACGGGGTGATCAGCGATGCGAACCTGAACCGAGTCTAGGAGAGCGGGTCAGTCGCTTTTCTGCTGGCGTTGCTGGCGGGCCGAGGCGTAGAGGCAGACCGCTGCGGTCGCGGCCAGGTTGAGGCTCTCCGCGCCGCCGTAGATCGGCACCCGGACCGAGCGGTCAGCGGCCGCGATGATCGGCGCCGGCAGGCCGCGAGCCTCGTTGCCGAACAGCCAGGCCACCGGCCCGTCCAGGGTCCCGTCGTCGAGCAGTTCGTCGAGCGAGGTGGTGCCACTGCCGGTGGTGGCCAACGTCGTCAGGCCGTCCGTGCCGATGAGTTGCTCCACCGGCCCGGCGATCACCGGCAGATGGAACAAGCTGCCGGCGCTGGCCCGGACCGCCTTGCCGTTGTAAGGATCGACGCCACCGTCCAGCAGGACCAGGTCGGCGCCGGCGGCGTCGGCCGTCCGGACGATGGCGCCGAGGTTGCCCGGCTCGTTCGGCTCGACCAGCACCGCGATGAGTTGCGGTCGCCGGTCCAATACCTCGGCCAGCGCGGGCTGGACCAGCGCGCAGACCGCGACCAGGCCTTGCGGAGTGACCGTCTCGGACAGTGCGGCAGCGTCCTTGTCCGAGATCTCGCGGGCACCGTCGACCAGGTCCGGGTGACGCTCGATCGCCTCAGCCGTCGCGAACAGTTCGAGTACCGCGTCGGCGGCCAGTGCTTCGCGGACGGCCTGAGCCCCTTCGGCAAGAAAACGCCCGGTCTCGCGTCGGTCCTTGCGGCTGGTGAGCCGCCGGGCCGAGGCGAGCCGGGCGTTGTTCGAGCTGAGCAGGTCAGGCAGCCGGAGTCTGAGCGGCGGCGCCGCCGATGCCCTCGGCCTCGACGGCCTTCTTGGCCACCGCGACGAGGGCGGCGAAGGCCGGCGCGTCGGTGACAGCCAGGTCGGCCAGCACCTTGCGGTCGGTCTGCACACCGGCCAGGCGCAGGCCCTGGATGAAGCGGTTGTAGGTCATGTCGTTGGCGCGAGCCGCCGCGTTGATCCGGGTGATCCAGAGCTGGCGGAAGTCGCCCTTACGCGCCTTGCGGTCGCGGTAGGAGTAGGTCGCGGAGTGGAGCAGCTGCTCCTTGGCCTTGCGGTAGAGCCGCGAGCGCTGACCCCGGTAGCCGGAGGCAGATTCGAGAGCAGTCCGGCGCTTCTTCTGGGCGTTTACCGCCCGCTTGACGCGTGCCACGTTGGTGATCCTTGCTTATCGGGCCGGTCGAAGACGGTCTGACCGGCGGAGTCGGGTGAAGGGTTAGCGGCCGAGCATGCGCTTGACGCGCGGCACGTCGACGGCGCTGAGTTCCTCGGTGCCGCTGAGGCGACGGGTGAGGGTCGAGGACTTGCGCTCGAGCAGGTGGCGCTTGCCGGCCCGCTCGGTGAGCAGCTTGCCGCTGCCGGTCACCTTGACGCGCTTCTTCATCCCGGAGTGGGTCTTGTTCTTGGGCATGTCGTTCCCTATCAGTGGGTGTGTTTCGGTTCTGGGGCAGAGATCGTCGGCGGCCGGTCGGAACACCTACCAGCCGCCGTGGACGTTGCCGTCAGATCACGCGGGCTGAGCCGTTTCCTTCACCGGGCGGACCGGCTTGGGTGCGGCACGGTGCGGTGCTACCACCATCACCATGTTGCGACCGTCCTGCTTCGGCGAGGATTCCACGA
>CAZZZW010000080.1:0-14456 GCA_964658795.1 Phormidium nigroviride PCC 7112
CTGACCTGGCCTCCCGGATCGCCCGGATCGGCCGACTCACCGATCTGGGCGAACTGCCGCACCGGCGCGAGTCCGCCCGCGGCCGGTCCAACGGCGCCCAACGGGTCGGGCAGGTCCACCGCGCCTACCTGCTGCCGACTGAGATCAGCCAGCAGCTACCAGGACAAGCCGTATTGCTGGTGGACGACTACACCGACACCGGCTGGACCATGGCCGAGCTGGCCCGGCAACTGCGCGAGGCCGGCGCCGCCCGGGTCCTGCCGTTCGCACTGGGTCACGCCGGCTGAGAGCTGCGCGAGAGTCGATCCGGCCAACCGGGCGTCGCGCCGGTCAATCGATCAGACGGAGACCCGGAGCAGGCCCCGGCCACAGGTCTCGGGGGTATATCCGTCGATCACCGGAGCGCTCCGCGAGCGTTCGATGACAAGGGGCAGCAGGCCCGGCCCGGGCGCGTTCAGCTGCTCCATGTCCTCGACGATCCGCCGCAGGGGGACCAGCTCAGCCTCCGACCAACCGGCCGCCCGAACCCGTTCGAGCTCGGCTTCGGCCGAACCGAGCGCGGTGGCAAGCCACCCCCGTCCCAACCTGATGTCAGCGCGCACCTCGGCAAGCACTCCAGCCAGCAGCCCCGCGCCGAAACCGGCCGCCACCGAGGTGCCGGCCTGCGGTACCCCAGCCATGGTCATCAGGCAGGTTTGATCGGTCGGATCGGGGAAATCTCCACCGGGAACCATCCACCAATGGGCTGGTTCCGGTGCCGACCGGCGGCGGAACCGGCTACCGCTACTGCGACGACCCTGGGTGTCCACCGAACCCAGCGCGACCACACCGTCAAGGCAGGCCGGGATGGCAATCGTGTCCACCGGTTCGCCCGGTCCGGCGTTTCCGGTCGGAAAGACCAGCACCGGAAACGGCGCATGGCTGGCGATGTCGGTCAGCCAGCGCTCGATCACCCGCCGCCGAGCTCGACCTTCCCGACGGGTCGGGCCGGCGGCGAGCTCGATGCCGGCGTAGATCAGATCGTGTCCGCGACCGGCAGTGAGTTCATCCAGCAAGGTCCAGGAGCCGACCTCGGTCGCGGGACCCATGGCGGCGGAATGCAGGGACGCATCGGGCGCCATGCGGCGAAACGCGGCCGCCATGACGGTTGCGTGCCCGTCGACGATCGGATCGACCGATGACCCCAATGGCCACACGTCGCAGACGAAACGTGGATCCGGGTGATCGAAGTCCACCATCAGGGCTTGGCAACCGGCGCCGGTGCTGGCCGGCTCGGACAGCCACCGGTGCTGCTCCGCAGCATCGAGGGCAGCGGTGAACTCGATCGGACCCGGCTTGCCGGCCGGTCCCGCAGCCGGTCGGAGTCGCACCGCACGGACCACCTCGAAGTCAGCCGGTTTCAGCCCCGGCCGAGCGATGATCCGCAGGCCCTGCAGCAGATACTGCTCGTAGCCGGGGCGGCACAGGAGCTGGAAGTAGTTCGAAGCCAGCGGCGCCGGTGCCAGCAGGCCGACATCGCGACCGCGAAAACCGAGCTCCGGATCGGCGGCCTGCCGGCTGCGGTTGATCGGGACGTCGGCTACGCCGGGAAGCGGAGCCTGCTGCTGGAGCAGGGCGATCATGTTGGCCAGGTCGGCGGCGCCAACCCGGGTCGCGACGATCAGCTGCCCCGGAACCAGGTCACGCTCCCGACGCCGCCGTCGCTCGCCGGTGACCGTAGCCAGCCGCTCGGACAGCAGCGGAAGTCGCCGCAACAACCAGCGAACCCTCAGCGATCGCAGTCGAAAACGTCCCAACCGGCCAATCCGGATCACCCGGCTCGGCTCCGGCAGCGGGAGGCCGCGTGGTTCGGGGACGACCGGCCCGCTCATGTCGCCGGCCTAGCCGCGTCCTCGGACCGGGTGCCCAGATTTCGGAGCAGGCCGAGCACCGGGGTCAGGACGGTCGAGGCCGCGAAGCCCCATGCGATCGCGACCACGAAATCAAGTGGGTGCCCCCAGGGCTTGTTCACGTACAGCACGGCCAGGCCGCTCCACACGCCGGCCACCAGGTTGACCAACAGCACCAGCCAGAACGACGCGAGTCCGACCTGGGCCGCTACGAATCGGCCGACCTCGCGCAACGGCACCAGCACCCGGAACGGGACCGGACCGCCGGCCGAGGTCGCGCTGCGCGCCAGATCTTCGGTAGCCTCGCTCACCCGGAGCACGACGGCGGCCGGATCGGGCAGGCCGGCGATCGACCGGGCCGCTACGGCGACCAGCGGTGCCACCCGACCGACGGCATCCACCGGGTTGTCGCACTGTTTCAGGGCCTCGGCCGCCACGCGGTACTGCTGCCAGGCGGTCGCGAGCAAGGCCTGATCGGCCAGGGTCAGGCCGGGCTCAACCTCGGCCAGACCACTCAGCCGATCCTGCTGCCGGTTCAGGTCGACGGCCAGTTGCAAGGCCGCCGCCGCGTCGGCGATCTGGGCCCGTATCTCGCGCAGGTCAAGATTGACTTTGCCGTCCCGGGCCAATAGCGCATCGACCCGGGTCAGCAGCTTCCCGGCGCCGTGCTGGATGACCGGTCGATCCGCACCGGTGGCAAGTTCGTGGGCCGCGGTGAAATCACCCGCAGCCGCCGGCCAACCTTCGATCAAGGCGTCGATGGCGACGATCTCGGCGAGGATCGCCGCGCGCTCCTTGGCCTGATATCCCGTCGGCCACGGCACCAGCCACCGGCGCACCCAGGCGCCCCGGCTGTGCACCACTGCGGTGATGCGCTGCTCCAGCGCGCTCTTCTGCTCGGTCACGTAGAGCTCGAGCACGTACTGGGTCCAGGACGCTCCGGCACCTGATCGGCTCATGAACTCGTCACTGGCGGTCTTGGCCTCGACGACCTGCCGCCTGAGCCAGTTTCGCTGCTGACGGATCCAGTCGGCCTCGGTCAGCGCCTGCACCACGATCGCCAGAGCCAGGCCGATCAGGATCGCCACGATCGGCCACACGGGTCCCAGGCCCCGATCGATCTCGACGGCGATGTCCTTGCCGCCCAAGGAGATACTGCCTTTGTAGGTGCCCGGCCCAGGAACATGCACCCGCACGTCGACGGTCCCGGCGGTCGCCGAGGAACATCGAGCCGCGCCGGTGGCCACCCGGTCGTGATCCACCAGAGTCACCGCCGGGGTTCCGGCCGCGCTGCACACGCCGGAGGACAACGGCACCTGGAGGGTGACGTCCCCGCTGCCATCGGGATTGAGCAGCCCGGCGCGGGACAGCTGGGTCACCGACGTGGTCGCGGGGACCGCCGAGGTGGGGGTGAACGACACGGCCCGATGCAGATGGAGCACCGTCCGGCCGGCGGTCAGCGTGACGGTCAGAAAGCCGGTCGAGGCCGAACCCGATCCGGCGGCCGCCAACTGCAGCCGAACCACGCCACCGGCCGCGAGCGGGACCGGGCCGGCGAAGGCGACGAACGAATCCGCCACGGTCGTCGCGGTCGCGACAGCCAATGCCGGGCCGCCGAAGACGGTCGCCGAGGCCGCCGTGAGTTGGTAGGCCGTCGCCGTGTCGTTGACGATGGCGGCCGTCACCGGCTGGTCGGCCGTCAGGGCAATCGCGGTCGTCGCATCGAACTCCGGCGTCGGTGTGGCCCCGGCCGGAATCGCCGGCCACAGCACGATGAACGCGACCAGCACAACCCAGGCACGTCGCATGCCGTCACCATCCCCGTTGGGCGGTACACACCGCCGTGCCAGAAATGATGGCAGCTTTTACCGCCGCCGACTACTGTTCGAGCCGCCCGACCGCGTCCGACGGCGGGAGGTCGTTCATCAGCACACGACGTCATCGCGGCCGAGGCGGGGTGCACTTCGCCTGGGCGGCGAATCCGGAGGAAGCTGTATTGGTGAGTCCCTCCGACGTCGGTCTGCGTTCCGAACGTGGGCCGATCCTGCTGTCCTTGATGCTGTCGACGGCGTTGGTGGCCATCGATTCGACCATCATCGCCACCGCGGTGCCGTCCATCGTGGCCGGCATCGGCGGATTCTCCGAGTTTCCCTGGCTGTTCTCGATCTACCTGCTGGCCCAGGCCGTGACCGTCCCGATCTACGGCAAGCTGAACGATCTGTTCGGGCGCAAACCGGTGATCCTGTACGGGATCGCGGTGTTCCTGGTCGGCTCGATACTGTGCGGTTTCGCCTGGAACATGAGCGTGCTCATCCTGTTCCGCCTGGTCCAGGGTCTTGGGGCCGGCGCCATCCAGCCGACCTCGATCACCATCGTCGGCGATCTGTACACGGTCGAAGAACGGGCCAAGGTCCAGGGCTACATCGCCAGCGTCTGGGGCATGGCCTCGGTAGTCGGCCCGACCTTGGGCGGCGTCTTCTCCGAATACATCTCCTGGCGCTGGATCTTCTTCGTCAACGTCCCGCTGTGTCTGATCGCGGCCGGCATGCTGATCCGCTCGTTCCACGAGAAGGTCGAACGCGGGCGTCCGAACATCGACTACCGGGGGGCGGCGACCCTCACGGTCGGCTGCTCGGCCCTGATCCTCGGCGTGCTCGAAGGCGGCCAGAGCTGGGCCTGGCTGTCGCTGCCCGGGCTGGGCGTGCCGGCCGTCGGGCTGCTCCTGATCGGCTGGTTCGTGTTCATCGAGCGCCGGGTCACCGCCCCGGTGCTACCGCTGTGGGTGTTCAGCCGCCGGTTGCTGCTGACCTCGAGCCTGGCCTCGGCCGGCGTCGGCGCCATGGTGCTCGGGCTGACCTCCTACGTGCCGACCTACGTGCAGGACGTGCTCGGCCACGGCCCGCTGGTCGCCGGCCTGGCCCTGGCCACCCTGACCTTGGGCTGGCCGGTATCTGCATCGCAGGCCGGGCGGATCTACCTGCGAATCGGTTTCCGCGCGTGTGCCCTGATCGGCTGCGTGCCGATCATGGTCGGCACTGCGTTGCTGCTGACCCTCGGCGAACATTCGACCGTCGGTCAGGTCGCGATCATCTGCTTCATCATCGGACTCGGGATGGGGCTGGTGGCCGCGCCAACGCTGATCGCGGCCCAGTCCTCGGTCGGCTGGTCCGAACGGGGCGTCGTGACCGGCAACAACCTGTTCTGCCGCTCGCTCGGCTCGGCCCTGGGCGTCGCCGTGTTCGGTGCCATCGCCAACGCGACGCTGGATCACAGTCACCGCCCGGCGGCGCTGACCCACGCGACCCAGCACGTCTACCTCGCCGTGCTGGTGGTCGCGGCCGGGACCGTCCTGGCCGTGGTCGCGATGCCGAATGCCCTGGCCAACGCTGCCCCTTCGCAACCGGAGGCCGTCAGCGGTCGAGCCTGATCGGCCGGGGTGGATCCGCGTCCAGCACCAAGTCGTCGCGGGCACCGAGCAGCCAGAGTTCGGTGGCTGTCCATTGCACCAGGGTGGCATCCCACCAGTCGGTGATCAGCGTGTTCAATTCAGCCGCTTGCGCCACCGTGAGGTCGTCGGTCAGGTTGTACAGGCCGACCAGGAACACCTCGGTTCGCGGCCGACCGAGGATCTGTTGCACGGCATGCAGCGAGTGCGGCGCACCCCGGGCCTCCGGATAGACCCGCAGGTACAACCGCCCGATGTTCCGAGTTCCGGAAAACAGCCCTCGCAGCTCCAGCCTGATCGGGCCCAGCGCGGCCAACTCGGCCAGCGAGGCCGGACTTATCGTCGGAGGTGCCCCGTGACCGAGGCCGGCGCAGACGGTGGCGTGCAGCAGGTGCCGGCGTAGATCCAGCAGATCCCAGGCGATGCAGGGCCCGAACGAGGAGTCGCGCACGGCCTGGTCGAGCTCGGCCATCGAGGTGGAGTCGTCCAGTGCGCCGGCGTCGACCGGCAGGACGATCGACCAGGCGGTGTCATGCCGACCCCGGAGGCAGGGCGTGCCGGGCATGGATTCGATCACCTTGGGGTGCCGCGGCCGGACGAGGGGAAGCTGAGCCAGCCGGTAGGACTCGTCCAGTTCGAACGGGGCACCTGGTGCCTGCGGCGTTCGGCTGCCGAGATACCCCATCGCGTCATCGGTCAGGAACCGGTCAGCCATCACACCTCCAGCGAACCACGGCCTTTGACCGTCCCGGCCCTGCCGTCTCCGTGTCGCCGATCCGGGCCAGCCGAGCTCGGCGTCGACGCCGGCGACAGCAGGCGTGCCGGACGGGCACTGAACCGGCTCACAGGAACTGGAAAGGTTTCGGCAAGACCACTCGGGTTCACTGGAACGGTGACCCTCCCCCGCCGCTCCGTCCCCCAGGTGCTGGCCGCGCCTGGTGCGACGCCGCTGGCCACCGGCCTCGTGGTCCTGCTCGTCGGCACCAGCCTGCTGCTGCACACCCACCCGGCCGATGTCGACGACATCGTCGCGTGGACATCGACCAACCTGCACAACCTCGGTCACCACCCGGTCGCGGCCATGCTCGGCAGCGCGTTCGTGATTCCGGACGGTCTGCTGCCCGAACTGATGCTGGTCGCGGTGTCGGTCGCCCTCTTGGAACGCCGGCTCGGCACCATCCGGACGGCGACGATCCTGCTGGCCGGGCACGTCATCGCCACCCTGATCACCGAACTGGGCCTCGGCCTCGGGATCTGGCTGTCGAAACTGCCCGACTCCGATCTGGCCCGGTCCGACGTCGGCATCTCCTACGTCATGTACACCGCGCTCGGCGCTTGTACGTTGCTCGCGACCGGCCGCTGGCGGTTGATCGCACCGGCTGGTCTGGTCGCACTAACCACGGTGGAATTCGCCCTATCGCCCGGCATGACCGCGACCGGTCACCTGCTCTCGGTCGGTATCGGCCTGCTCGGTATGGCGATCGTCCGGCGCCGCCGGTAGTCCGGCCCGCTCCGGCCGTCGAAGTGGTACTGCGTCGAGTGGTCAGTTCGATGTTCGGGTGGTCGCTCAGAACTGCCCACCGGCGGGGTGAACTGGCCACTCGGCGGACGGAGGCGCCAGGCTGAGCTACTTGAGGATGTTGCGGGCGATGACCATCCGGTTGATCTGGTTGGTGCCTTCGTAGATCTGGGTGATCTTGGCGTCGCGCATCATCCGCTCGACCGGGAAGTCCTGGGTGTAGCCGGCACCGCCGAACAACTGGACCGCGTCGGTGGTGACCTTCATGGCAACATCGGAGGCGAACGCCTTGGCTGAGGCGGAGTACCAGGTCAGGCCCGGTTCGCCCCGCTCGGCCTTGGCCGCGGCGGCGTAGATCAGCTGACGGGCGGCTTCGGTCTGCATGACCATGTCGGCCAGCATGAACTGCAATCCTTGGAAGTCTGCGATCGGGTGGCCGAACTGCTCGCGTTCCTTCATGTACTTGATCGAGGCGTCGATGGCACCCTGGGCAATGCCGAGGGCCTGCGCGCCGATGGTCAACCGGGTGTGGTCCAAGGTGGCCAGCGCGGTCTTGAACCCGGTGCCGGGCTCGCCGATGATCCGATCGCCCGGGATCGTGCAGTTGTCGAAGTGGATCTCACACGTCGGCGACCCCTTGATGCCGAGCTTGCGCTCGTGGGTGCCGACCGAGAATCCCGGATCGTCCTTGTGCACCACGAAGGCCGAGATGCCGCGCGCACCGGCGGACGGATCGGTCACCGCCATGACCGTGTAGTAGGTGGAGACACCGGCGTTGGAGATCCAGCACTTGGTGCCGTTGAGTACCCAGCTGTCACCGTCGGCGACGGCCCGGGTCCGCATCGCGGCCGCATCCGAGCCGGCGCCCCGCTCGGACAGGGCGTAGGAGAACATCGCCTCGCCGTTGGCGACCGGCGTGAGCACCTGCTTCTTCAGATCCTCGGAACCGGACAGCAGCACCGGCATGGTGCCGAGCTTGTTCACGGCCGGGATCAGTGAGGACGAGGCACATACCCGGGCGACCTCCTCGATGACGATCGCGGTCGCCAGGGAGTCGGCCCCGACGCCGCCGTATTCCTCCGGGATGTGCGTGGCGTGGAACCCGGCCCGGGTCAGGGCCTCCAGCACGTCGTAGGGAAACTCCGCCTTCTCGTCGATCTCAGCGGCTCGCGGTGCGATCTTGTCCTCGGCCAGGTCGCGCACCGCCTCGCGCAACATCTGGTGTTCGTCAGTCAGCCGGTAGGTCTCGAAACTGGGGTTCAGCGCCATAAACTCACAGGTTACTCGCGGGTATTGGACGATCAATGGGTCTGACGTGAGATACGTGCCTCACGTGGACGAACAGCGAAATCGGGCCGGCAAAGGCTGAAATCAGTCCTCGGGTGCTGAGCGGCTAGCCTGTTCTGGACATGCCGGCCCCAGCCGGCCCGGCGAACCCACGGGAGAAACCTTCTATGACGCAGCGCCCACGCCTGTCCGTGATCGGCACCGGCTACCTCGGCGCCACCCACGCGGTCTGCATGGTGGAACTGGGCTACGACGTCATCGGGCTGGACATCGACCCGGCCAAGATCGAGTCGCTGCGAGCCGGTCATATCCCGTTCTTCGAACCCGGCCTGCCGGAGCTGCTGGCCAAGCACATCGACTCGGGCAAGCTGCGCTTCACCACCGACTACGCCGAGGTCGCCGAGTTCGCCGACGTGCACTTCGTCTGTGTCGGCACGCCGCAGAAGCAGGGGCAATACGCCGCCGACCTGACCTACGTCGAGGCCGCGTTCAGCTCGCTCGCCCCGCACCTGACCCGGCCCGCCCTGGTGGTCGGCAAGTCGACCGTCCCGGCCGGCACCGCCGTCCGGATGGAGAAGGTGCTGCACGACCTCGCCCCGTCCGATGAGGTGGAGCTGGCCTGGAACCCGGAGTTCCTGCGGGAGGGCTTCGCGGTCGAGGACACGCTGCGCCCGGACCGGCTTGTCTTCGGCATCCACAGTGAGTGGGCCGAAGCCCAGCTGCGTGCCGCCTTCGCGCCGGTGATCGAGGCCGGTACCCCGGTCATCGTCACCGACTTCGCCACCGCCGAGTTGGTCAAGGTCGCGGCCAACTCGTTCCTGGCCACCAAGATCAGCTTCATCAACGCCATGGCCGAGGTGTGCGAGGTGACCGGGGCCGACGTGACCCAGCTGGCCGACGCGATCGGGCACGATGCCCGGATCGGCCGGCGCTTTCTCAACGCCGGTCTGGGCTTCGGCGGCGGTTGCCTGCCCAAGGACATCCGCGCCTTCATCGCCCGGGCCGGCGAGCTCGGCGTCGACCAGGCCGTGTCGTTCCTGCGCGACGTCGACGAGATCAACCAGCGCCGGCGGGCGCGCACCGTCGAACTGGGCCTGGACCTGCTGGACGGCTCCTACCGCGGCACCCAGGTGGCGGTGTTGGGTGCGGCGTTCAAGCCGAACTCCGATGACGTCCGCGACTCCCCCGCCCTCGATGTCGCCGCCGCCGTGGGCCGACGGGGGGCCCAGGTCGTCGTGTACGACCCGGAGGCCAACCAGACCGCGGCCAAGTACCACCCGGAGCTGCACTACGTCGACTCGCTCGAGGACGCGGTTCGCGGGGCCGATCTGATCATGCTGCTCACGGAGTGGCAGGAGTTCCGTTCGATGAGCCCCGACGCCATCGGCGAGCTGGTCGGCCGCAAGAACTTGGTGGACGGCCGCAACGTGCTCGACCCGACCGAGTGGCGGGCCGCCGGCTGGGTCTACCGGGCGCTCGGTCGGCCGTAGCTTGCGGAGGCCGGCCCGACAAACACGGTCGGCCGTAGCTTGCGGAGGCCGGCCCAACGGTCGTCCGTCGAGTGGCCACTTTGACCCTCGAGTGGCCACTTGCTTCTGCCCACTCGAGGGTGGAACTGACCACTCAGCGACTGCCGGGCTGGCCGTCTTGAGTCCGGCCGCATCCCATTCGCGCTAGCTGGTGATGTCCTTGCGGGCGAAGCGAATCCACGCAATGGTGAAGAACACGGCGCTGAAGATGATCGCGAGCGCAGTACCGCGGATCATGTCGTCCCAGCTGATGGTCGGCGTCAGCGCGTCCAACCACGAGTACTGGAAATGGGTCGGCAGGACCTGCCGGTAAGGATCCAGGGCGGTGATGGAATCCAGGATGTTGGACACCACCACCAGGAACACCGCTCCGCCGACCGCGGCCAGCGGAGCGTCGGTGATCACGCTGAGCAGAAAGGCCAAGGCAGCTACCAGCAGGGCCTGGATCGCGGCGTAGACGGCCACGATGACCATTCGCTGCACCGTCTCGGTATAACTGAAGGTACCGCCGAACGGGGACCGCGCCGGTGCCCAGCCGAAGAAGATTCCCCCGACGCCATAAGCCCACACCGGCAACAGCAGATTGACCCCGAAGCTGAACGCTAGGGCCACTATGAGCTTCTGCCGCAGCAGCCGGGTCCGCGGCACCGGCATCGCCAGCAGATACCGCAAGGACGACCAGCTGGCCTCACTGGCCACGGTGTCTCCGCAGAACATCGCCACGATCACCACCAGCAGGAAGCCGACCGCGGCGAACTCGGTGAACAGGGCGAAGTTGCCCGCTCCGTCGGTGGCCACACTCAGCAGCGCCGAACCACCGTTGTCGTTGCCGGGAGCCCCGCCGATCTTGAACGCCAGCGCCATGATGAGCGGCAGGATCAGCAGCAGTACGAAGGTCCACTGCGTGCGACGGCGCTTCAACTGCCGGGCGAACTCGACCCGGACCGGCATGGTCCGGTTGGCACGGAAGGCCAGGGCCTCCGGTGGCGGCAACGCCGCCAGCCGTTCGTGCACGCCCCGCCGGGTCGCCTGGGACACGGTCGCCGGTTCGGGAAACTCAGACACTGCGCTCTCCGATCAGGCCGAGGAACACGTCTTCCAGCGCCCGGGTAGCCGGCACGACGCTCGCCGAGATACCCGCTGCGGCCAGCACCTCCGCAGCCCGGGCCGGATCATCGACCGCCAGTTGGGACGAGCCGGCCCCGGCCACCTCGGCGACCGACCCGGCCGCAACCAGCCGGCCCCGGTGCATCACGACCACGTGGGTACAGGTCTGCTCGACCTCGGCCAGCAGGTGACTGGACACGATCACCGTCCGGCCGGTCGCGGCGTAGGCCTGCAACACCAGCCTCATCTCGGCGATCTGCGGCGGATCGAGCCCGTTGGTCGGCTCGTCCAGGATCAGCACCTCGGGCAGGCCGAGCATCGCCTGGGCAATGGCCAGCCGCTGCTGCATACCGTGCGAATACGTCTTCACCTTGCGGGTCAAGGAGGAACCCAGACCGGCGATCTCCAGCACGGTGTCCAGATCCGCCTCCGCGAGCGGACGTCCGGAGGCGGCCCAGAACAGCCGCAGGTTCTCCGCCCCGGTCAGATGAGGCAAGAAGCCCGGGCCCTCGACGAAGGCACCGAGCCGGGACAGCACCGGAGCGCCGGGCACGACCTGTTCACCGAACACCCGGATCTCACCGGCGGTCGGCAGGATCAACCCCATCAATACCCGTAACGTGGTCGTCTTGCCGGCGCCGTTCGGTCCGAGCAGACCGAGTACCTGACCGTGCTCGACGGTGAAGCTGACGCCGTCCACCGCCCGGTAGCCATCGCCATATACCTTGTGCAGGTCGCGTACCACCACCGGTACCTGAGCCAGGTCGGGGTCGGGCGGAGCCGGTTGCCGGGCCCGGAAGGCGCGGAACAGCACCAGGCCGCAGAGCAGGATCGTCAGCAGGGCCAGCACGATCCAGATCACCAGGTTGCCGTTACGCACCTGGCTGGTCATGGTGCTGCCGACGCCGACCGTGTCGGCGGCCAGCGCGATCCGGTAGCTGTCGGACTGCTGCGGCAGGGCATACCCGAAGTCGGTGGACGACACCTCGACGGCGATTCGATGGCCGGCCGGTACGTCGTGCACGATCCAGGGCAGCGTGACGGTGATCCGGTGCTGTTCATTGGGCTTTCCGGTCACGCTGACCGGCGACACCAGGCGCGCGGGCAGCGTGTCGCCACCGTCGGCCGACAGGTCATGCAACGCGACGAACAGGGTTGCCGATCCGGTCTTGCCGGTGGTGACGTCCAGGCTGACCGTGGACGGCCCGATGAGGTGCTTGGTCTGATCGAACGGCGCTGACCGGAAGAACGCGGTTTGCCCTGGCACCGCTGACAATCCGGCCGATCCGAGCAGGCCGGACAGGCTCGAGGCCGCGCCGAGTGCACTGGACAGGCCGGGGATGCTCGATACCGCCGCCGGCGTGCCACCAGCCGGTGCGTTGATCTGCTGCCCGCTTCCGGTCAGCGCCACCGGGTCGGACCGGAAGCCGCCGGCCCCGTTGACGCCGGGGTAGTTCGGGGCCTTCAGGGTGGCGTCCACGGTCCGACCGTTGGTGGCTGAGATGCCGGCCCCGATCTGGGTCATCAGAAAGTCGCTGCTGATCGGCTGCTTGCCGTGCAACTGCTTGTCGAAGAATGCCCTTTGCCAACCGGCCACATCATCGCCGGTATTGGGGGCGTCGTGCCCGCCCGACCGCCACCGGACGGTGACCGGCGCGCCGGCGGCCGAGAGCTGCCTGGCGTTGGCGTCGGCCTCGCTCAGCGGGAACAGCGAATCCTGCTCGCCCTGCGTGAGCAGCACCGGGGCCGTCATCTTGGACAGCACCGCCGACGGACTGGATTGGGCCAGCAGTTGCAGCACGTTGCCGTTGAACTTCCCACCACCGGCCGCCGCGGCATACAGCGAGCACAGCGCGGGCGCGAAGCGGCCACAACCGGAGGACGACGCCGGCTCGCCCGCCGCGGACCCATCCGCGGCCGAACCACCGGGCGGGCTCGGGCCGGTTGCGGTGAAGCCGGCCGAGAACAAGTACCCGGCCCACAACTTCTTGAACACACCGAGCGAATCGCCACCGGCGTTCGGGAACAGCGCGTGCCCGAGGTTGTTCCAGGTGATGTCGGCCGCGACCGCGCCGATCCGGTGGTCGACGGCTCCGAGCATCAGCGCCAGCGCACCACCGTAGGACGAGCCGGCCACACCCAGCAGCGGCCTACCACCCGACCTTTCGACCTCGGGCCGGCCCTGCAACCAGTCGAGCAACTTCGATCCGTCGGCCACCTCGTAGCCGATCGCATCCAGATGGATCAGCCCGCCGGACTTTCCGAATCCCCTGGCCGAATAAGCCAGAACCACGTAGCCGTGCTGGGCCAGCGACCTCGCCTGGGCGGCCAGGTCGGTCTTCGAGCCGCCGAAGCCGTGCGCCAGCAGGATGGCCGGTGCCGGCGTGGTCGCCGGCAGGTACAAGGTGGTGTCGAGCCGGACCGGTGTGGCCCCTTCCGGCACACCGGTCACGTACTGGTCGGAGGTGCGCACCGCGGGCGATCCGGACACCGCCACCGCAGTGACCAATCCGCCGACGAGCACGAGCAGAACGACGACCGAGGCGATCACCCGACCCCGGGTGCGCAACGGCCAGCTCGCGCGCAGTCGGGCACCGATCGCCGATGCCCGCTGCGTGATGCTCACCAGCCGAGCGTACGGATTTGCTCCGACAGAGCGCGGTCCTTGCTGAGCGCGGTCTCAGCCAGCTCGTCCTGGAAGGCGGATACCTTTGCCAGCAAAGCAGAATCGGCGCTGGCCAGGATCCGCACCGCGAGCAGCCCGGCGTTCCGGGCGCCTCCGATCGACACCGTCGCCACCGGTACCCCGGCCGGCATCTGCACGATCGACAGCAACGAGTCGATGCCGTCCAGATACTTCAAGGGCACCGGCACGCCGATCACCGGCAGTGGTGTCAGCGAAGCGACCATGCCCGGCAGGTGGGCCGCGCCGCCGGCCCCGGCGATGATCGCCTTCAACCCGCGACCGGCCGCCGCCCGGGCGTAGGCCACCATGCCTTCCGGCGTGCGATGGGCCGAGACCACCCGGACCTCGAACGGGACACCGAACTCGGCCAGCGCCTCGGCGGCCGCCCGCATCGTCGGGAAGTCGGAGTCGCTGCCCATGATGATGCCGACGGCGGGAGGCACCTCCGACGACCCGGGCCGGCCGGCTTCGAGGGTCGCGTCATAACTCATGTGCGTCCACCTTCGCTCGATCACCGTGGGCCAGATAGTCGGCTGCGGCCCGGGCCCGGTCGCGGACCTCGGTCAGCGACGAGCCCAGCGCGGTTACGTGCCCGACCTTGCGGCCGGGTCGGAATCCCTTGCCGTAGAGGTGGATCTTGACGTCCGGCCACCGGGCCATCAGGTGGTGGACACGTTCGTCCAGGGCCGGCGTGGTGTCATCCGGTCCGCCGAGCACATTGGCCATCACCACCACCGGGGCGAGCTGGGTGGTCACCCCGAGGGGGTAGTCGAGGACCGCGCGAGCGTGCTGTTCGAACTGCGAGGTCCGCGCGCCTTCGATGGTCCAGTGCCCGGAGTTGTGCGGGCGCATCGCCAGCTCGTTGATGAGCAGCCGGCCCGACCGCTCCACGAACAACTCGACCGCGAGCACCCCGACGACGCCGAGTTCGGCGGCGATCCGCAGGGCCAGGTCGCTGGCCTGTTCGGCCAGCTCCTCGGACAGTCGTGGCGCC
>CAZZZW010000081.1:0-14445 GCA_964658795.1 Phormidium nigroviride PCC 7112
CGCGGCCTCCGCTCCGCTCCGGTCTCAGTTGCTCTTCGCGCGAGCGCTCATCGCGGCGGCTTGGCACCGGCGATCAGTCCGAGTTCGATCAGCCGGGCGCCGGCGGCGAAGCGCGAACTCACCCCTAGGGTGCGGTTGATCTCGGCGATCTCGTAGTGCACGGTGCGCAGGCTGACCCCGATCCGCTCGGCGATCTCGGCGTCCGGCAGGCCTTGGTAGAGCAGCCGGATGACCTGGTGCTGGCGCGGCGTGAACTGCGGTGACGGCTCCGGCGGCGGGTCGGTCTCGATCGGCCGGGAGTTGCGTCGCAGGGTGCTGAAGTAGTGCAGCGCCTCGGCCACCATCCGCCGGTCGGTGACGGCCAGCGCGGTGCATTCGCCATGGAACATCGGGCCGTCCATGATCACCAGGCGCCGGTCGTACACCTTGAGCTGGACCGGTGAGGCGCAGAAGTGGGCGACGTGCCAATCGCGCCGGCGCTGCAACTCGGTGAGGCCGCCGGCGTCGGTCGATCGGTAGTCATACAGCGAGACCATCTTGGTGCCGGCCTCGACCAGCCGGCGGTCGTTGGCGTAGCTGTTGTCGAGTCGTTCGGCGGTGGTGTTCACACCGACCGACAGCAGTTCCGAGGCCCACCGTTGTTTCAGGGAACGACGGATCGCGTCGATTCCGATGCCGACCACCTCGACCCCGGTCACCTGCGATCGGCCGCTGGCATCGAGTTCTCCGAGGTAGTTGCGTCGAGCGATCAAGAATCGCAGGGCCGCCTCCATGTCCACGTGCTCAAGGGCTGCGGCGGCCGGCGCAGGTATCGGGCTGCCCCCGCCCGGTTCGCTGTGGTCCCCGACAGTCATCCGGTATGCGCCCCCTGACCTACGTCTTGTCTGTGCACCGGCTGTACTGGTCACGCTAACCGACCGGTTGGTTCGGCGCGTGTGCTTCTCGTTCTTCGAGACGGCTGGTTCTCGTTCTTCGAGACGGACTCCGACCGGGACCTGGCCGGCCCGAAGCCGTGTCGTCGCACCCGCTTGAGCGTGAAATCAGGTGCGATGCCGGGGTCATCCCGGAGGTGTCTCAGGTGCTCCGAACGCCAGGATCCCTGGCATGCGAGAGATCCGCGCGCTGACGGTCGGTGTCGGGCCGTACTGGGCCCTGGGGTTCGCCGCGTTGCACCTGTACTGGGCCGGCGGCGGCCGAATCGGCGTGCCGGCCGGGGTGACTCCGCTGGATCACCGGCCGGCGATGCTGGCCTACGACCTGCTGGCGGCGGCCGTGTTCCTGGCCGCGGCGGTGATCGGCCGGTTGCTGCTGGGTGATCGGCTGAGCTCGCCGCAAGGCCGATGGCTGCGCCGGTTGACCCTGCTCGGTGCCGTACTCGCGCTGACCCGAGCCTGGGTCGGTCTGGCCCAGGACGCAGTGCTGGTGCTGTTGCTGCATCGATTGAGCGTCGGGATCGCCTACGACCTCTGGTTCCTGGTGGCCGGTTTGATCTTCCTGCCGGTTGGCCGCCGGGTGCCCGTCCGGCCGACCTCGCCGGTGAACCAGGCGACGGACCCCTCAGCCGACTGTTCTACCGGCCGGCCGACGGGCTACCCGAGTCCGGCGGCCACCTCAGTCGGCCGCAGCCCACAGCGCTCGATAGAACGCGGTCCGGACCGGGTCGGGGTTTACCCCATAGGTGTCGAGGAAAAGCTCTTCGTAGCCCGAACCGAAGTTCCACTCCAGACTCCAGGTCGCCACCGCGAGATCGGCCCACCGGTCGGCCAACCCGAGCGAGCCGAGATCGACGTAACCGGCCGGCCGCCCATCCGGATGTAGCAGCGTGTTCGGTGCGCAGGCATCCCCATGACAGACCACAAGTCGATCGATCGACGGCGGATCAGCCAGTGTTGACGGTGGATTCTCGATCCGGGCCAGCCTGGTCGCGACCTGCCAACCGAACGGGCAGTCCGTTGCCGGCAGGCGGTCGTGCAATTGGCGCAGACCGGTGGCCAGTCCCCGCACCGCGGCCAGCGGACGGGCCTTCCACTCGTCCAGCACCGCCATCCGCCCCTCGATCGCCCGGGTCAACAGCCAGTCCTGGCCCCGCTCGAGCACCTCGGGAACCGTGACCCACGCTCTGGCCCAGTCCAGCCGTTGCGCCTCCCGTCCGAGATCGATCCCGGAACCGGCAGGCAACCACTTGAGATACCGGTCCGGACCGAGCTTGAACGTCAGGCCACCGATCTCGTTCTGCCAGACCACCTCGATGGAATCGCCACCGGCCAGCTCATGCGCAATCGGTGGGATGTCGGCTGCGAACGGGATCATACGAACGAGGCGACCGGGGCGGCCGGTTGGCGCGATTGCATTCGCACCGACAGCGTCAGGGCAAAAACACCGGTCAGCACCGCACAGCCGATCGGTACCGCGAAGGCCAGGTGCGCCCCGTGGGTGTCGGCGATCCGGCCGACCAAGGCCGCGCCCGCGCCGTAGCCGACCGAAAGGCCGGTGCCGATCCAGGTCAACCCCTCGGTCAGGGAGGCGGCCGGCACCAGCGAGTCGACCAGACCGAAGCTGCCGATCAGGGTCGGCGCGATCGACAGGCCGACGAAGAAGGTGCACACCGCCAACTCGGCCGGCGTCCGTGGCAGCAGGTAGAGGAACGGCAACACGGCAAACATCGCCGCGCAGAGGACATAGCGACGCAGCAGGGGTGTTCGCCAATGCCGGGCGCCGTAGACGATGCCGGCCACGCCACTGCCGCCGGCGAAACAGGCCACCACCCAGCCGGCACTGGCCCGCTGACCGTGCTGACCGCAGAAGGCCACCATCACCACTTCAGCGCTGCCGAACACCCCACCCATGAACACCATGCCCCCGGTGATGAGCAGCATTCCTTTGCTGCGCAGGGCAAACTCGTGCTTCTCGTGCCGCGGTTTGACCGGTGGTTCGGTGCGATGCTGGCCGGCCAGCCAGAGTGATCCGACCAGCACCAGGGCGATCGCCAGGCTCAGCGTGACCAGGCTCGGGGTGTGTGTGGTGAGCAGGGTGGCAATCAGTGGACCGACCACGAACACCGTTTCATCCAGGACGGATTCGACGGAGTAGGCGGTGGCCCGCGGCCCCGGCTGGTCGATCCAGACGTAGGACCAGCGGGCCCGGACCAACGCTCCGATGTTGAGCAGTGTGGCCCCCATGAACGCGGCCGGAACCACCAACGTCCACAGCGGCGCGCGGGTCAGGATCAGCACCGCGAACCCAGCCGCCACCACGAGATGGGCGAGGGCGAAGCGTCCCAGCATCCGGCGCTGGCCGTACCGGTCGACCAGCCAACCGGCCAACGGGCCGCCGGCCGCACCGCCGAGCACGTAGACCCCGGTGACGACGCCGGCGAAACCATAGGCGTGGGTCCGGGCCGAGATGATCAAGACCAGGCCGATCGGATAGATCGCGATCGGCACCCGGGCCAGCAGGCCGGCAGCGGAAAAGGCGAACGCGCCGGGCGAGGCGTAGGCCGCCCGATACCGCGTGAACACCACTGCCTCCTCTTTCGATTTCGAAGGTTTCTTCGAGTTCGATCCTAGAAGCCCAGTCGATCGAGTTTCTTCGGATCGCGCTGCCATTCGCCCATGACCGAGATGTGCAGTTTGAGATTCACCCGTCGTTGCAGCAGTTCCTCGATGCCGATCCGGGCATCGGTGCCGATCCGTTTGATCCGCGCACCGCCCTTGCCGAGCAGGATCGGCTTCTGGCTTGACCGTTCCAGGTGCAGGGTGGCGAAGATGTCGATCAGGTCGGAGTTCTCCCGGGGCAGCATCTCGGTAACCGTCACGGCGATCGAGTGCGGCAGCTCGTCCCGCACATCGGCCAGGGCCGCCTCGCGGATCAGCTCGGAAATCCGGGATTCATCGTCCTCGTCGGTGGCCGCGTCCGACGGGTACAGCTGGGGTCCCTCGGGTAGCCGCGCGATCAGGAGCTGGGCCAGCAGCTCGACCTGATCGTTGGCCGCCGCCGACACCGGGATCACCTCGGCAAAGTCGGCCGCGCGGCTGACCGCTATGAGCTGCTCGGCGATCTGCTGCTTGGAGGCGATGTCGGTCTTGGTGACGACGCCGACCACCGGAGCCCGGAACTGCCTCAGCTCGTTGATGATCCAGCGGTCCCCCGGCCCGAGTTTCTCGTTCGCCGGCAGGCAGAAACCAATCACATCGACGTCGGACAGGTTGTCCCGGACGACGTCGTTGAGTCGTTCCCCGAGCAGCGTGCGGGGCTTGTGCAGCCCAGGCGTGTCGACAATGACCAGCTGGCCGTCCTCCCGGGTCAGCACGCCGCGGACGGCCCGCCGGGTGGTCTGCGGTTTGTCACTGGTGATCACGATCTTGCTGCCCACCAGGGCGTTGGTCAGGGTGGACTTGCCGGCGTTCGGCCGCCCCACGAAGGCACTGAACCCGGAACGAAAACTCATACACCCATCCTCCCATCCTCAGGAATGGAGGATTCTCCGCTCAGGATGCGGCAGATCTTCCACTCTCGAGCCTGTGGATAACTTTCGGGCCGGCGGCCGCGTTTCCGGAATGCTCGATCGGTGCCCAATGTCGCCTGGATGGCCGTCGCCCGGCGGCAATCGGGAGTGGTCAGCCGCGTCCAACTCCGGTCGACCGGCCTGACCGACGACCAGGTGGATCATCTGGTGCGAACGGGCCAGCTGAGCCCGATGGGCCGCGGCACGTTCCGGAGCGCCGCCGCCCCGGCGACCCTGGACGGCTCGCTCTGGCGGGCCGTGCTGGCGACCGGGGGCGTGCTGGTCGGCAGCTCGGCGGCCCACCTCTGGCAACTGATCCCGGAGCCGCCGGACGTGGTCCAGGTGGCGGTGGATCGGCAGCGACAGGTCTTTCCGCTCGCCGGAGTCACCGTCAGCCGGCTCGACCTGGCCACGCACGAGCTGACCCGCAGGTTGGGGTTACCGGTGACCACGCGGACCCGGTCGGCCCTCGACCACATCGCCGGCTGCGGTTTCAGTGCTGCGGTCGCCTTCGCGGACCGGGCTGTCGCGCAGCGCTGGATCACCTCGCGCGACCTGGAACGCCGCCTCGAGTCGCCCCGGCGCGGAAACGCCCAGGTGCGCCGGGTGCTACGAACCCTGGTCGTCGGCGCCGAGGCCGAGTCCGAACGCCGGATGCACACGCTGCTGCGACGGGCCGGCATCCACGGCTGGTCCCCGAACCACGTCGTCGCCGCCGGCGCCCGGTTCATCGCCCGAGTCGATATCGCCTTCGCCGCCCAGCGGCTGGCCATCGAGATCGACGGGTTCGCCTACCACTCGGACCGCGACCGGTTCCAGCGCGACCGGCGACGCCAGAACGAGCTGGTGAACGCCGGCTGGACCGTTCTCCGCTTCACCTGGACCGACCTGGTCGACCGGCCGGAGTACGTCCTCTCCACGATCCAGGCGCACCTGCAGAGAATGGAGGATTCACCGCACCTCGTGCGGTGAATCCTCCATTCCCGATGGAGCTGCTCAGACGAGGGCGGGTTCGTCGGCCGGCTCGAGTTCGGCCAGCAGCTTCTCACCCTCGACATCCACATTCGGCAGTGCACGGTCCAGCCATCGTGGCAGCCACCAGGCCGCCTTGCCGACCAGCGACATCACGGCCGGCACGATCGTCATCCGCACGATGAAGGCATCGACCAGCACCCCGAAGGACAACGAGAAGCCGATCGACTTGACGATGTCGTCGTTGGTGAAGATGAAGCCCGCGAACACCGAGGTCATGATCACCGCGGCGGCGGTCACCACGCGGGCCCCGTGGCCGAAGCCGGACTTCACCGCCTCCTGCGCCGACTCGCCGTGCACGAAGTCCTCCCGCATCCGCGAGACCAGGAACACCTCGTAGTCCATGGCCAATCCGAACAGGATGGCGATCACGATGATCGGCAGGAAGCTGACGATCGGTGCGGTCTGATCGACCCCGAACACACTGGCCAGCCAGCCCCATTGGTAGACCGCGACCAGGGCGCCGAAGGTCGAGCCGATGGTCAGCAGGAAGCCGACGGTCGCCTTGATCGGCACCAGGATCGAGCGGAACACCAGCAACAGCAGGATCAACGCCAGCCCGATCACCACGACCAGGTACACCGGGAGCGCGCTGCTCAGCCGATTCGAGACATCGATCTGCAAGGCGGTGGAACCGGTGACGTAGAGCTGACTCTGATGCTCGGACCGTAGCGACGGGGCCAGCGATCGGATCTGGGCGACCAGGTCCTTGGTCTGCTCACTCGACGGGCCGCTCTTGGGCACCACCGGCAGCAGCACCGTGTCACCGGCCTGGTTCGGCACCGGCGGCTGAACGGCCAGCACATCGGAGAATTGCTTGACCTGGCTGGACAAAGCCGTGGCAGCCGTGGTGGTCTGACCGGCCGGCCCGGACAGCACCACGGTCAGCGGTCCGTTGACTCCGGGCCCGAAGCCCTTCGCGATCAGGTCATAGGCCTGACGTTGCGGGCTGCCCGGTGCCGCCGTGCCGTTATCTGGCAGGGCCGTACGCATGCTGGTCACCGGGACGGCGATCAGGCCGAGCACGATCACCGGAAGGACCAGGGCGATCCAGCGGCGCTTGGTCACCACGCCGACCCAGCGCCGGCCCAGGCTCAGCTTCGCGCCCGGCGCATCCTCGTCGTAGTCGGGGCGTCGCAGCCCAGGAATCCGGGCCCCGAGAATCTTCTTGCCGGAGAAGCCCAAAATGGCCGGCAACAGCGTCAGCGCGATGAGTACGGCCACGGCCACGGTACCGGCCGCGGCCAGCCCCATCACGGTCAGGAACGGGATGCCGACGACGGACAACCCGGCCAGTGCGATGAGCACGGTCAGGCCGGCGAACACGACGGCCGAACCTGCGGTGCCGGCCGCACGTCCGATCGCCTCGACCGGCTTTACGCCGTCGATCAGCTCGTGTCGATAACGGGAAATGATGAACAGCGCATAGTCGATACCCACGGCCAGCCCCAGCATCAGGGCCAGGATGGGCGCGGTCGAGGACAGTTCCACCCAGTGGCTGACCGTGAACAGTCCGGCCAGGCCGACGCCGACCCCGATCAGCGCGGTCAACAAGGGCAATCCGGCCGCGATCATCGAGCCGAACGTGATCGCCAGGACCGCCGCCCCGACCAGTACGCCGATGAGTTCGGTCGAACCGGGCCCGTTGTTGGGCACTACCGCATCGCCACCGACGATCACCGTGAGCCCGCTGGAGCGGGCGGCGTCCGGCACCGCCAGCAACGCATCCTTCTGGGCCGCCGTCAACTCGCTGGCCTGCACGCGATAGGTCGCGGTGGACAGGGCAATCGTCTTGTCGGGTGAGACCGTGCCGACCTGGAACGGGTTGGTCGCAGCGGACACGCCGTCGAGTTTTGCCAGCTGCTGCACGGTCTTCGCGATCGCGGCCTGGTTGGCCGCCGAGGTCACCTGCTGTCCGGCCGGGGCCTGGAACACCACCTGAGCCTGCGCGCCGTTGGCCGACACCGTCGGGAACTTGCTGCCGAGCAGGTCGATCGCCTTCTGCGCCTCGACGCCCGGGATGGTGAACTTGTTCGTCGTCGGCTTGCTCAAGGTTGCCGCGCCGACCCCGAGCAGGACGAGCACCAGCAACCAGATAGCGAGCACCAGGCGCCGGTGCTGGAAAGATGCCTTGGCCAGGCGATAGAGATAACGAGCCATCGGGATTTCTCCGGTTTTCCTTGAGGATTCTTCAGGGCGGCAGCAGGTCAGGCTGTCGGGGACAGGTAGTTCAGGGCAGGCTTCACCAGCACCTCGATGTGCTCGGTGATCGGCGGAATCGTGTCGGGCGAGAAGAGCGCCGAGAACAGGAAGCACTCGATCACGCTCTCGGCCAGCCGCCGGAACAGCCGCGGATCGGACTCGATCTCGCCCCGGTCCGCAGCCCGCTCGAAGATGGCGGTCAGCTCGGCCAGTGACGGTTCGAGGATCGATCGACGTACGGCCGCACCGAAGTCGGCATCGGTGGCCGCGGCGCGGATCAGTCCGAAAGTGAGGTCGAGCTGATCCCGGTCGTGTTTGTCATGGCGCCGGCCGTCCAACTGGGCCAGGTCGCCGGCCAGCGAGTCGGTCGGCCGGAAGGGCTCGCCCGGTGGCTGGTGGCTCTCCAGGGCGGCAATCACCAGCGTGGGTTTGTCCAGCCAGAGCCGGTACAAAGTGGCCTTGCTGGCCTTGGCGCGGGCGGCCACGGCGTCGAAGGTGAGCCGCTCGTAGCCCACCTCGCGGATCAGCTCCATCACGCTCGCGAACACCTCGGACTGGCGCTCGGGCGTCATCCGGCTGCGGGCGGTGGTGGTCACGCTCGACACAATACGAAACGGTTTCGTACAGTCATGTTTCCGACTCAGGTTGTTGCCAGGTGGGCGACGGCGCGTTGCCAGACGGGCGCATTGCCAGATGCGGGATCGGACAAAAGTGGTCACACTGAGCCCATGCTCAAATACGCTGCGTTAGCAACGGCAGTCCTCCTGCCGCTGGCCGCCCCGCCGGCCACGTCCTCCGCCTCCCCGTCCTCCTCCGCTCTCGCCATGACGAGCCGGGCGTCCGGCTCTGCCACGACCGCGGTCAGCAGCACCGCGGCCGTCACCCCGGCGGCCACCACCTACGCCGACTGGCCCGGTTATCACGGCGGCGGGCTCAAGTCCGGCTATGCGCCCACCGTCAAGCATCCGACCACGGTGCCGAAACTGACCCTGTCGCTCCCCCTGGACGGTGCCGTGTACGCCCAGCCGGTGGTCGTCGACCATGGCATCAAGATCGTGGCGACCGAGAACAACACCGTCTACCGGATCGCCAACAATGCCGTGGTCTGGAAGCGTCACATCGGCCCGGCCGTCCCCGGCTCGGCGCTGCCCTGTGGCGATATCGACCCCACCGGCATCACCGGCACCCCGGACTACGACCCGGCCACCAACACCGTGGTCGTGGTGTCGATCGTCAGCTCACCGATCCGGCACGTCGCGAGCGGGTTGAACCCGGTCACCGGTGCGGTGAAATGGCAGCGCAACGTCGACGTGCCGGCCAGCGTCACCGGGATCGACCCGCAGGCCATGCAGGAACGCGGCGCGTTGCTCGTCGTCGGCCGGCGGGTCTACATCCCCTACGGCGGACTGGCTGGGGACTGCAGCAACTATCGGGGCAGCGTGGTCGGCGTGGACCTCGATCACCCGACGACGGCCGCGCTCTGGCACTACACCGTGCCGACCTCGCGTGAAGCGGGCATCTGGAGCGCGCCCGGCGCGGTCGCTGCGCCTGGCGGCGGCATCCTGGTCGCGGTCGGCAACGGCGCGACCGCGAGCACCGGCACCTACGACTCCAGCGACTCGGTGCTGAAGCTGGCCAACCAGCAGATCCAGGATTCGTTCTCGCCCTCGGTCTGGCGGCAGGACAACGCCAACGATCTCGACCTCGGTTCCCAGGGGCCCCTGGTCGTCGGGAACTGGATCTTCATCGCCGGTAAGAACGGAATGGCCTACCTGCTGCGGCGGGGCAAGCTCGGCGGCATCGGCGGCCAGGCCTCCCAGATCAGTCTGTGCAAGAGCTTCGGCGGCGCGGCCGTGGCCGGTGACCTGGTCTACGTACCGTGCACCGACGGCATCCGGGCGCTTCGGGTGAACGACAACGGCACCATGACGCCGCTCTGGCACGCGCCGTCGAACATCAACGGCACCCCGACCCTGGCCGGCGGTCTGGTCTGGGTGCTCGACCCTGCCGCCGGGGTGCTGCACGCGCTGCGCCCCAACAACGGCCAGAACGTCTACAGCTTGTCGGTCGGGGCGACCAATCGGTTCGCCGCCCCGGCCGCGTACGGCAACGGAGTACTGGTCGGGACCCTGGCCGGGGTCAAGGCCTTCGGCTGGTAGCTCGCGCTGGTTCGGCGGCGGATCTGCCACCCAGGCCGGGGCAGATCCTCCGCCGGGCGGTGCCTCAGGCGATGCGATCGCCGCGCAGGTTGACGAAGTACACCGGCGCGCCGGCAGTCAGGTCGTGTACCGCGGAAACCCCGTCTTCGTCCGAGGATTCGCCCCCGAACACGACCGCCGCCTCCACCCCGGGCGCGGCCGAGGCGATGGCCATCGCGACCGCGACCTGCAACGCCGACAGCCGCAACGACGGGAGGCTCACCGCCGCGCCGGCATAGGTACGTCCGTCGGTGTCGCGCAGCGCGGCCCCCTGACGGGCCTGGGTCCGGCCCATGGTCGCCCGAGCCAGCGTGACCAGCTTCTGGTCCTCGGCTTCGAAGGCATCGAAGGCGCCGACGGCATCGCTCACTGGTCGTCCTCCTCGGATCCGGGTTCGCGGCGGACCAGCACGGTGTCGATCCGGTTCCGCCGGCCACCGATACTTTCTGCCGTCAGTTCAAGGCCATACGCGTGTCCGACCGAGCCGGCGATGGGAACCCGGCCGATCACCTGGGCCAGCAGGCCGCCGACCGTCTCGACGTCGTCACCACGCGGGATCTCCACATCGAACAGCTCACCCAGATCCTCGACCGCCAGCCGAGCGGTCACCCGGTAGGACCCGTCGGGCAACTGTTCGATCGGAGCGACCTCGACGTCGTACTCGTCCCGGATCTCACCGACGATCTCTTCCAGGATGTCCTCGATGGTGATCAGCCCGGCCGTGCCGCCGTACTCGTCGATCACGATTGCCATGTGCGAGTAGGTGGATTGCATCTCGCTCAGCAACTGGTCGACCCGCTTGGACTCGGGCACGAAGGTGGCGGGCCGCATCACCTCGTCGAGCTTGGTCTGCTTGGCCCGCTCGTGATCCTGGTTCCGGCGAACCAGATCCTTCAGGTAGACCAGCCCCACCACGTCATCGACGTTGTCGGCCACCACCGGGATCCGGCTGAACCCGGATCGCAGGGCCAACGCCAGCGCCTGCGGAACCGTCTTGGTGCTCTCGATGAACACCACATCGGTCCGGGGCACCATGACCTCGCGGGCGATGGTGTCGCCGAGGTCGAATACCGACTGGATCATGGCCCGTTCGCTCTGTTCCACCACACCGCGGGACTGGGCCAGGTCCACCAGTTCGCGCAGCTCGATCTCGGAGGCGAACGGCCCGTCGCGATAGCCGCGGCCCGGCGTGATCGCGTTGCCGAGCAGGATCAACAGCGATGCCAGCGGGCCGAACACCCGCCCCAGCAGCAGCACCGGGCCGGCACCGAACAGGGCTACCGAATAGGCATGTTGCCGACCGATGGTGCGGGGACCGACCCCGATCAAGACGTAGCTGACCACCACCATGACCAGGACCGACAGCAGCACCACGTACCAGTCCCGGCCCCAGGTCGAGGTGGCCATGATGGTGACGAACACGGTTGCGGTCAGCTCCGCCGCGACCCGCAGCAGCAACAGCAGGTTGGTGTGGCGTGCTCGATCCTCGGCGATCCGGGCCAGGGACCGGCCGCCCCGCCGGCCCTCGCGCGCGAGTTCGTCGACCCGGGCCACCGAGATGCGAGCCAGCGCCGCATCAACCGCGGCCAGGGCGCCGGCGATCGGAACGAGCAGGATCGCCGCCACCAGCAGCAGGATGTTGGGGACGGTCATGGCGTGAGTCTCAGACCCGTTTCTCGGCCGCGGTACCGGGCAGGGGGGTCTTGATCGGGCCATGTCCGGTCGTCGCGGCCCATTCGGTGACCAACTTGGTCTGCAGGGCGAACATCTCCGCCTCCGACTCCGGGTCACCGTGGTCATAGCCGAGCAGATGCAGCACGCCGTGGGTGGTCAGCAGGAACAGCTCCGAGTCGGTGCTGTGACCGGCCGCCTCGGCCTGCTTGGCCGCGACCTCGGGGCACAGGATGACGTCGCCGAGCAGGGCCGGCCCGGGCTCGGCCTCCATCCCCGGCTTGTCGTCCAGGGTGTCCATCGGGAATGCCATCACGTCGGTCGGACCGTCCAGATCCATCCACTGCTTGTGCAGGGTCGCCATCGCCTCGGTGTCGACGACCAGGATCGAGAGCTCGGCCATCGGGTTCACCCCGAGCGCGTCAAGCGCGTGCCGGGCCGCCGAGGTGATCGCGGATTCGTCGACGGAGACGTCGGATTCGTTGTTGATCTCGATGGACATCAGCCGGTACCTACGAGCGGTCGTCGAAGCGCGCGTATGCGTCGACGATCTCGCCGACGAGCTGGTGCCGCACCACGTCCTTGGCGTCGAGGTAGCTGAAGGAGATGTCGTCCACCGCAGTAAGGATCTCGCGGACCACCCGCAGGCCGGACTTGGTGCCGTTGGGCAGGTCGACCTGGGTGACGTCACCGGTGACGACGATCCGCGAACCGAACCCGAGCCGAGTCAGGAACATCTTCATCTGCTCGGGCGTGGTGTTCTGGGCCTCGTCCAGGATCACGAAGGCGTCGTTCAGGGTCCGGCCGCGCATGTAGGCCAGCGGCGCGACCTCGATGGTGCCGGCCTGGAGCAACCGCGGCACCGAGTCCGGATCGAGCATGTCGTGCAGGGCATCCATCAACGGACGCAGGTACGGGTCGATCTTGTCGTTGAGGGTGCCGGGCAGAAACCCGAGGCGCTCGCCGGCCTCGACCGCGGGCCGGGTGAGGATGATCCGGTTGACCTGCTTGGCCTGCAGCGCCTGGACCGCCTTGGCCACGGCCAGGTAGGTCTTGCCGGTACCGGCCGGGCCGATGCCGAAGGTGATCGTGTTGTTGTCGATGGCGTCGACATAGGCCTTCTGATTGACCGTCTTCGGCCGGATGTTCTTTCCGCGCCGGGACAGGATGTTCAGGCTCAGCACCTCGGCCGGACGCTGCTCGGTGTCGGCCTGCAGGATGCCCAGGGTGCGTCCGACCGCATCCGGGCTCAGGTTCTGACCGGACTGCATGAGCTGGACCAACTCCTCGAAGAGCCTGACGGCAAGGGCATTGTCGGCGGCAATACCCGTGATCGTGATTTCGTTGCCCCGCACATGCACCGACGAGGCCACTCGGGCCTCGATCATGCGCAGTAGTTCGTCACGGGGACCGAGTAGGCCGACCATCTGCACATCGGTCGGCACCACGAAGCGGGTCGTCACGGCCTGCTGCTTGCCAGCTGCGGAGGACTGCGGCTGAAGTGACAAAGGCGGTGCGCTGCTTTCGTGGTCGGGGACGTGCCTACAACTTTACCTGCGTGCGGCGCTGCTCTGTAGCGCTTTAGCCACCGATTGTCGCAAAAGCCGCGAAAGCGCCCACAGGTCAGCCGGGCGGCCAACCGAAGGGACGGCCGGACAGGATGTGGGCGTGTACGTGGAAGACACTCTGTCCGGCGCCGGCACCAGTGTTGAAGACCGTCCGGTAGTCGGTCAGGCCGAGTTCCCCGACCACGCCACGGACGCCGGCCAGCAGAACGGCGCTGGCCTCCGGATCGGCGCCGAGTTCGGCGATGTTGCCGATGTGCTTCTTCGGGATGACCAGCACATGCACCGGCGCCTGCGGGGTGATGTCGTTGAACGCCAGCACATCCTCGCCCTCGTGCACGACGCTCGCCGGGATCTGGCCGGCCACGATCTTGCAGAACAGACAGTCGGGATCCATGCCGATCACGCTAGTGCCATCGTCCAGTCCGCAGGGACAGCGCGGCCAGCGCGGCGGCCCCGGCGGTGGAGGTCCGCAGCACCTCGGGCCCGAGCCGGACCGCCCGGGCGCCCCGGGCAGTGAACAACCCCACCTCGTCCTCGGACAACCCGCCCTCGGGGCCGACCACCAGCAGCACCTCGTCGGCCCCGGCCAGGTCGAGACCGGCCAGCGCCTCGGTCGCGTCCTCGTGCAGGATCAGACTTGTTCCAGCGAGCGAAACACGATCGGCCAGCGTTCGGGTCGAGGCCAGCTCGGCCACCACCGGCACCCGGGCCCGGCGACTCTGCTTCGCCGCCTCCCGGGCGGTCCGGCGCCATTTCTCGACGCCCCGCTCGGCCTTCTCGCCGCGCCACTGGGTGATCGACCGGGAGGCCGACCAGGGCACGATCTCGTCCACCCCCAGTTCGGTCAGGATCTCGACCGCCAGTTCGGCCCGCTCGCCCTTGGGCAATGCCTGGGCCACGACCAGTCGGGGGCGGCGCTCAGCCACGTCGCGCCGCAACGTCACCGTGCAGACGACGCGGTCCCGGGCTACCGAGGCCACCGTCGTCTCGGCCAGACCGCCGGTCCCATCGGCCAGCCACACCACTTCGCCCGGCGTCAGCCGCTTGACCGTGCCGGCGTGGTGCGCCTCGGCCCCGGTCAGCACGATGCTGTCGCCCGAACCCAGGTCGGCGACCAGGAACAGCGGTGGGGTCACCGTTGGTTGAACGCGTCTCTGACCTTGGAGAACAGGCCACCGCCCTTGCCGGACACGCTGATCTCCTCGCTGCGCAGCTCGGCCAGCACGCGCAGCAACCGCTCTTGCTCGGCGTCCAGCTTGGTCGGCGTCCG
>CAZZZW010000082.1:0-6454 GCA_964658795.1 Phormidium nigroviride PCC 7112
GTCCGAGGACCTTATTCGAGCCGGTCCGAGGGGCTTGGAGACGTCTGCATGGTCCGGATCGGGACAGCAACCTGATCCGCTGCCGAGCGATGACTCGTCAGATAACTGTTCTCTAGGCATCGACCGGTAGGTTCTGCGGGACGAGGGACCCGGACGGAGGGCAAATGAGCAACGACAGCGCACCCCGGCGCCGGTCGGTCGTCGTGGTGGTCTCTGCCGCGGTGGTGGTCGTCGTGGCGTTCCTGGTGGCCGGCAAGATCCGGTCCGACAGCGATACCGCCCCCCGGGCCTGCGCCTGGAACGCGAACATCAGCAACGCGGATCGGTACCAGGCCGGGCTGATCCGCTGCTATCTCCGGGCGGTCGCGCAACACAGCGACAGCGGCTTGCGGTCGGTGACGCGCTCGACGGACAACGGCGGCCCGACCGGCTTCACCGATGCTGACTTTGCCCACGCTGCCGACGCCAGCAGCGGACCCGCCACCGTCACGGTCACTGCGAACGACTCCGACAGCGCCGAGGCAACCGTGACCATTCGCTACGCCAACGGCGGCCACGACAAGCAAGAGATCGCGCTGGCCGACCCGAACTCCTCGCACTCCTGGCGGTTCTGGAACGTCGGCAGCTACCCCGCGAATCGGGGTACGCCGCCGAGCGCGATCCCGAACAGCACCACGCCGTAGTCGGATCGGCCCCGGTAAGCGGTCAGGAATCGAGAAGCCCCGACGGTGTGAGCGGCCCTAGGCTTGATCCCAAGACGAGCAGCTGCTCGAAATATGACCATTGGGAGTCTCACATGTCGCAGGTCGTCGACTTCGTCAACGTTTCCACCGCCGGACTCGAATCATCGCCGCACCCGGACGCGCTGGCCGGCCTGCGGGCGAACGAGGCCCGCTATTACAAGAACAAGTTCGACCATGTCTTCACGGTCGATCCCGCCGACGAGGCGACGGAGGCCGTCGATTACCTGAGTCGAATCCTCAAGGAAGAACGGGACATTGTCATCGAGTCCCGGCCGTTGGAAGCTACCTCGTTCGAGGTCGAGGGCACCCGGATGACCTACGTCTTCTACGAATCCGGGCTGGCCATCAACGTCATGTACGGCCTGGCCGACGGCGGCAAGCGAGCAGTCGGCTTCAAACTTTCCGACGGCATGGAGGTTCCGGCGGAACTGGCGGACAAGTTCAAGTTCGCTCGCCAGAAGTCCAAGCTGGCCGGCACCATCCGCGGTTCGTTCTTCGTCATCAAAGGTAAGTACTGAGCGGGTTGAGAAACGGCCGGCGGCGGGTACGTCCCCCCGTGGGCAACCATCGCCTGCCCGCCGCGCCACAGAGCGTCGAGGAGGTCAACCGGTCACGCTGAACAGGCGGGCGGTCTCGGGCTGCTGCCGAGGCAGCCACAGACCACCCTCGGTCAACTCGCGTCCGGTCAGCTCGAGGTCCGTCCCCTCGTCGTCAATTCGGCGGATGCGGTACGCCCGGTCCGGATCGAGACCAGGCAACCGCAGCGCGGCCCCTCGGTTATGCAGCGATTCATCGAGTTGCACGTGCAACAGCAACCCCGAGCGCTGATCTGGGGCGAGCACCGCCTGGCCGATCACGGCTGGGTCCGCAGTGTCGATCCGCACTGTCCGCCCACGGTGCAGCAATTCTCGATGGCTCCGGTAGAGCGAGCACCAGAAGGCCAACCGATCGAGATCGTCCCGATCGGCGCGGGTGATGTCCCACTCGATGCCGAAGGAGTAGAAGAAGGCGGTGGCGGCCCGGAAGTCCAGCGGAAGGGTTCGGCCGGTCTGGTGTGAGGTCGGTGCCGAGACGTGCGCGCCCAGGTACTCCGGGGCGACCAACTGGGTCGTCCAACGCTGGATCTGCTGCCGGGACAGGGCATCGGTCATGTCCGAGGTCCAGAATCGCTGCACCCGCTCGAGCACGCCGAGGTCGATCCGGCCGCCACCACCCGAGCAGGACTCCCAGGCGATGCCGGGAAAACGGTCTCGCAGGTCATCCAGCAGCGCGTAGAAGGCCACGGTCTGGTCGTGTACGGCCGCAGCGCCGTTGCGCAATGTGCTGCCGGCGTCGAGCAGTTCCCGGTTGTGATCCCACTTCACGAAGTCGATCGGGTACGCGTCGAGGATCTCGGCCATCCGGTCCCGGACGTAGGTCCAGGCCGCCGGATTGGCCAGATCGAGCACGAGCTGATTCCGGGACAGCTCCGGCAACCGTCCTCCGGTCTGCAACGCCCAGTCCGGATGCGCCCGGAACAGGTCGGAGTCCGGATTGACCATTTCCGGTTCGAACCACAGGCCGAACTGCATCCCCAGCTCGCGCACCCGGTGCACCAACGGGCCGAGCCCGTCCGGCCACACCGTGTCATCGATCCACCAGTCACCCAGGCCAGCCAGATCGGTGCGCCGGTCGTGGAACCAGCCGTCGTCCAGGACATAGCGTTCGACGCCGATCCGGGCCGCCCGGTCGGCCAGTTCGGTGAGCTTGGCCAGGTCATGATCGAAGTAGACCGCCTCCCAGACGTTCAGCGTGACCGGCTGCGGCCCGGGATGACCAGGCAGGCTGCGCTGCCACGTGTGCAGGGAATGGGCCAGGGCATCCAGTCCGTCACCAGCGACCAGATAGACCCACGGGCTGGTGTAGTCCGCTCCGGCAGCCAACGTCAGTTCGCCCGGTAGCAACAGCTCGCCGCCGCTGAGCACGGTGCCGGAGGCTCCACTGCGCTGACAGCTCAGCAGCGAATTGCCGCTGAATCCAACGGTAATCCCGAGCGCCGCGCCGCGATCGAACCCGAAACCCGGGCAACCGGCGATAAGCAGGCTGGCCGCGTCATGGTTGGGGCGGCCGGCCCGGGACTCACGCAGCCACAGGCCGTCGGAGATGGGGCGTCGCTGCGGCACCCGCTCTCGTTCGTGCCGGCCGGTGAAATCGAGCAGCTCGCTGTGATCGTCCGGCACCGCGAAGCTGACCTCGATCCCCTCGAGGTGATAGGGCGTTTCGCCGATGTTCGTGAGTTGGTGGCGGCCTCGGATCGCGCCACCGACCAGCGACTCCAACTCGGTGCGCAGCTGCAGACCGGCCGCGGCATCGATCGCCTCGATCGACACGGCCGAATCGCGATCGTCTACGACGCCCCGCCGGAACAGTGGCGACCAGGCCGACCCGTCCGGACGATGACCACGCAGGCCCGGCCGGCTGTAGGTGGCACGGGCGTGCTCGACCAGCAGCGGCATACCCGGGGCGCCGATCCCGGGGCGGAGGAGTGGTAACCGCTCCGGTTCGGATTGGAGATCGAGCAGGAGTCGGGTGCCGGAGGCCGAGTCGGTCGGAAACCACATGCGTTCCAGTATCCGCCGGTCACCGGAAGGGTCTAGCGTCCCTAGCAGGTGAGAACCGTCGGGAGGAAACATGGCGCGCGAGTGCACCGTTGTGCTGTCGGACATGGCCTATCTGGAATGCCCACGCTGGCATGACGGACGCATCTGGGTCTCGGACTTCTACCGACACGAGGTGCTCTCGGCCCGGGAGGACGGCTCAGACCTGCGGGTCGAGGCCACGGTGCCGGGGCAGCCGTCGGGACTCGGCTGGTTGCCGGACGGCCGTCTGATCGTGGTCTCGATGAAGGACAGCCTGCTGCTGCGGCGGGAACCCGACGGCACTCTGGCGGTGCACGCCGACCTGTCCGATCACGTGAGCGGACACCCGAACGACATGGTCGTCGATGCCCAGGGCCGTGCGTACGTCGGTAACTTCGGCTTCGACCTGATGGCCGGTGCCGACGTCGCGCCGAGCGTGCTGCTGCGGGTCGACCCAGACGGCAGCGTGCATCGGGCAGCGGAGGAGCTGTGGTTCGCCAACGGCAGCGTGCTCACCCCGGACGGCCGGATGCTGGTGGACGAGACCTTCGGCAACCGGGTCAGTGCCTTCGACGTCGCCGCCGACGGAACCCTCTCCAACCGCCGTGACTGGGCCCGCTTCGGTGACCTACCTTCGGACCCGAGCCTGGCTGCCACCCTCGGTGGCCTGCAGGTTGCCCCGGACGGATGCGGCCTGGATGCCGACGGCGCCCTCTGGATCGCCGATGCCTTGCACGGGCGGGCGATTCGCGTTCGCGAGGGTGGTGAGATCCTCGACGAGGTCAGCCCGGGCAGCGGCGTTTTCGCCTGCGGTCTCGGCGGCGAGGACGGCCGGACACTGTTCCTGTGCTCGGCCCCGGACTTCGACGAACACGCCCGTTCGGCCGCCCGCGAGGCCCAACTGCTGTCGGTCCGGGTGGACGTCCCGCATGCGGGCCGGCCATGAGTTTCGACGTCCCGGGCGAGGCCTATGGCCGGTTCATGGGTCGATACTCCGAGCCGCTGGCGGTCGAGTTTCTCCGTTCGCTGGCGGTGCAATCCGGTCAGCGGGCGCTGGATGTCGGCTGTGGGCCCGGTGCGCTGACCGCTCCGTTGGCCGCCGCCCTGGGCGCCTCCCAGGTAACGGCGATCGACCCGTCACAGACGTTCGTGGCCGCGGCCCGGCAACGACTGCCGGAGGTCGACGTCCGAGTCGGCTCGGTCGATGATCTGCCCTTCGCCGACGACACATTCGACCTGACCGTCGCCTCGCTGGTGGTGCACTTCATGCCCGATCCGGTTCACGGGATCACCGAGATGGCCAGGGTCACCCGGCCTGGTGGACTGGTGGCCGTCACCGCCTGGGACTTCGGCGGATATCGGGATCCGCTGGCGACGTACCGCCAGGCCGTGCGAGAGCTGGGGCTGGGCGGCACCGACGAGTCGGCGCTGCCCGGCACTCGACCAGGCCAACTGGGTGCCCTGTTCGGCGCCGCCGGCCTGTCCTCGGTGGATTCCTTCGAAGTGACCGTCGCCGTCGTGATCCCGTCCTTCGAGGCGTGGTGGCAACCGTTGACGCTCGGCGTCGGGCCGGCCGGAGCTCATGTCGCCGGCCTCGACGAAGCTGCCCGCGAGCGGCTGCGCGAACGGTGCGCCGCCCTCCTGCAGGACGTTCCGATCACGGTCACGGCAACGGCATGGGCGGCCCGCGGGCGCGCCTGACCTTTACCAAGACAGATCTATGGTGCTAGTTTCATTAGCACCATGTTGTGGACCGTAGATCATTCGTCGCGCTCGTCCTTGGCCGAGCAGATCGCCGCCAGCATCCGGCGCGGTCTGGCCGGCGGTGAGCTGAGCCCAGGCGAGCGGCTGCCGCCGGCGCACGAGCTGGCTGAAGCCCTGGGCGTGGACCGCAACACCGTGCTCGGCGCATACCGGGCACTACGGGACTCTGGACTGCTGGAGTTTCGCCGCGGCCGGGGCGTACGGGTCGTCGATGACCCTCCCGGGCGGCCGCCCGCGACCTGATCGACCTGGCCCGCGAGCACGGTTATGACCGCGCCGACCTGCTACGCATCATCGAGGAGTTGGCATGATTACCAATGCATTCAGCAGCCGCGTCACCAACTGGCCACTGTTCTGGATCATGAACGTGCTTGCGGTCGGCCTGGTGCTGATGAGCGGTGGTGGTGCCGACCCGTTCCTGATCGTGTTCGCGGTGGTCCTGCTGCTGGCCAACCTGACCCTGACCAGCGTCCGGGTCACGGCCGGCCCGGCCGGAGTAGTGGTGCACTACGGCCTGCTCGGCTTACCGCGTTTCCGTTACGACGTCAGCACTATCTCGCGCGCCGAAGCCGATGACCTGCCGCTGAGTCGCCTGGGCGGATTGGGTGTGCACTGGTCGCCGTGGCGCGGCACCCGGCTCACCATCCGGACGGGCCCGGTGCTGGTCCTGCACCGCAACACCGGCCTCCCGATCACGATCAGCTGCAATGACCCGCAATCTGCGGTGGCCGTGATCAACCAACTGCAGGCGGCCTGACCCGCGTCACTCGGCCAAGCCGTCGATGATCTCGGCCTGCGGTAGTTCGGTCAGCAACGCCGTTGGCAATGCGATCTTGGAACGGCGCAATCCACTGCCGATCACCACGATGTCCCTTTCCAGTACGGCCTGATCGATGTACAACGCCCAGTCCGCCGGGATGCCGATCGGGGTGATGCCGCCGTACTCCATGCCGGTCAGTGAGACCGCATCGTCCATCGGGGCGAAGGATGCTTTGCGCGCATCAAGGCGCTTGCGGACCACGTTGTTCACGTCGGCCCGGGTGGTGGCCAGCACCACGCAGGCGGCATAGCGGCTGACCTCGCCCCGGCGGCCGGCGATGACCACGCAATTGGCCGAGTCTTGCCGGGCAACCTCGTACGCGGCACAGAACTCGGCCGTGTCGGCCAAGGTCTCGTCGATCGGCGCAGCCAGCACCTGATCGGCCGCCGGCCAACCGGCCAGCGCTGCGGCAACCGGTGACGCGACGAGCGCGGGCGTGGCGGTGATCCAAGGCAGGGTTCCGGGTCCGGTCATGTCATCGACGCTACCGAAACCCCGAAGAGTGGAGG
>CAZZZW010000082.1:6464-14444 GCA_964658795.1 Phormidium nigroviride PCC 7112
CGGTGAATCCTCCACTCTTCGAACCTTCGGAGCTACCAGGCCGACGGGGCCGGGGGAGCCACCACCGGCGGACGGTCGTCGCAGGTGATCGTGTTGGGCAACTCCCACGGCGCCAGCCAGGGGCCGGTCGTTCCGCCACCGTCGTTACCGCCGAGGTCGGTGATCGCGAACTCCGAGCCGGCCGGGGTGAAGTTGAACGACCCGCAGTTGTTGATGCCGACCGCACCGACGTTGCGGGCGTCCACATTCGTGAACGTCGCTCCGCCGGCCGACCGGGCCGACAACACCGAGGTGCCGGTGCCGTCGATATGGACGTCGGAGAAGTGCACGTTCGTGATCGAGAACTGATCCTTCACCGGGAAGTCGGTAACGAACATGATCGCGTTGTAGGTGTTGTCCAAGAAGTTGTCGCCGGCCACTTCGACGTCGGCCGACATGTTCTTCTCCAGCGCGTACAACCAGATCGCGCCCAGGCCGATGTTCCAGTTCAGCTCGTAGGTACCGGCCCGGACGGTGGTGTTGTCGGTGATCCAGGCGTGTCCGGTGAACGCCTCGGCCCCGAACCGCGAGCCGAGCTGAATACCGCTGCCCTCCCGGATCGGGTCGGCGATCAGGTTGTTGGACACGGTGTTGTCGGAGCCACCGTAGAGCGCGATGCCGTTGGCCAGCACCGGGGTCTGCACGGTGTTGTGGTCGAAGGTGTCGCCGGAATCGGAAACCTTCTCCGACCACATCGCCAACGCGTCGTCGCCGGTGTTGCGGATGAAGTTGTTCGACACCAGCGAATTGGTAACCCCGGTGTGGAAGTTGATGCCGTCGGCGATCTGATCCACGATCTGGTTGCCAGTGATCTTGAGGTTGTCCATCGGGCCGTCCAGCCAGATGCCGACCTTGGTGTGCTGGATATAGAGGCCGTCGATGGTGGAGTCGGACAGGGCGCCCCCGATCCCGTTCACCTGATCCAGGTCGATACGTTCGCGCACATCCCCCTCGATGGCGAAACCGGACAGATGTACGTTGTGACTGCCGCCGACCGAAGCGTCCTTGCCGTAGAAACCGACACCGGTGTGCACCGAACCGTCCGGAGCCGGCGTGGACAGGGCCACCTGATGTCCCTTGAAGATGGTGTACCAGCTGCCGGCGCCGATGATGCTCACATTGTCGACGATGATGTGCCGGTTGACCTGGTAGGTACCCGGCGGCACGTAGACCGGCAGTTTCCATCGGCGAGCAAAGGCAATCGCCCGATCCAACGCGTCGGACGAGTCCCGCCGCCCGAGCGGATCGGCCCCGAACAACAGCACATTGGCCGCCCGCAGCACCAGTTTGGGCGGGGGCACCTGCTGGGAGTCGAGCAGGTCGATCACGGTCGGCGACGCGCCGGCCGGCACGCTCAGCCGCACCGTCTGCCCCGCCTTGACCGTGCGACCCAGCAGCAGCCGCTGCTCGTCGTAGAAGTGGTTCGGCCGGAAGGGAGTCGGGATCACCGGCGCCGGAGTGGTCTGGTCCGGCACGCACGAGCATTCGGTGATCCACCAGTCCGGGTGCAGCACGCCGGCGTTCGGGTCGTTGGAGAAGGGGTAGAGGTTGTAGAGCCAGGCGTACTGCGAGGTCAACGTCATGCTCTGTCTCCGCCCGGCCGCGGTCACGGTCAGCGGCGAGGTGATGCCACCCCCGTTGGCGGCGTCCGGAATCGAGTACCGCACGGTGATCGCGTTGGCCGCCTTGGGCAGCCGGAACTCCACGTACTGGCCGGGTTGCAACGAGACCGCCTTGCGCCCGGACGCCTCGGCCGGCAACGTGTAGGCGCTGCGACCGGGGCCGATCACCGTGCCGGTGGTGACCGCGTTCTCCGCCTCCTGCTCGACGAAGTCGACAGCGGCGCCGCGACCGGCGACCAACGACGGGTCCAGTGCGGCCCGGGTCACCGCGGTCGGAGTGGACGTCGTGGCGAAGGCCGGTACGGAGATCGAGACCAGACCCAGTCCCAGCGTGCTGGCCGCCAGGGTCGCCACGAGCCGGCGGCGAGCGGCGATTGATCGGGGCAGGCTTGCGGACACCGAGGTTCTCTCTTCTCTCGAAGGCAGTGCCGGGTCGAGCGGAGAGGCGGCAACTACCGGGCGGGTGAGCAGAACATAGGACGCATCCGGTCGTGCGACAAGAGTTTGGCTTAAATTTGTAGCAACTCGTCAACTTATTGCGTTGATTTCACTACCTCTTGCAGGTGGTGTCGGGTCAGCCGCGACCCTCGGTGAGCTCGTCACCCAGCTGCGCTCCGGTCATCCGACCGCCGTGGCCATCGGCCGGCAGCACCGCTTGCGTGCAGCGGCTGGTGGCCAGCAGCAGCCCGTCGGCGTCGAACAGCTCCGCGGCGCAGAAGACGATCCGGCGGGTACGGCGGATGACTGTCCCGGTGGCCGACAACCACCCCGGGCGGGACGGTCGCAGGAACTCCACTCGGAGGTCGGCGGTGAGAAAGACCTGGTCGCGATCCAGCGAGGTCCAGCAGGCGTTGCCCATTGCGGCGTCGAGCAGCGCGGTGACCAGGCCACCCTGCACCACATAGCCGCTGCCCGTGGGGAACCCGTAGTCCTCGCTGGCCAGCCAACGCACGGTGGCCCGCCCGGGTGCGACCTCGGCGAGTTCATAGCCGAGCGTCCGCCACAACCCCCGACCATGGCTGCGTTCGTCGCGTTGCCGGTCGTCCCGGTCTGCTCCGGCTTCGTCCGCCGGTCGCTGCTCCCTCAGCTGGCGATCCAGGTCTTGCATACGTTCGCCGGCCAGAGTGGGATCAGGTTGACTCACCCAGACAGCTTGTCACGCCAAGAGAATCAGGTTCCAGCAGATGCAACTGAGCCAGATGCGCACGCGACCGACCGGGACAGCACTGCCGCTGCTGGCCGAGGACACCTGGAGCCGGCTGGGGGATCAGCTCGTCACCGTCTTCGAGGGCGAGCGCTGGACCGCGAGCCGGCTGGGCGAACGGGCCCGACGCTTCGGCGGCGGCCTGCGCGCACTCGGAGTCGGCCCCGGCGATCGGGTCGTGGTCTGTATGGCCAACTGCCTGGAGGTCGGCATCAGCTACCACGGCGGCTGGCGGATCGGTGCGGTCGTGACTCCGGTGCTGTTCCTGCTCAGCGAGGACGAACTGCGACACGTCCTGCTGGATTCCGGTGCGAGCGTGGTCATCACCACCCCGGAGTTCCTGGCCAAGGTCACCGCCGCCGCCGAGCACGCCCCGGGGCTGAGGGCGATCGTGGTGGCCGGCGCCTTCGAGCCCGCGCCCGGCCTGGTCTCCTTCGCCGACGTCGAAGCGGGCGCCGAGGCGGACCTGGCCGACCTGGATTCCACCGAGCTGGCTGCGCTGTTGTACACCGGCGGCACCACCGGCCGGTCCAAGGGCGTGATGATCAGCCACGATGCGTTGTCCGCCGCCGGCTGGTCGGCCACCATGACCGGGCTGGATGAGAGTCTGACCAGTTCGCTGCTCCCGCTGCCGTTGGCCCATGTGTACGGACTGATGGTCTCGACGATGCAGCTACACGCCGTCCACCCGATGACCTCGGTGCTGATGCGATGGTTCGACCCGGCCGGCTGGCTGGGTTTGGCCCAATCCGAAAGGGTGAACACCTCGCCGGTCGTTCCCACGATGCTGCGGCTGCTGCTCCAGCAACCACTCGAGGACTTCGACCTCTCGCAGCTGCGCCGGCTGACCAGTGGGAGCGCCCCGCTGCCCGCCGAGGTGCGGGAGGAGTGGAATCGACGCCAGCCACACATCGAGGTGGTCGAGGGCTACGGGTGCACCGAGACTTCGGCCATCATTTCCTCATGTCCACTGGGGCAAACGCGGGCCGGCAGCGTCGGCGTGGTGTCACCGATCGCCGAGCTCGGTATCGAGGTGGAGCCCGGTACCGGTCCGGTGGCGATGCCCGACGTCGACGGCGAGATCTGCGTCCGCGGCCCGATGCTGATGAGCGGCTACTGGCCCCGCGGGTCGGAATCGGCAATGCCCGACGGGTGGTTCCACACCGGCGATGTCGGCCGGCTGGATGCCGACGGCTACCTCTACATAGTCGATCGGATCAAGGACGTGATCATCCGCGACGGTTTCAACGTCTACCCCCGCGACATCGAAGAGGCCCTGATCACCCACCCGGATGTGCTGAACTGCGCCGTCGTCGGACAGCCGGACGAGCAGCACGGGGAGGTGCCGGTCGCCTTCGTCGAACTCCGATCAGGATCGGCCGCGACCGAGGAATCGCTTCGAGAATTTGCCAAGTCCCACATCTCGGCCGCCAAGTACCCACGGCACATCGTGATCGTCGACCAGGTGCCGTTGACCAGTGTGGGCAAGGTAGATCGCAAACGGCTGCGGGCCGGGCTCGGTTGAGCACGTGCCCAAATCTCGGTTCGCGGCCGGAGCAAAACTGTCATCAAGGTGATACACAGAGTCACTAGTTCGTTTCGCGAGGTAACGACTACGCTTCGCTAATGCCGTCGGCCAAAGGTGCGTCCCTGACCGATCTGCGCACCCTGAACTCGACCACCGTCTTCAATGCGATCCGGTTGAACGCGCCGATCTCGCGAGCCCAGCTGTCCCGCGAAGTCGGACTGACCCGGCCGACCGTCTCCAGCGCCCTGCTCACCCTCAAGCAAGCCGGATTGATCAGAGAGTCAAAGCCCGTTCCGGATCAGCCGCACTACGGCGCCACCTACTTCGAGATGGTCCCCGAGGTCGCCTACTTCGTCGCCACCGAGGTGGACGGAATGCGGTTGCGACTCGTCCTGGGCAATGCCACCGGCCGGCGCCTGGCCACGCTGGACCGGCATCGGGTCGTGACCGGGCCGGAGCAGTTGGTGGCCCACCTCGCCGAGAGCGCCCACGAGCTGTGCGGTGAGGCCGGCCTGCCGCTCAGCCACATCTCGATGCTCGTCGTAGGGGTGCCGGCCACGATCCGTCCGGACACCGGCTTGTTGCGTTCGGTCGGGTTTCCGGTGCTGGACCAGTACGCATTCGGACCGGCACTGTGCCAGCGCTTGAGCAAACCGGTCCTGGTGGACAGCGACGTAAACCTGGCCGCCGTCGGCGAGCAGAGTCATGGAGCTGCGGTCGGCTTCAAGGATTTTGCCTATCTGAGCATGGGAAACCGGGTCGCCACCGGAATCGTGCTGGACGACCAGGTCTGGCGCGGTGCCCACGGTAGCGCCGGGGACATCGGTGAGCACGAGCCCGAACTGGGCGTGGCCGCGTTCGAACGGCTGGCCATCCAACTGATCGACGGGCGGCGCGTCGGCTTCGGCACCAGTCCGGCCGCAGTGTTCGATGCTGGCGTTCGCGGCGATGTGGTGGCGAGGCAGATCATCGCCGCGCATGCGACCCGGATCGCTGACTCGATCGCGGCCACCTGCCGGGTGCTCGACCTGGATCTGGTCGTACTCGGTGGCGTGATCGGTCATCGCTGCAAGCCGATTCTCGGACGCATCAAGAACCTGCTGCGCGACCGGATCGCCTTTCCACCGGAGCTGGCGGCCTCCCCCCTGGGGGCCAGGGCCGTGCGCACCGGAGCCTGCACGGTCGGTGCCCGGGAGTCGATGGCACTGGTGACGCCCGGCCTGCTTGCGCAGGCGATCCGATCCCAGGAACGCTCCGTCCTCTGATCCGCAGGCGCCCCTCGCCTGTCTCCGAACGCGGCCGGCCCGCAGCCTCCGCGAGCACCAAACCCGGTCACGAAAGCTATTGACCAAGTGGTCTAGTCCAATTAGGGTCAGCTCGTTCGCACCTCCCTCGCCCGTTCGGATGGTTGCCATGCGTCGTCGACTTCTTCCCGTCCTCATCACGGTTTCGGCCGTCGCGATCGGTACGGCCACGCCTGCCCTCGCCGCGCCCGCCGCCCGTCATCCGGTGGCGCGCCCGGCCGCCAAGCTCGAGATGGGCTTCTTCGAACAATGGAGCATCTACGGCCGCGGGTTCAGCCTGGCCCAGGCCGACAGCGAGGGTGAGATCGCCGACCTGACCGACATCGACTACGCCTTCGGCGGCGCCGTGCCGGCCCAGGGGGCGGCCACCGTCCCTTCTGCCAGTAACCCGGTGACCTGTCAGAGCCTGGACACCTGGGCCGACTGGGGCACGCCCTACCTGCCCGACGTCAACGGTGGCAACCCGGTCGGTGCCAACGGTCTGGCCGGCAACTTCCAACAATTGGTCGAGCTCAAGGCCAAGCACCCGGGCCTGCGCGCCATCATGTCGCTCGGCGGTTACAGTGGCTCCAAGTTCTTCTCCGACGCTGCCGCCACGCCGGCGTCCCGGCAGGCCTTCGTCAGCTCGTGTATCGACCTGTTCATCAAGGGGAATCTGCCCGGACTCGCACCGGGGGCCGGGACCGGGGTGTTCGACGGCTTCGACCTCGACTGGGAGTACCCGGGCAACAACAACGGCGCCCCCGGCAACGACTACAGCCCGGCCGACGTTCACAACTTTCCCCTGCTCGCCGCGGAATTCCGCCGCCAGTTGGATGCGCTCAAGCAGGGTCACTACCGCCTCACCGCCGAGATGGGCGTCGGGCTGCAGAACGCGGTCGACCTGGACATTCCAGCCCTCGCAAGGAACCTGGATGACCTGGTGCTGATGGACTACGACTTCCAGGGTCCGTGGAACCCGCAGGGACCGACCAACTTCGAGTCCAACCTGCTGACCTCGCCGTTCGCACCCGACAGCACCGCCGAGCCCCGGATCAGCGTCGAGTCGTCCGTCCAGTACTTCGAGAGGCACGGGGCGCCGGCCAGCAAGCTGGTCGTGGGGATCCCGTACTACGGCCACGGTTGGACGGGGGTGGCAGCAGGTCACAGCAACGGCCTGTACCAACCGGCCACCGGTCCGGCGGCCTCGCCCGACATCACCTCGACCGGCGCCGTGCTGGCCGGGCTCGACGGTGGCGATCCGTCCGGCACCACCTCCTACTACGAGATCGTCAACCAGCCGGGCTACAGCTGGCACACCGATCCGTTCACCGGCGCGACCTGGCTCTACAACCCGTCCACCAAGACCTTCTGGTCGATGCAGAATCCCCAGCAGGCCTTTGCCAAGGGCCTGTACATCAACCTGCGGGGCCTGGCCGGGGCCTCGGTCTGGGACCTCGGTGGCGATTCGAACAACGCCCTCACGGGTGCGTTGACCAGGGGACTGCACCCCTTCGGCCGGTAGGTCCGGGCCGGTGATCCCGGCCTGACCTTCCCCCGCGCAATGCCCACCGGACCACGACCCGGTGGGCATTGTGTCTGTACTGGCCCGTCTCATGTATCGCGCCCGTAGCGCTCCGCCTCCTGTCGGGTCGACAACCACTCGAGAAGGAGGGGGACACACCATGGGCGTCCTCGAGGACACGTTCAACGCAGCCCACAGCAATCCCGAGGCGGGATTTCCGGTCACGCTGGTGACCAACCAGCCCGGTGGCGAGGTCAGCTACGCCAGCGGGCTATTCACCTTCAGTCCGGGCCGGATCGCCTCGCCGACGCTGCCCATCTTCCTGCCGGATCGTCTGGTCGGGCCGTCCGATGGCCTCGCCTACCTGTTCAGTGATCGCCAGTCCCTGTTGCAGGAACCGCCATCGCCGGGATTGAGCTTCGGGCATTCCAACCCGTTCTCGGTCGATCGGGCCGACAGGCTCGGCGTCACCATCTCGCACAACCTGCTCGGCAGTGGCTTCGTCGCGAATTTCACCCTGCTCAGCTGGGGCAATCTGCACTTCCAGGTCCCGCTGACTGATCAGAGTGATGGCGTGGCCACGGGCATGGGCGCCGGTGTCGGCGCCAGCAGTTCCGGTGCGTACTACGTGTTCTCGTTCGGTAACCCGATCGAGCCGCCGCGCTGAATTCACCGACCCACTGAACACGCCGACGCGATGTCACCGGCCGCTCGAACGGCCGGTGAGGTAGGGCAGGCTACAGCCAGCGGCCGGCGATCATCACCCGACGGACGTTCAG
>CAZZZW010000083.1:0-4552 GCA_964658795.1 Phormidium nigroviride PCC 7112
ATGATGACGCCAGGCGCAATGAGGTAGCGATCGAAACGTCCACTGCTGTCGAACAGGCGCACCGGGAGCACTGGTCGCGCCTGCTCGCCCTGCTCACCGGCCGGCTCAACAGCCTTGATGTGGCAGAGGAATCGCTGCAGGACGCCTTCGAACTCGCGCTGCAGAGCTGGCCCCGGGATGGGGTACCGCGCAATCCCGAGGGCTGGCTGCTCACCGTCGCCGGCCGCCGGGCCACCGACCGGTTCCGGCGGCAGGCCACGCTGATGCGCAAATTGCCCTTGTTGGCCGAGGACCTGACGTCCGGGGACCAGCCGGAGGAGGTGGACGATGCGATGTCGGGCATCCCGGACGAACGCCTGCGGCTGTTGTTCACCTGCTGCCATCCGATGTTGGCCACCGAGGCTCAGGTGGCGTTGACCCTGCGGATGCTCGGTGGACTGACGACGGCCGAGATCGCCCACGCCTACCTGGTCGCCGAGTCGGCCATGGCCGCGAGAATCACCCGGGCCAAGAAGAAGATTGCTGCTGCTCGCATCCCGTACCGGGTGCCATCCGACGCCGAGCTGCCGGACCGGTTGGCCGGTGTACTCACCGTCATCTACCTGATCTTCACCGAAGGTCATGCCGCCACCTCGGGCCGGTCACCACTGCGGGTCGATCTGTGCGACGAAGCGATCCGGCTGGCCCGCCTGGTCCTCGAGTTGATGCCGGACGAGGCCGAGGCTCGCGGGCTATTGGCGCTGCTGCTGCTGCACCACGCGCGCCGCGCGGCCCGGACCGACACCGATGGGCGGCTGGTGCTGCTACCCGACCAGGACCGTTCTCGCTGGGATTCGGCCCAGATCATCGAGGGATTGACGCTGTTGCGGGCTGCGGCCGGGCACGCGGCCGGTCCGTACCTGGTGCAGGCGGCGATCGCGGCCGAACACGACCGGGCGGCTCGAGCCGAGGACACCGCGTGGTCACAGATCGCACACCTGTACCGAGCATTGGAAGACCTGGCCCCGTCCCCGATCGTCCGGCTGAACCGCGCGGTGGCCGTGGCCGAGGCTGACGGACCCGCGGCCGGGCTGGACCTGCTGGCGGGATTGGACGAAGCCCTGGCCGGCTACCACCTGCTGCCGTCGGTGCGGGCCGATCTGCTGCGTCGCCTGGATCGCTTCGATGAGGCCCGGTCCGACTACCGCCTGGCCCTCGACCTGGCCGGCAACGAAGCGGACCGCGCTTTCCTGACCGGCCGGTTGGCCGAACTGGACGCGATCACCGGATAGAGCTGCCTACCGCTGCTAGATTCGCACGGTGACCAGCCGCCTGGACCGACGCACCGCGGTGGCGGCCGGCCTGCTGCTGGCCTTCGCCATCCTGACCGTGCTGCCCTGGCGCAACCACGACGCGTTCAAGCCGTCCTTCGACCCGACATCCAGTGCGGTGCTGCACCATCACACCTCGGCCTGGGCCGGCTCGTTCTGGTGGGTCACCTGCGCGGTATCGGGCTTGGTGGCCGGGGTGTGCGCGGTGATCGGGCGACGACGCGTTGCCCCGGTCGGGGCGGTCACGGCCGGTCTGGCCCTGATCGGCTGGGCCGGGGGCGCTTGGCGGGTGCACCATGCCCGGTATATCGCGCGGCCGACCACGATCGCGATCGCCAACTTCACCGCGGGTCCGCACATCGGCCCGCTCGCCGAAAGCCAACTGGTCAGCAGTTACCTGGCCGGGTTGGTCTTGGCGGCCCTGCTGGTGCTGCTACTGCTGGGCGCCGGCAACGTAGATTACCGCGAGCTGCTAAGCCGGTCCCGCATCCGATTGAGCCTTGGTGGCACGCTGCTCGTGGTGATCGCGGCGTTATCGCTGCTGCCTTGGTACACCTACGACGCTTTTTCGCTCGAGACCACTGACGACTACATCGCCAAGAAGAATGCCTGGACCACGTTCAACACCGGCGACTACTGGCGGGCGGCGATCGTGCTCGGTGTGATCGGCGCGGTCACCCTACTTCTCCGCTCCCGCTTGGCACGCTGGATCGGAGCCGGCGCCACCGTGCTCGCGCTCGGCGCCTGGATCGCCGGCACCTGGCGACTGCACCAGCCGATACCGGTTTCATCGACGAACGCGAGCACGTACGCCATCAACTCCGGCCACGTGACCAGCTCCGGCACGACGTCGACGATTGCGGTGAATCATTTCGTCGGTCCGCCGCCCACGGCGGTCGGCCAAACCCTGGTCAGCTACGCCGCTCTTGCCGTGCTGATCGCGTTGCTGCTGGTGCTGGCCGTCGGCCTGGCCCACCGCGAACGAGCTACTCGGCCGGCGGCCTAGGCGACCAGGGCGGACGTGACCGCGCCGGCGATCTCATCCTGGGCGGTAGCCGACAACGGCTTTCCGTCGGTGTCAGTCAGGTAGAACGCGTCCACCACGAACGAGCCCAACGACGAGATCCGGGCCGATCGGATATCCACCCGGCACTGCTCCAGCGCCGCGGTTACCCAATGCAACAAGCCGATCGCATCGGGCGCGCGGACCTCGAGCACGCTGGCGTCGGTGGCCTCGTCGTCGAACCAGAGCAACCGGGGCGCTCGCACCTCAGCCTCACCGCGCCGATAAGTGGCCTCCTTGGCCCGCAACCTGTCGTCCAAGGCCAGCGTTCCGGCCAGGATCCGCCGCAGGTCATTGGTCAACAGCGCCGGGTCGGGCAACTCGCCGAACCGGGGCGTCACGGTGAACCGGTTCACCGCCATGCCGGCCGTCGTACGCACATCGGCAGCCTGAACGTCCAACGAATGCAAGGCCAACAGGCCCGACGTCGCCGACAGCAGGCCGGGCGCGTCCGGGGCCACCACGATCACGTCCGAATCCTCGATCGCCACCCGCAGCTCACCCTGCCGGGCCAGCTCCACCACCGTGGCCGAAGGCGGCTCCGGCGGTGGCATCGAACCGCCGCCGAGGATCCGCCGGGTCCGCCGGACCAGTTGGTTGACCAGGGCAGCCTTCCAGTCACTCCACGCGGCCGGGCCGGTGGCGGCGGCATCGGCGATGGTCAACCAGTGCAACAGCTCCAACAACGATGCCGAATCCTCAATCGCGGCCGTGACGATCCCGATCGTGCTCGGATCGTCCAGGTCACGCCGGGTGGCGGTGTCAGGCAGCAGCAGATGGTGCCGGGCCATCGCCGCGACGGTCTCGGCGTCGGCGGCGTCATAGCCCATCCGCATCGCCACCCGGCGGGCCAGGCGCTCCCCCACCACCGAATGATCACCGGGGTAGCCCTTGCCCAGATCGTGCAGCAGGGCCCCGATCAGCAGCAGGTCCGGCCGGCTGACCTCAGCGGCGAATTCGCTTGCCTTCACGGCGGTTTCGGTGAGGTGGCGATCGACGGTGTACCGATGCACCGGATTGTGCTGGGCCTTGAACCGGACCGCCTCCCATTCCGGGATGAGCCGGCTCAGCAGGCCGTACTGGTCCAACGCCTCCAGCGGGGCGAGCGCCCGCGCACCGGTGCCTAGCAACGCCACGAACTCCGCCCGCGCGGTGGCCGGCCACGGCTCGGGCAACGGTCCGGCCTCGGTGGACAGCCGGGTCAAGGTGTACGGCGCGATCGGCAGATCGGCCGCTGCCGCCGCCCGGGCCACCCGCAGCACCAGGACCGGATCGGCCCACGGGTCGGCGTCCCGGGCCAGCACCACCTCACCGTTCTGCGACACCACATCCTTGGCCAGTGGCTGGCGGACCGACTCGGCCGCCGCGCCGCCGGGGCGCAACCGCCGCAGCAGCGTCCGGGGCGGCGGAGCCTGCGCGGCCACCCGCCGCCAACCCACGTCGGTGGCATAGGCCAGCGTCCGGGCCGCCTCGTTGACCGTGCGCAGCACCTCGTCGGCCGAAGGCAGCGTCAGGGCCTGCGCGATCGACTCCCGGTCCTGGGCCTGCAGCACGTCCGAGGCCCGTCCGGCCACCCGGTGCAACTCACCGCGAACATCCAGCAGCGCCGTCGCGGCGGCGAGTACCGGAGCGGTCAGGTCGATGAGTTGGGCCGAGGCGAGCGCGCGTAGTCCCACCCAATCGCGCAGCCCGCCCCGGCAGTCTTTGAGGTCCGGCTCGAGCAGGAAGGACGCGTCGCCACGGACCTTCCACCGGCCGCGAGCCAGTTCCTGGAGTTCGGCCAAGCGTGCCGCCGCAGTCCGCCGCCAGCGCGAGATCACCTGTTCGCGTACCAGACCGGTCAGTGCGGCGTCACCGGCGATGTGCCGGGCATCGAGCATGCCGAGCATGGCCTTGAGATCATCGTTGGCCACCGTCACGGCCTGGTCCGGCGTCCGGACCGAATGGTCCAATCCGAGTTGGGCGTCCCAGATCGGGTACCAGAGGTCATCGGCGATCCGGGCGATGTCGGCGACCTTGCCGGTGTGCAGCAGCACCAGGTCCAGATCGCCGTAGGGCGTCGGCTCCTTACGACCCAGGCCACCGACCGCCATCAGGGCGATGCCGTCGACGTCGGGCAACAGACCGGTCAGCCAACGGTCGTAGAGGCTGGTGAGCTCGGTCCGCAAGGGTGCACCAA
>CAZZZW010000083.1:4562-9499 GCA_964658795.1 Phormidium nigroviride PCC 7112
CCTGCCCGGGCCGACGAGATCGAATGATCAGACGGCGTCTTCATCCCGTTCGCCCGTCCGGACCCGCACCACGGCGTCGACGTCGGTCACCCAGACCTTGCCGTCACCGATCTTGCCGGTCCGGGCGGCTTCGACGACGGCGTCGACGACCTTGGCCGAGTCGATGGATTCGACCAGGACCTCGACCCGCACCTTCGGCACCAGATCGACGGTGTACTCCGCCCCCCGGTAGACCTCGGTGTGGCCCCGCTGCCGGCCGAAGCCGGACACCTCCGAGACGGTCAGACCCTGAATGCCCAGATTCTCCAAGGCGATCTTGACGTCATCGAGCTTGAACGGCTTGATGATCGCGGTTACCAGCTTCATCGACGCCTCACACTTCCTGTCGGGTACGGGCGGCCGGGTCCGAGGCTGCCGCGGCACCACCACTCGGGTGGGTCAGTGTGCCACCACTGAGCGTGGAGAAGGCGTAGGCCGTCTCCGCGTGCTGCGACTCGTCCAGACCGACGAGCTCGTCCTCCTCGGAAACCCGGAAGATCCCGACCGCCTTGAGGATGGTGCCGATGACGAACGTCACCACGAAGGAGTAGCCGAACACCGCTGCCGCGGCCAGGATCTGCACCCACAGCAGGGTCAGCCCGCCGCCGTAGAACAAGCCCCGTTTGGCCTCCACCCCACCGGCCAGCGCGCCGTGGTCGAAACCGAAGAAGCCGATCAGGATGGTGCCGGTGAGCCCACCGACCAGGTGGACGCCGACCACGTCGAGTGCGTCGTCGAAGCCGAACCGGAACTTCAGGCCGACGGCCAGCGCGCACAGGATGCCGGCGATGAAACCGATGGCCAGCCCGCCCATCGGCGAGACGAAGGCACAGGCCGGGGTGATCGCGACCAGGCCGGCGACCGCACCGGAGGCGGCGCCGACCGTGGTCGGTTTGCCGTCGCGGAACTGTTCCACCAGCAACCAGCCCAGCGTCGCGGCGCAGGTGGCCACGGTCGTGGTCGTGAACGCCAGACCGGCGATCCCGTCGGCCGCCCCCTCCGAACCGGCGTTGAAGCCGTACCAGCCAAACCAGAGCAGTGACGCGCCGAGCAGTACGAACGGCACGTTGTGCGGCCGCATCGGATCCTTGCGCCAGCCGACCCGCTTGCCGAGCACGAAGACCAGGGCCAGCGCGGCACTACCGGCATTGATGTGGACCGCCGTCCCACCGGCGAAGTCCTCGGCCCGGAGCTTGTTGAGGATCCAGCCGGTGCCGAACACCCAGTTGGCGACTGGGAAGTAGACGATCGCGGCCCAGATGGCCACGAACAGACCCCAGCCCCAGAACTTGACCCGATCGGCGATCGCGCCGGAGATCAGTGCCGGCGTGATGATGGCGAACATCAACTGGAACATGGCGAAGACGACGATCGGGACCTTGGCCCCTTCGGTCCAGACACCGGTCAGCACGGCCGGGTTGCCCATGCCGTAGAACTCCTTGGTCCAGCCGATCAGGCCACCCCAATGGGTGGCGCCGAAGGCCCAGGAGAAGCCGAACAGCACCCAGAGGACACCGACGACCGCGAGGCAGATGAAGTTCATCATCAGCATGTTGAGGACGTTCTTACCGCGGACCATGCCGCCGTAGAAGAACGCCAGACCGGGAGTCATTAGCATGACCAGCGCCGCCGAGGCGAGGATCCAGGCGGTGTTCCCGGTGTCAGGGACTATCGCGTCTGCAAGTGGCACTACGCGCCCTTTCGTTCGTTGGGTGGGATTACGCGCGCCGACTGCGTCGACGGGGCACGTTGGGAAGAGAATCTGGTGGTCCTGTTACGCCGATGACCCAGTGATGTTTCGACGATGTGAACGAGGCCGGGGAGTGAACACCGCCACTCCGGCTGGTTCGGATAGGTTTTCGCTATGCGCAGTCTGGCCCGAATTGACGCCACCGAGCGTGCCGACCTGCTTACGGTCAGCCACTATCGGCTTTCGTTCGAGTTGCCCGAAAGGGGACCGGAGTTCCACTCCGAGAGCACGATCGACTTCGAGTGCCGGCGCCCAGGAGCGGCATCGTTCGTTGACGTCCGGGCGGCCGAACTGATCTCGGCCGAGCTGAACGGACGAGCCCTGGACCCGGCCTCGGTGGTCGATGGCCGGCTGCCGCTGACCGAGCTGGCCGCGGTCAACCACCTGCGCGTGGTCGCCCGGATGAGCTACTCCAACGACGGCGAGGGCCTGCACCGGCACGTCGACCCGGCCGATGGCCGGACCTACCTCTACGCGATGTCGTTCCTGGATGCCGCGCCCCGCTGGTTCGCCTGCTTCGATCAGCCCGACCTCAAGGCCAGCTACGACATCGAGGTGCGTTGCCCGGACGGATGGATCGTGCTGGGCAACTCACCGGCGTCCCGGCTGGAACCAGGCCACTGGCGGCTGGGCACCAGTCAGCCGCTGTCCACCTACTTCGTCACCCTGGTCGCCGGGCCCTACGCCTCGGTGACCGCCGAGCACGACGGCATCCCTCTCGGCCTGCACTGCCGAGCCTCGCTGGCCGAGCATCTGACCGACGAGGCCACCGATCTGCTGCAGATCACCCGGGACTCCTTCGACGCCTACCACGCGCTGTTCGGCGTCCGGTACCCGTTCGGTGAGTACCACCAGGTCTTCGTCCCCGATTTCAACGCCGGGGCGATGGAGAACCCCGGCTGCGTGACGCTGCGCGACCAGTTCATCTACCGGTCCCGCGCCAGCACCGGCCAGCGTGTGGTCCGGGCGTCCACGGTGGCCCACGAGATGGGTCACATGTGGTTCGGCGATCTGGTCACGATGCGCTGGTGGGACGACCTGTGGCTCAACGAGTCGTTCGCGGAGTACCTGGCCCATCGGGTCTGCGCCGGCATGGACGGGTATGCCGGGCAGCTGTCCTGGACCGACTTCGGGATCACCCGCAAGGACTGGGGCTCGGTGGCCGACCAGTCCCCCGCCAGCCATCCGGTGGCCGGCAACGGCTCGGCCACCGCAGCCGACGCACTGACCGACTTCGACGGCATCTCCTACGCCAAGGGCGCCTCGGCGCTACGGCAACTGGCCGCGCATCTGGGGGACGACGTCTTCCTGGCCGGCCTGCGCGACCATGTCGGGCGGCACCGGTTCGGCAACGCCAGCCTGACCGATCTGCTCGACGCCTGGACCGAGGCGGGTGCGCCGGACATGCCGAGTTGGTCGAAGCAATGGCTGCAGACGTCCGGCCTGGACACCATCACCGGAGCCCTGGTCGGCGGCCGGGCCCGGATCGATCGCAGCTCCCCCGACACCTCGAACCGGCCGCACACCATCACCGTGGCCGGCTTCGCCGCCGATGGCACCCCCACGGTCCGCATGCCGGTCACTCTGATCGAGAACAACGCGGAAATTCCGATGGATTCGGCCACCTCCTTCGTCATCGCCGACTCCGCCGACGACACCTGGGCCAAGCAGCGGTTCAGTTCCTGGGATGACGTCGAGCGGATGCTCCCCCAGCTGTCGGACAGCCTGACTCGAGCCGTGCTCTACAACGCGGTGCGCGACGGCGTCCGCTCCGCCGACCTCGACCCGGCCCAGGCATTGGCGATCCTGCTGCGATCACTGGTGGTCGAGCCCGAGGAGCTGGTCGTGGCCGCCCAGTTGCAGTGGGCCGTGGCCGAGCTGGTCTCGGTGTACTCCACGCCGGACAGCCGATCCGCCCGCCGGGCGATGTTGGCCGGACTGGCCGCCGACCTGCTCGACCGGGCCGCGGCCGGGTCCGACCAGCAGCTGACCGCAGCCCGGGGGCTGATCCGGGCCAGTGACGATCCGGAGCTGCTGGCGCGCTGGCGGGCCGGCCACGGGCTGCCCACCGGCCTGATGATGGACATCGAACTGCGCTGGTCGTTGGTGAACCGGCTGGCCGCCCTCGGGCAGCTCAGCGAGTCCGAGATCGACGCCGAACTGGCCGCCGATCCCTCGACGGCCGGCGTCGTGTACGCGGCGGGCGCCCGCGCGATTCGGCCGGACCCGGCGGCCAAGGCCCGGGCCTGGCAAGCCTTGACCCAGCCGAATTCGCTGTCGGCCTACGAGCTGTACGCGATCGCACGGGGAATGTTCGAACCGTCCCAGCGCGAGCTCGTCACCGAGTATCTGCCCCGGTTCTTCCCCGAGATCGCAGCCACCGCGGCGTTCCGCTCCGGATACGCCCTCGGTCAGGTCACCGACTACCTCTACCCGACCACGATGGCCTCAGCTTCGCTGGTCGCCCTCGGCGATCAGGCCCTCAGCGCCGGGCCGCTCGACGCCGGCGTCCGCCGGGCGTTCCTGGACCGGGGTGATGTGGTCCGGCGGGCGGTGGTCTCCCAGCAGCGGTTCGGCTAGATCGCGACTCGATCACGGCACGGGGTGTCGGGGCGGGTCAGCGGAGGGGGCCGATCGGCGGCCGGATAGGGTCGGCCAATGACCGAAATGAGCGTTCGAGGTCTGACCGTCGCGGTGCACGCCGGGGACCGGGAAGAGGCCCTGGCCTTCTACTGCGCGCTGATCGGTCGCGACCCCGATCTGGGTCCGGATCCGGACTTCTACGAATGGGAGATCTCGCCCGGCGCGTGGCTGCAGCTGGCCACCGGCCGGGACAACATCAACCCGGCGGGGTATCGCGTCCGGCTGCAGGTGGACGACATCGCGGCGTCGATCGAGACCCTGACCAAGAAGGGTTTCGAGCCCGGCCCGATCAAACGCCTGCCCGGCCTGGTCGCGTTCGCCAACCTGACCGATCCCTGGGGCAACCCACTCGGTGTGTACGAAGACTTGGGCGTAGTCCCCGGACCGTAAGCCCGCTGCGCGACGAGAGTTGCACCTGGTCGGCCAAGCCAGTCCCCGGACCGTAAGCCGCTGCGCGACGAGAGTTGCACCTGGTCGGCCAAGCCAGTCCCCGGACCGGTCTTCG
>CAZZZW010000083.1:9509-14182 GCA_964658795.1 Phormidium nigroviride PCC 7112
CCACTCGGCGCAGGTGTCAGGTGTGCCTGGCGGCTCAGGTGGCTGGTATCAGGTGGCGACGGCAGCTCGTCCGGCCACGAACGCCTGGACGCAGGTCTCGATGTCGGCGTCGGTGTGCACGGCTGACAGCTGTACCCGGATCCGAGCTTTGCCCTGCGGCACAACGGGATAGCTGAACGCGATCACGAACACGCCCTCGGCCAGCATGGCGTCGGCCATCCGTCCGGCCAACGCCGCGTCGCCGATCATCACGGGGATGATGGGGTGTTCGCCATCGAGCAGCTGGAATCCCTCCTCGACCATCCGGCGTCGGAACAGCGCGGCGTTGTGCTGCAGCCGGGTCCGCTGCTCCCCCGATCGCTCGACGAGTTCCAGGGCGGCCAGCGAACCGGCCACCAGTGCCGGGGCCACCGAGTTGGAGAACAGATACGGCCGGGCCCGCTGCCGGAGCAGGTCGATCAGTTCGGCGTGCCCGGCCACATATCCACCGGACGCTCCGCCCAGGGCCTTGCCGAACGTGCCGGTCAGGATGTCGACCCGGTCGGCCACCCCGAGCAGTTCCGGCGTCCCGCGACCGTGCTCGCCGACGAAGCCCACCGCGTGTGAGTCGTCCACCAGCACCATCGCGTCATACCGATCGGCCAGGTCACAGATCTCGGCCAGCGGAGCCAGGTAACCGTCCATCGAGAACACACCGTCGGTGACGACGACCCGGTGCCGGGCGTCGGCGGCATCGACCAGTTGTCTTTCCAGATCCGCCATATCCCGATTGCGATAACGCAACCGGCGAGCCTTGCACAACCGGATGCCGTCGATCAGCGAGGCATGGTTGAGCTCGTCGGAGATGATCGCGTCCTCCGGCCCGAACAGGGTCTCGAAGACACCGCCGTTGGCGTCGAAGCACGACGAGAACAGGATCGTGTCCTCGGTGCCGAGGAACTGCGACATCCGTGATTCCAGTTCCTTGTGCAGGTCCTGGGTGCCGCAGATGAAGCGCACGCTGGCCATCCCGAAGCCCCGGTCGTCCAGGGCCCGGTGAGCGGCGGCGATGATGTCGGGATGGTCGGCCAGACCGAGGTAGTTGTTGGCACAGAAGTTCAGCACCTCCGCCCCGGCCGAGTCGATCCGGGCCGACTGCGCGGTGTCGATGGTCCGCTCGGACTTGTACAGCCCGGCCGCACGGATCTCGGTCAGGATGCCGGCGAAATGCTCCCGTGCTGAATACATGCGCCCGTCCTCAGATCGTGGTCCAGTCCAGGACGACCTTGCCCGAAGCTCCGGAGCGGGTCGTCTCGAACGCCTTGGCGTAGTCCTGAGCGGCGAACCGATCCGTGATCACGGCCGAGATCGCCTCTTGCAGCCATTGACTCGAGGACAGCATCGCACTCATCGCGTACCAGGTCTCGAACATCTCGCGGCCGTAGATGCCCTTGATGGTGAGCATGTGGCTGACCACCCGCGCCCAGTCCACCCCGATCGGCTGGCTGGGCAGACCGAGCATCGCGATCCGGCCGCCGTGGTTCATGTTCTCGATCATGTCCGGCAGCGCGGTCGGGTGCCCGGACATCTCCAGCCCGACGTCGAAGCCCTCGCGCATGCCGAGCTGCCGCTGGGCATCGGCGATCGAGCTGGATCGGATGTCGACCGCGACGTCGACCGACATCCGCTGGGCCAGCTCGAGTCGCGCCGGGCTGATGTCGGTGGCCACCACGTACCGGGCGCCGACGTGCCGAGCCACCGCCGCGGCCATCAGACCGATCGGCCCGGAGCCGGTGATCAACACGTCCTCACCGACCAGCGGAAAGCTCAGCGCGGTATGCACGGCGTTGCCGAACGGGTCGAAGATCGCACCCAGATCCGGGTCGACACCACCCTGGTGAACCCAGACGTTGCTCTCCGGGATCACCACGTACTCGGCGAAGGCGCCGTCGCGCTGGACGCCCACCGAGACGGTTCGGATGCACATCTGCCGGCGTCCGGCCCGGCAGTTCCGGCAGGTGCCGCACACGATGTGACCCTCGCCGGAGACCTGGTCGCCGACCTTGACGTCGCGCACTCCGGCACCGATCGCGACGACCTCGCCGTAGAACTCGTGGCCGGGGATCAGCGGGGCGTCGACGCTGGCCTGGGCCCAGGCGTCCCAGGACTCGATGTGCAGGTCGGTACCGCAGATCCCGGTCCGCAGCACCCGGATCTTCACCTCGCCCGAGCCGGCTTCGGGTTCGGGCCGGTCCACCAGTTCGAACCCGGGTGCGGCGGCCGGCTTGTACAGAGCTTTCACGAGATTTCCCTTCGCCTCATTGCGAAAAAGAGCTGTGACTGGACGAGGCTGCTAGCCGAGCAGGGCGTCGACGAACTGGACCGGGTCGAACGGGGCCAGGTCGTCCGGTCCCTCGCCCAGACCCACCAGCTTCACCGGCACGCCGAGTTCACGCTGCACGCTGATCACGATGCCACCCTTGGCGGTGCCGTCCAGCTTGGTGAGCACCACGCCGGTCACGTCGGCGACCTCGGTGAACACCCGGGCCTGGATCAGCCCGTTCTGCCCGGTGGTGGCGTCCAGCACGAGCAGCGTCTCGTCGATCGGCCCCTGCCGCTCGACGACGCGCTTGACCTTGCCGAGCTCGTCCATCAGGCCGACCTTGGTGTGCAACCGGCCCGCCGTGTCGATGAGCACCGCGTCGACGCCGGCCGCGCGACCCTGTTTGACCGCGTCGAAGGCGACGCTGGCCGGATCGCCGCCCTCGGGTCCGCGCACCGTCTCGGCCCCGACCCGGGAACCCCAGGTCTGCAACTGGTCGGCCGCGGCAGCCCGAAAGGTGTCCGCGGCGCCGAGCAGTACGGTCCGGCCGTCGGCGACGAGCACCCGGGCCAGCTTGCCGCAGGTGGTCGTCTTGCCGGTCCCGTTGACGCCGACCACCATCACCACGGCCGGCTCGCCGGTGTCCCGGGCGGTGTGCAGGGTGCGGTCGAGGTCCGGTTGCAGTGCGGCGACCAGTTCGTCGGCGAGCAGGGTGCGCAACTCGGCCGGGTCCTTGGTCCCGGCCACCTGGGTCTTCCGCTTCAGCCGAGCGACGATCTCCAGGGTGGCCCCGACACCGACATCGGCTGACAACAGCGCCTCCTCGACCTCGTCCCAGGCGTCGTCGTCGAGCCGGTCCCGGGCCAGCACGGCCAGCAGGCTACGGCCGAAGACGTTCTGCGATCGGGACAACCGGGCGCGCAGTCGCTGCATCCGACCAGACGTCGGCTCCGGGGTATCGAGAACCGGCGCCTGCTCGACCGGGGCTTCGACCACCGGCACCTCGACCACCGGTGGCGCGCCGGGCTCGGCCACCGGCTCGGCCGGGGACGGTGGTGGCGCGACCGGTCGGGTCGGCGTGGCCGGCGGCGCGACGGCGCTGGACCCCCGTCGTTTCGGGATGACGAGCGCGGCGGCGGCGATGCCTCCTACGACCAGGATGGCGATGACGATCAGGATCACGGCTAACACGCCGTCCAGTGTCCCAGCCCGGCGCCGCGCCCCCGACCACCGGTCGCGCGAAACGGCCGCGAACGGCGCGCCTCGGTGAATCCCTCAGCTCCGTGAGCCGGCGGCGGGCGACCGCTCAGCCGAGCAGCACGACCGTATAACCGCCGAACACCTGACCTTGCTGGCTGGCCGTGACCCGGTAGACGTGGGCCTGGCCCGGCGCCGGTGGCACATCCCCGGTGGTGAAGCTGACCTGCTGGTCGTCCCCGGACGCGGTCTGGGTCACCGCCTGGCCGCCGAAGTTCGCGCCGCCGCCGATGGTGCGTGGTGCGCCGAGCAGGACCTGGCCGGTCGGCACCGCAGCCGCTGGGAACTGTCCCCGCACCCCGGTGCGCTGTTGCAGCCAGGGCATCGTATGCGGCGCGACCCGTTCGACGGCCAGCTGCGCCGCTTCGCCGTACAACGGACCGACCTTGAGGGTCAGCGGGCCGGTCAACAGCTCGGTCAACGCTGCCGATCGCACCAGTTCGTGCAGGCCATGGCCCTGCTCTGCGGCGGCGATGACGTGGATGTTGCGCTGCGCGACATGCCGATTCAGGGCGGCGTCCCACGGTGGGGTGCCCAGTCCGTCCGAGGTCTCGTCCCAGATCCGGACGACCAGGCACTCATGGCCGCCGTTGACGAAGGTGGGCACCCAGCCGACGGGGCACTTCACCACGGCATGCGCCCGGCCACTGCCGCGCGCGCCGAGGGACACCGTCGTCTGCCCGATCAGGTTCGCACTCGACGGCCCGATGCCCAACGACGGATCGCACCAGTAGAACTCGACGATCACGTTCGGGGCTTGGGCCAGTCCGAAGTTCCAGACATGGGCGTAGAGCGTGTTCGGCTTTCCGGCCAGCGCGGTCTGGCCCAGCTCGGGTGGCCGGGGCGGCGCATCGGCCGGGTCGACCCCGGCCAGCAGCAGGATGTCCGGGCTCTCCCAGAACGGGCCGACGACCGGCCGGGCTCCGAGATCCCCAGGGTTGGCCCGCAGGAACAGAAACGGCAGGTACAGCTCGTTGCGCGGGCCGGGCCACTGGTTCGGCGGGGTCGGGTCGAAGTTGCCCGGCTCCAGAGTGCCGCCGGGAACCTGGCCGGTCGAGCCGCCACAGGTGTGACCCGGGCGTCCCGGGTTGTTCCAGCCGACAGTGGTGGTGCC
>CAZZZW010000084.1:0-14164 GCA_964658795.1 Phormidium nigroviride PCC 7112
AGCCTCCTCAGTGCGCAGCTGGCTGTTCGGCGCAACCACGTGGGGCGCGAGTCGACGCAGCCTCCTCAGTGCGCAGCGTTGTCCCAGTTGCTGCCCGTTCCCACGCTGACGTCGAGTTCGACGTCGAGGTGGGCCGCGTCCCGCATCTGGGCGCGGACCAGGGCCTCGACCTGGTCCCGCTCGCCGTTGGCGATCTCGAGCACCAGTTCGTCGTGCACCTGCAACAGCAGCTGGGACTTGAGCTTCTGCGCCCGGAGCTCGCGCTGCACACCCAGCATCGCAACCTTGATGATGTCGGCGGCACTGCCCTGGATCGGCGCGTTCAACGCCATTCGCTCGGCCATCTCGCGCCGCTGCCGGTTGTCGGAGTTCAGATCCGGCAGGTACCGCCGTCGACCCATGATCGTCTCGGTGTAACCGGTCCGCCGAGCCTCGTCCACCACCGAGTAGAGGTAGTCCCGCACGCCGCCGAATCGGCTGAAGTACGCCTCCATCTGGGCCTTGGCCTCGTCGGTGGTGATCTTGAGCTGCTGGGACAAGCCGAAGGCAGACAGCCCGTAGGCCAGGCCGTAGCTCATCGCCTTGACCCGTCGGCGCAGATCCACATCGACCTGATCCGGCTCCACGTCGAAGGCCCGGGCGGCCACGAAGGTGTGCAGATCCTCCCCCGAGGTGAACGCCTCGATCAGGCCCGCATCCTTGGACAGGTGGGCCATGATCCGCATCTCGATCTGGCTGTAGTCCGCGGTCATCAGACACTCCGAACCCGGTCCGACCACGAACGCCTCTCTGATCCGGCGGCCTTCAGCTGTCCGGACCGGGATGTTCTGCAGGTTCGGATCGGTGCTGGACAACCGGCCGGTGGCGGCAATGGTTTGGATGAACGTGGTGTGCACCCGGCCGTGATCGTCGATCATCGGCAGCAGCGAGTCGACCACCGATTTGAGCCGGGCCACCTCGCGGTGCCGCAGCAGTAGCGGCAGCAACTCATGGTCACTGACCTGGGCCAAGCCGGCCAGCGCATCGGCGTCGGTGGTGTAACCGGTCTTGGTCCGCTTGGTCTTGGGCAGGCCCAGCTCGTCGAAGAGAATCACCTGCAATTGTTTGGGTGAACCCAGATTGAACGGACGTCCGACCAGCGCGTGCGCCTGCGCCTCGGCATCCTTGACCGCATCACCGAGCTCGGATTGCAGGCCGGTGAGCACGTCGGCGTCGACCGCGATGCCGGTGGCCTCGATCTCGGCGATGTCGAAGGTCAGCGGCAGCTCCAGGTCGGTCAGCAGGGCGGTGCCGTGCCGCTCGGCCAGCGCAGTGTCCAGGGCGTCGGCCAGGTCCCGGATGGCGGACGCCTTGAGTCCCTCGACCTCGGCTCGGGCGTTGTCGGACTCGTCCAGTCCTCCATCGAGGGTCAGCTGGCCGGAATCGTCGGCCGCGTCGTCGCGCAATTCCCTTTTCAAATAGCGCAGAGCGAGATCGTCGAGTTCGAAGGTGCGCTGACCGGGCTGGACCAGGTAGGCCGCCAGCTGGGTGTCCGAGGTGACGCCGGCCAGGTCCCAACCTTGTTGCTTGAGGGCCAGCAACGGGCCCTTGACGTCGTGTGCGGCCTTGGGCATGGCCGGGTCGGCCAGCCAGGTCGCCAGCGCCTTGTCATCGTCCGGGCTCAGCTCGACCACGTCGATCCAGCCGGCCTCACCGCTGGCGGTGGCCAGGGTCACCGAGTTCAGCGTGCCGGTGCCCCGGCCCCAGGTACCGGCGAAGGACACGCCGACACGCCGCCCGTCCGAGGCGTGCTCGGTGAGGAAGTCGGCCACCGCGCCGATGCCCAGCCGTCGCACCGATATGTCGAAGCCCTCGGCCGCCTCCGGCTCGGCGGTGGTCAGGGTCGCGAACAACCGTTCGCGCAGCACCCGGAACTGCAGATTGTCGAAGAGCTGATGAACCTCGTCCCGGTCCCAGGTCTGCCGCTCCAGCTCGCTGACGCCGAGGTCCAGCGGCAGGTCGCGCACCAGCCGGGTCAGGTGCTGGTTCTGCAGCACGCCGCCCAGGTGCTCGCGCAACGCATCGCCGACCTTGCCCTTCACCTCGTCGACGTGGGCGACAAGCTCGTCGAGCGTGCCGTACTCCCGGATCCATTTCGAGGCCGTCTTCTCCCCGACGCTCGGAATGCTGGGCAGGTTGTCACTCGGATCTCCCCGCAGCGCGGCGAAGTCCGGGTACTGGGCGGGGGTCAGGCCGTACTTGGCCTCGACCTCCTCCGGGGTGAACCGGGTCAGCTCCGAGACGCCCTTGCGTGGGTAGAGCACCGTCACCTTCGGGTTCACCAGCTGCAGCGCATCACGGTCGCCGGTGCAGATCAAGACGTCCATGCCGTGTTCGCCGGCCTGGGTAGCCAGGGTGGCGATGATGTCGTCGGCCTCGTAGTTCTCCATGGTTAGCATCGGGATACGCAGCGCGGTGAGCACTTCTTTGATCAGCGGCACCTGGCCGGTGAACTCGCTCGGGCTGCTGGACCGGTTGGCCTTGTACTCCGGGTAGGCCTCGGATCGGAACGTCTTGCGGCTCAGGTCGAAGGCGACGGCGAGGTGGGTCGGCTGCTCGTCGCGCAACAGGTTGATCAGCATCGAGGTGAAGCCGAACACCGCGTTCGTGGTTTGCCCGGTGGTGGTCGAGAAATTCTCGGCCGGCAGCGCGTAGAACGCCCGGTAGGCGATCGAATGGCCGTCGATCAGCAGCAGGCGCGGGGTTTCAGTCACAACGTCGGTCACCCGGCTGAGTCTAGGCCGGGCCACCGACAGTTCTTCAGCCCCCGAAATTGCTCACGCGGGACCGGCTATCTCGATGGCCGACCCCACTGAACTACGCGGGGCCGGCGAGACCGGCCTGGTGGGCCGGGCGGATGGCGCAGGTCAGCCGAGCGGTGCAGGTTCGACGGCCGCCCTCATCGGTCAGCACGATCTCGAACGAGGACACCGTCCGTCCGACGTGCAGCGGCGTGCAGACTCCGGTGACCACGCCGTCGGTGGCGGCCCGGTGATGGGTGCAGTTGAGCTCGATGCCCATCGCCACGCTGTCCGGACCGGCCAGCATCGCGGCGGCGATCGAGCCGAGCGTCTCGGCCAGTACGGCCGACGCGCCACCGTGCAGCAGGCCGTAGGGCTGCCGGTTGCCCTTGACCGGGATGGTCCCGACCAGGTGCTGTGGGTCGGTGTCGGTCAGGACGATGCCGATGCGGTCGGCCAGAAGCTCGTCCGTACCGTCCCAGCGCTGCTTGACCTCATCGAGAATTGCCTGTTGGGCAGGGGTGATCATGCCCCTCTGCCTACCACACGACTCGGTAGCACCCCGCGCACGGTCCGGCGGCGGCGAAGTGCGACACGGTCTGCGGTTTCGACGATGCCCAGGCTGCGGCGCAGGGTGGCCACCGACGCGATTCGGCGCACGACCAACGGGGCGAAACCGAGTCGGGCCAGGTAGCGATTGGCATCTCGCGCACCGGCCTGGACGCCGACCACCACGTGGTCGATCTCCCGGTCCTCGGCGTGCCGGACCGCTCCGGTCAGCAACGCCCGCCCAGCGCCACGCTTACGGAAGGAGGGGGCCACCAGCAGGTGCGAGATGTAGAGGGTGGCCGTCGGGGCCAGCACCCCGACCCGCTCCTCCAGCAGCACGGCGAAGCCGACGATCTGATCGTTGGCCTCGTCCAGGGCGACCAGTACCAGGCGGTCCAGGTCGGCCAACAGTTCGCGATAGCGCTCGGCCAGTGACTTGGTCTGCTCGGCGCGACTCCCGCGACCTCGGCGCACCGTGTGCTCCACGACGCCGTTGTCCTCGGACAGCGCAATGAGCTCGGAGATGTCAGAGGTACCTGCGGGCCGTACCCGAACGTTGCCTCGTGACACATCCACTCCCGGCTTGCTCTGACCGAAACGGAAAGGTTTTGTTGACTGCCCAATCAAAACCCAGCCGCACCATATCGCGCTGTCCTGGCTTCGCGACAGTGGCAATCTTGTACGGATTGCCACTGTTCGAACCGTCCGTGATCATCCGCTTACAGTGGGATGAACTCGGCGCTCTACTGAATGCTGTTCGATGCCTTCTGACCTACCAGCTGAACACTGGAGCAGCTGACCCGGACGGCGATCCCCCAGGTGCAGCTGCTCTAGATGTTAGGACGCGATCTCTTCGCCCAAGTAGGCGGCCCGGACCCGATCGTCGGCCAGCAGCTCGCGACCGGTCCCCTGCAGCACGATCTCGCCCGTCTCGAGCACGTAGCCACGGTTGGCCAGCGCCAGTGCCTGGGCGGCGTTCTGCTCGACCAGCAGCACGGTCACGCCCTCGTCATTGATCTCCTTCACGATGTCGAAGATCTGCTTGACGATCAGCGGGGCCAGCCCCATCGACGGCTCGTCCAACAGCAGCAGCCGGGGCTTGCCCATCATGGCGCGCCCGATGGCCAGCATCTGCTGCTCTCCCCCGGACAGGGTGCCGGCGAACTGCTTGATCCGCTCCTGCAGCCGCGGGAACAGCTCCAGCACATGGCTCAACACCTGCTGGTCCGGCCGCTTGAACCGGAACGCCCCCATCTCCAGGTTCTCGGCCACCGTCATCCGGGGGAACACATGCCGGCCCTCGGGCACGTGGCAGATTCCGAGGTTGATGAGCTCGTGGGCCGGGATGCCGTCGATCCGGCGTCCCTCGTAGCGGATCTGACCCAGCGCCGGGCGCAACATGCCGGACACGGTGCGCTGGGTCGTCGTCTTGCCGGCGCCGTTGGCCCCGAGCAGCGCGACGACCTCGCCCTGTCCGACCGTGAACGAGATGCCCTTGAGCGCCTTGATCGCGCCGTACCGGACCTCGATGTCATCGACCTCGAGCATCGACTCAGGCATCCTCGTCCTCCGTGCTGCCCGCGTCGGGGCTCTCGTGCCGGCCGGGCGCCGCATCGCCGGGCACCCCGAACGTTTCATCGGTGCTGATGATCGAGTCGTCGGAGATGTCGATGGCTTCCTTGCTGAGGACCGGAGCACCTGCGGCCGGCTCGGCCGGCGGGTGGCCGGCCATCTCCTCGGCCGCCTCTTCGGTCGAGCTGCCGAGGTAGGCCGCGACGACGACCGGATCCTTCTGGATCTGCTCGGGCGTGCCCTCGGCGATCTTCTGACCGAAGTTGAGCACGACCAGCCGGTGCGCGATCGACATGACCAGCTTCATGTCGTGCTCGATGAGCAACACCGAGACGTTGTCCTCGACGTTGATCCGCTTGATCAGATCAGCCAGATCTCGCTTTTCCGCCGGGTTGGTGCCGGCGGCCGGCTCATCCAACAGGATGACACCCGGGTTGGTTCCCAGCGCCCGCGCGATCTCCAACCGCCGCTGCTCGCCGTAGGCCAGCGATCCGGCGAGCTCGTTGGCCCGTTCGGTCAGCCCGACGAAGGACAGCAGCTCGTAGGCCCGCTTGGTGCTCTCGCGTTCCTCCCGGCGCTGCCAGGGCATGCCGAGCATGGCCGCGATCGGTCCGGCCTTCTGCCGGGTCTCCACCCCGACCTTGACGTTCTCCAGCGCCGTCAGTGCCGGGAACAGCCGGATGTTCTGGAACGTCCGGGCCACCCCCATCCGGTTGACGATGTGGGTCTTGGCGCCGAGCACGCTGCGGGGCGAATCGCCGACCCGGGCGGCCAGGTCGATGCTGCCCTCCTGGGGCGTGTAGACGCCGGTCAGGGAGTTGAACAGCGAGGTCTTGCCGGCACCGTTGGGACCGATGACGGCCAGGATCTCGCCCCGGAACATCTGCAGCGAGACGTTGTTCAGGCTGGTCACACCACCGAAGCGCAGCGTGACGTCGGAGACGTCGTAGACGACGTCGCGGGTCTGGGCGTGACCCGGTGCGGGCGATTGTTGCGTCGCGGTCATGACCGGGCCCCCATTCCCTCGCCGGCCGGCACGGCTCTGGTCTCGCCGGCCGGTTCGCCGTCCAGACCATGCAGCTCGGCCGCACGGCGCTTGGCCGGGATCAGCCCGGCCGGACGGAAGATCATCATCAACAGTACGACCGCACCGATCCACATCTGGCGGTCCTCGGCCGGCACCTGGTCCTTCAAGAACTCCGGCAGCCAGGTCAGCACCGCGGCCCCGGCCATGGCACCGGGCAGCGAACCCATGCCACCGAAGACCACGTAGGCCACGACCAGGATCGAGTTGTTCAACACGAAGTTCTCCGGGTTGATGTAACCGATCTGACTGGCGAAGAACACCCCGGCCACGCCGGAGGTGGACGCGCCGATGGCGAAGGCCAGCAGCTTGACCCGAGTGGTGTTGATGCCGGTGGCCTGCGCGGCGATCTCGTCCTCGCGGATGGCGGCCCACGCCCGGCCCAGGCGCGATGCCTCGAGCCGGCGGAACAGCAGCACCACGATCACGATCAGCACCAGCAGCAGGTACCAGTACTGCAGGTTGTTCTGCCCCCAGGTGAAGTGGATCGGACCGAGGTGGACCACCGGGTGCGGAATGCCGAACGCGCCCTTGGGACCGTTGGTGATGTTGCCCGGGTTGTTGTTGGCGGTGATCCGGATGATCTCACCGAAGCCGAGCGTCACGATCGCCAAGTAGTCACCGCGTAGTCGCAATGTCGGTGCGCCCAGCGCGACACCGGCGATCAGACAGATGACGATGGCGAACGGGATGGCCAGCAACGGCGAAAGGTGCAGCCACGACGGCGGGTGGTGCGGCAGCGCGTCGGTCAGGTAGGCGGTGGTGTACGACCCGATCGCGTAGAAGGCGATGAAACCGAGGTCGAGCAGGCCGGCCCAGCCGACCACGACGTTCAGACCGATCGCCAGCAGCACGTAGATCCCGATCTCCGAGACCAGCACCTTCTGCCAGAACCCGGTCGCGGTCGGCGGGTAGAACAGGGCCGCCGCCAGGATCACGAACAGGAAGACCTTGCTGCTGCCGGGCGCGCTGAAGCCCCGGCTCAGGGTGTCCGAGGACTTCGGCTTGGCTCCGTCGGCGGCCGCGGCCTTGTCCCGGGCCGCCGGCACCCGCAGGGTCGAGTTCGGGATGGTCGCGACGACCACCCCGGCCCCGCCGAGCAGGAAGAACGCCCCACACAACATCCAGCCGCCGGCGCCGAGGTTCTGCCAGGGCCCGGTCGCACCGTCGATACCGGCCGAACCGGCCAGCTCGCTGAAGTCATACATCGTGATCAGGGTCAGCACCAGTGCGACCGCGCCGAGCCCGGCCGCAACCCAGCCGAGCATCCGCTGCCGCAGGTAACTGGCCGCAGCAGCCGCCACCAGGGTGAGTGCGAACAGGACGTAGCCGAGCCAGGCCAGGAACTGGAAGGCCAGATCGGCCAGGCCGTTGCCCTGGAAGTAGTTCTTGGCGTCGGTCAGCGTCGCGTTGATGTTCTGCGGGGAGAACCAGGTCGCCTGGACCAGCGCCAGGAGCCCGACGACCAGGCCCAGCACGACCAGCAACATGGCCGGCCGCCATGCCAGCGCGCGGTTGAGGAACGCCCGGGTGTCGGCGGTGTCCGACTGTGCCAGTGCGATGGCCACCGCGGCGGCGGCGATCGTCAGGTACCCGAGCAGCGCCACCCCGGCACCGAGCGAGTGGTCGGGCGTACCCAGGAAGTCCCGGACCGCGGCCTGGGAGGTGTAGGCCCACACGGCACCGACGACGGCCAGCACCGCCGCGACCCAGGCCAGGTACTTGATCGAGGCCAGGATCGCGGCCGCCGCGACCAGGAAGGTGACCAGCAGCAGGATCCAGGCCAGATAGTTGGAGAAGAACAGCTTCGCGGCCGGCGCCAGCCCGTCGGTGTTACCGGCCTTACCGGCGACCGAGGTGAACTTGCCGTCGTCGGTGCGGCCGTCGTCGGACCACTTGAGCAGCGTCATCGAGACCAGCACGGTGATGCCGCCGATGGCTAGCGGGCGGACCCCCGGGCGCATCAGGTAGGGCGTGATCAGGGGCCAGAACGTCATGCCGGCGAAGACGAGGACGCCGACGAGGATGAACACGAGGATCCGGGGCGAGAAGATGGCCTGCCGGAAGGCCAGCCCGTAGTCGTTCTGCGAGCCCTCCTGGTTGCCGATCATCAGGGCCAGGACGAGGGCCAGCACCATGCAGGCCGCAAACCGCTTGACGTGGGAATTCTTGAGGAATGTCATGCTGCACGCCCCAGTCGCTCACCCAGGATGCCGCTCGGTCGGACCACCAGGATCAACACCAGCACGACGAACGCGACGACGTCGGTCCAGCCGATACCGATCCAGGCGTGGCCGTTCCACGGTGCGGTCGGCACCACGTTCTCGACGACGCCGAGCAGCAGGCCGCCGAGCATGGCCCCCCGGATGTTGCCGATGCCACCGAGCACGGCCGCGGCGAACGCCTTGACGCCCGGCAGGAAACCCATGATGTTGCTGAAGGTGAAGGCGGTGCCGAAGAGGAAGCCGGCCGCCCCACCGAGCGCGCCACCGATGATGAAGGTGCGCGAGATGGTCTTGTCGATGTCGATGCCCATCAGCGCAGCGGTCGGCGCGTCCTCGGCCACACCGCGGATGCTGCGGCCGAGCTTGGTGCCCGAGACCAGACGGTCGAGGAAGAACATCATCACGATCGCGGTGACGATGATGGTGGCTTGGATGACGGTCACCTTGGCCCCGAAGATCGACAGCAGGTGGCGGTTCTGCTGGAAGTAGGGCGGGAAGGCGTTGTTGGTGAACCGGTTGAACAGCTTGCCGGCCAGCTGCGACAGGAAGAACGACATTCCGATCGCGCTGATCAGGAACGCCAGTTTGGGTGCGCCTCGCTGTCTCAATGGTCGATAGGCCACCCGCTCTAGGCCGTAGGCGATGATCGCCCCCGTGGCCGCGCCGGAGGAGAGGCCGAGCAGGAACACCAGCGGTACGGCGAACCATGGCAACGACTTGCCGTTGCCGATCACCGCGTGGATGACGATGTAGCTGCCGAACGCGCCGGACATGAACACCTCGCTGTGGGCGAAGTTGATCAGTTGCAGCACGCCGTACACCAGCGTGTAGCCGAGGGCGATCAAGGCATACATCGATCCACGGGTGAGCCCGAGGATCAGATAGTTCAGAAATTCGGTCATCCAGCGCGCCTTTCGGGCAATCGGAGCTAGCGGCGATGAAGGCTTTTCGGGTGCGATCGGGTAGTCGAAGGGCTCCGCCGATCCGTTGGATCGACGGAGCCCTCCGCTGTCATTTCATGCGTTTCGCTGTCCTAGTAACAGGACCTAGTTCTGGTCCTTCAGCAGGCCGACCGAGACGATCTGACCGTTCTTCTGGGTGTACAGCGACACGGTGGTGGCACCGCCCGGCTCGCCGTTCGAACCGAACTTCACCTCGGTGGTGATGCCCTGGTAGTCAACCGCGTTGACGGCCGTCTCGACCGTGGCCCGGGTGACCTGGCCCTTGGACTTGGCGTCCTTGATGGCTTGGATCAGGGCGTTCGTGGCGTCGAAGGCCTCCGGGGAGTACGTCGACGGCGGGGTGTTGTAGGCCTTGGTGTAGTCGGCGGTGAACTGCTTGGCGTTCGGCGCGATGGTCGCGTCGAGGCAGCCGCAGGTGAAGTACCAGCCGTTACCGGCATCGCCGGCACCCTTGGTGAAGACCGAGGACTTGACGCCGTTACCACCGGCGGTGATGCCGGTGAAACCAACGGCCTTGAGCGCCTTGGCGAACAGGGCCGCCTGGGCGTCGTAGCCGCCGTAGAACAGCGCGCCGGCACCCGAGGACTTCACCGATTGGGCGATCGCGCCGTAGTCGGTGGTCTTGGCGTCGACGCCCTGACGGGTGGTCGTCACGCCCTTGGCCTTGAGCTCCTTCTCGAGAGCGTCGGCGACGCCCTTGCCGTAGTCACTCTGGTCGTCGACGACGAAGACCTTCTTCAGGCCCTTGCGAGCCAGCCAGTCCGCGCCCTGGGTGCCCTCGACGTTGTCGTTCGGGATCACCCGGTGGAACGTCTTGAAGCCCAGCGTCTGCAGGGTTCCGTTCGAGGCGGACGGGGTGATGAAGGCCAGACCGGCCTCGCCGTAGGTGTCACCGACGGCCTTGGTGGCACCGGAGAAGCTGGGGCCGATCACGCCCATGACCGTGTTGTCCTGCAGCACCTGGGCCGCGGCGGCCGGGGCCTTGGACGGGTCGCCGACGTCGTCGGCCTTGAGCAGCTTCAGGGTGAAGCCGAGGTCGCCCTTGGCGTTGGCCTGGTTGATGGCCAGCTCGGTGGCGTTCACCTCGTTGATGCCCAGCTGCTGGTTGTCGCCGGACAGCGGGCCTTCGAATGCGATGGTGTAGGTACCGCCGCTGGACGAGCCGCCGCTGGAGCTGCCGCCGTTACCGGAGCCGAGGCCGCCGGTGTCCTTCTTCGAGTTCGAGCAAGCGGACAGGGCCACCAGAGCCGCTGCACCCACCAGAACGGTGATCTTCAGAGAAGACTTGCGCACAAAATCCCCCTCATAGGGTCGACCGGAACTGCCGTTCCGGGTGTTAACTTCCCGCGAGACCCTAGTGGACAGGTGTTTCCGGCTGAACTCTTCAGAGCGATGTGGGTCACGTCGTAACCAAATCTTTGCCAGGGGCAACGGGCATTCCGGTGCCTACTGCGACATTGGTACGCCCAGCAGTCCATCAACGCTCGTTTGAGCGCCGCTGGATCTGCGCTCCGGCTCAGCGCTCAGGTTCGGCGCTCTGGCTCCGCGCTGCATCTGCCCGGTCTCGGTGAGCACGAGCTCGGCGACGGCACGCATCGTGGTGCGCTTGTCCATGGCGGCCCGTTGGATCCAGCGGAACGCGTCCGGCTCGGTCAGCCGATGTTCAGCCATCAGCACACCCTTGGCCCGTTCGATCAACTTGCGGGCTTCGAGCCGGTCCTGCAATCCGCTGACCTCGGACTCCAGCGCCCGGATCTCGGCGAACCGGCTGGTCGCCATTTCGATGGCCGGCAGCAGATCCCGCTTGTGGAACGGCTTGATCAGGTAGGCCATCGCCCCGGCGTCGCGGGCCCGCTCGACGAGATCACGTTGGCTGAAGGCGGTCAGGATGACGACCGGCGCGATGCGGGCCTCGGTGATCAGTCCGGCGGCCGTGATGCCGTCCATCTTGGGCATCTTGACGTCGCAGATCACGACATCCGGGACCAGCTCGGTAGCCAGCTGCACGGCCTTCTCACCGTCGGCCGCCTCGCCGACGACGTCGAATCCCTCTTCGATGAGCATCTCGCGCAGGTCGAGCCGGATGAGCGCCTCGTCCTCGGCTATCAGGACGCGCCGTGGCTTGGACGCCTCGACGGTGGAGGGCGCCTGATCGACCGGCTGACTCACTCTGGCTCACTACCTTCACTCGCTGCCGCTGTAGCTTCGCGCCCTTCTCCCCCGGACATCCAAGGTCAAGATCCGGGTGCGCGAAGGCAAAGCCTATCCGGCTAGACTCCTTCGAGCGTCACGCCCCTGTGATGGAACTGGCATACATGATGGTCTCAAACACCATTGCTGAAAGGCGTGTGGGTTCGAATCCCACCGGGGGCACTGACGAAGCAGGGCCCGGCACGCTCTTCGCCGGGTCCTGCTTCGTCTACTAGCGACTCTGCGGGATTCGGGAGGACCTGTCCGGACGAGGGACGAGTTCGGACCGCGACGGCTCCCACGGGCGGCGCCCGGGTTACGTGTTTCAAACCTGCGGCAACGGCGAACCCGTCCGCAGGTTTGATCGTTTTCTGACCCCTGCTGCGGATGTGCCGGATGTAGGTCGCGCTCCAGCCACAGGTTCTTCTGTTGGCGGACTTGGGTGCTGCGACGGGTTCAGGTTCGAGTCCACTCGGGTCGCGTTTAGTCTCGGTGCGCTAGCCCCGAGCCGCGTCAGAGACCTCAGGTCCCAGCGGGGTGCGGAACGGCTCGACCTAGCACGCCGTTCGAGACTGGATTCGTGCTGGACGGCTGGACGGCTGGCCGCGCACCGGCCCGATCGGCACGGCGCAGCCTGGCCGATAGCTCGGCGAGAGATAGAAGGGTTCCAGCGCACGGAGCAAGGTGTGTCGGTGGGCGAGCTTGCTGCCTTGTACTGCGTCGGAAGGCACTGTGCGCCGGGTGGACTCGCGCTGGTCGGCTGGAGCATGAGCGCAGCAGTCAGCGCGGGTTTTCTGAGATCCGGCTGGCCGTAGCCCGGCGAGACGCCGTGACCTTTACCGACCTGCTGGCCGGGCCTCAAGACGTGCCTCAAGCCATGGGAGAAGGTCTGGCTCTGGTGGTGTTCTTGTCGATGCTTCACGGAGCAACGCATCGATGCGACCCACATCGCCGGTATCGATCGTCAGAAGCAGCTCACGCCACACGGGGGCCCCAAAGGCGAAGGCGTTCTCAGTCCCGACCCCGGTCCGCAGCAGGTAGCTGGGGTCGAGAGCCGCGTGCCACGCCGGGATGATCGTCTCTCGCAACTCAGCGGTGAAAGCCCCGCCAAATCGGTCGTAGTCGTCGAACTTGCAGCACCATTCACTCAGAGCCTCGGGTTGGTACCGGAGGGATGCTGGAGCGTGGACACTGACGATGAACAAACCGTTATACATGGCTGGCCAGCCCAACCTCTTGTCTCGGCTCAAAAAGGCGGCCAACGCCGGCGGGATCACCGACCACAGGATGCCGAAAGTCAGCAGGGCGTTGTTGCGCGCACCGATCTTGACCTGCACGGAGACGATCGCGTCGTTTACGCCGCGCTTCTGAAAACGCGTCTTTCGCTGGGCAAAGCCCGCTTCTTTCATGACCGGGGTCATGAATTTGGCTACAACGTCATCAAGCGATGGACTCATAATGAACCTGTTTGACTCAGTCATTACGGCACCGGAACCGGCAGTTCGGGTATCTCAAGAATCCCCGGGATACGAATCGCAGGGATCTGCAGCCACCCGAAACCTCCGCCTCCGCTGCCGTGCCCAGAAGAAGGTGCCTTCGGCCCGCTCGGGGCTCGGTAGCCGTCCCAATATTTGTCGTGCATGTCCAGATTCTGCAACTGGCCGTTGGTCTGATCCTGGTTCACGTGGCGGCTCGCCCGATCGTCCTTCTTGTTGGCCGTAAACAACTGAACCCTCTGCGGTGTTCTCCAGAAGATGCTGTTCGCAGAAGACTCGGTGCCGACGTACGGGCCGCCGACGGCCCATTCACATGACGCACTCGATGCGCCTCCGAGACCGCTCACGGCATGGTAGTTGATCCTCTCAACGTAGTCAGTGGCCACCACCTGGCGAACCAACCCTAGACCAAATGAACCGAACAACCTGAACCGACAACGACCACGGGGTCCACGTTACAGGTTCATCCATGTTGAATAGGTTACCGAATTTTGAAATGACCGGTGGAGAGATCAACCTCGATGCTTGGGCCGTCCATTTGATCGATAGCCAAGTGCCCGTTGTCTAGCCAGTGATGGTCAGTGATTAAGTCTGTGGGCGTGGACCACTGCGCACTCAAATCGCTACCCATCGCCGTCACACCAGTCTCACAAATAACAATTAGGGGCCCCATTCGATTCACCAGCCGAATGGTGGCAATTGGTGAGTCCGCCTCCCAGCAGCGAACCTTTTCTAAGTTATCAGGGATCATGTAGAGAAGCCCCTCATGACCCATCCAGCAGCACCTGGCCCACTCATCTCCTACGATCATAGGAAATGACTCTGCCGATTCCGACATGATTATAACCGCTTGGCGGCGTTGTGCACTTTCGACCGCGACCTCCCACGCGGGCGCATGCGCGTTTGCACGCTCCCCGCCTAGGACTAGAGCACTCGGACTTGCTTCTTCAGCTTGACGAGCATTTTCCCACCGCTTAAAGAGGAGAGTTCTTGTCGGCTGTATCAGACGCAGCACGGATTATCCCTTTCCGTATAGCATACCGGTGATGAGACTATCACCTTCCCAGATAGTTTCAGTTTTCAGCATGCCTCGCGGCCCGACCAGAAGGCCGTCACGGACAACGCGCCCGTTGGCTTGCGTCTTGACGATAGAGGAGGGATCCCCGTGCACACCACGCAAGTGGCTCTCCAGAAGGTACCGTCCCTCGTCGTCATTGAAGATTCCTATGCTGTTCAGTTGTCGCTCCATGCCAACCGACCGATCTATGTTCGCCTTATTACCCGTTGCATTACCCATGAAGAATTC
>CAZZZW010000085.1:0-4559 GCA_964658795.1 Phormidium nigroviride PCC 7112
GACCGTGCCTTGTCGGTCTGACCGTGTTTGCCGTTCGGCTCAGGGTGAATTGGCCAGCCGGGGCAGCGTGCCGTCGTCACACGTGACCGTGTCACCGGGATAGGCCGCGGTGTTGTAGCTGCCACACGCGATCGTCACGCTGCCATCGGCGCCGACCGGTGCGTTCTGCGGCACGACCAACTGCGGGCCGGCCACCGGCGCGCGGTAGCGCGGTGGCGTCGGGTACGTCGGCGTGCTGTCGTGCGGTATCTGGGTACGCCAGACGTAGAGCCCGATCACCAGCGCGATCGCCACGCCGACCGTGACCGCGGTCGCCGTGCGCAGCCACTGCCGCGAGCCGCCGGCGGCCCGGCCCGATCGGTGCGGGATGGGTCCGAGGTCGTAGTCGCCGGGCCGCAGGCTCGCGCTGTAGTCGCCGCGCGCCGACCCGGAACCGCTGCGAGCGGCAGGGAAGATCTGCCGCCGGGTCCGCAGGTCAAGACCGTCGAAGGCGGTCGAGAGTTCCACCGCCCGGCGATGGTCCCCGCCACGGGTGGCCATCCGCATCGCCTGCTCGTAGGCGTAGCGGACGTCCTCAGGATCGGCATCCTCGCTGACACCGATCATCTCGTACAGCGAGCGCTGAACCACTGATCCTCCTTTGAAGCCCGATCAGGTTAACAAGCCCAGGACTAACAGGCGGAGGTTTCGCACGATGTTGACGCACTCCGCCGACATGACGCATCCTTGATCCGAATAACGGAGATTCACCAACCGATTATCGGAGATACAGATGGCGTACTACCGGCAGGTCGGCAGCATCCCGTCCAAGCGACACACCCAGCACCGTCGTCCCGACGGCGGCCTGTACTTCGAGGAGCTGTTGGGCGAGGAGGGGTTCTCCGCCGACTCGTCGCTGGTCTATCACCGGTACCTGCCCTCGGCCGTGGTCGACGCCCGCGCCTGGGAGCTGCCGGACCAGTCGCTGACCGCGAACCACCCGTTGCTGCCCAAGCATCTGCAGCTGCACGAGCTGTTCCCGGGCGAGGAACATAAGGCCTGCGATCCGGTGACCGGCCGCCGGGTGGTGCTGGGCAATGCCGATCTGCGGATCAGCTATGCCGTCAGCAGCGTGCCCAGCCCGTTGTACCGCAACGCCATCGGCGACGAGTGTGTCTTCGTCGAACGCGGATCGGCCGTGGTGGAAACGCTGTTCGGGCCGATCGAGGTCGGCACCGGCGACTACGTCATCATCCCCCGCGCGGTCACCCATCGCTGGCTGCCGACCGGCGACGAGCCGCTTCGCACCTATGCCGTCGAGGCGAACTCGCACATCACGCCGCCCAAGCGCTATCTCTCGCGGTACGGACAGCTGCTCGAGCACGCACCGTTCTGCGAGCGCGATCTGCGGGGCCCGACCGAACTGCTGCAGGTCGAGGAGTCCGATGTCGAGGTCTACATCAAGCACCGGGGCGCAACCGGCATCGCCGGCAGTATCCATGTCGTTCCGACCCACCCGTTCGATGTCGTCGGCTGGGACGGTTGCCTTTACCCCTACGCCTTCAACGTGTCCGACTTCGAACCGATCACCGGCCGGATCCATCAGCCGCCACCGGCCCACCAGGTCTTCGAGGGCCACAACTTCGTCATCTGCAACTTCGTGCCGCGCAAGGTGGACTACCACCCGCTGTCGATACCGGTGCCCTACTACCACTCGAACGTCGACTCCGACGAGGTGATGTTCTACGTCGACGGCGACTACGCCGCCCGCAAGGGATCGGGCATCGGTAAGGGCTCGATCTCGCTGCACCCGGGCGGCCACTCGCACGGCCCGCAGCCCGGTGCGGTCGAAGGCAGCCTGGGCGTCACCGAGGTCGACGAGCTCGCGGTCATGGTGGACACGTTTGCCCCGTTGTCCGTGGGTGAAGCCGGCCTGGCCTGCGACGACGGCAAGTACGCCTGGAGCTGGTCCGGCCGCGGCCCGAGCTGATGCCTGAGGTCTCCAAGACGGTCGGGCAGGCGCTGCGGATCCTGCTCGCCCTGGGCGATGGTGCGGCCTCCATCGCCGAGCTGACCCGGCACTTGGGCCTGCATCGCACGGTGGTGCAGCGGTTGCTGGTCACCCTGCAGGCCGACGGGTTCGTACACCGCCGTGCCGACGGCACATACGCGCTCGGGCTGACCCTGGTCGAGTTGGCGGCCAAGGTCGAGAATCCCGTTCGCCGGGCGGCGCAAAAGCCGATGCTCACCCTGTTCGAGGCGGTGCGTGAGACAGTCGCACTGACCGTTCGCGAGGGCGATGACGCCGTGTCGGCCGACCAGTTGGTGGTGCCCGATCGGCTGGTCCGCGCCGAGTACCCGACCGGGTTCCGGCATCCGCTGGCCGTCGCGGCAGCCGGGCGAGCCATCCTGGCCTACGCCGATCCGGCGACGGTGAAACGGTTCTGCCTGGTCTCACCGGATGAATCGGCCCTGCTGGCCGAGTTGCAGACCATCCGGGACCAAGGCTTCGCCTTCACCTCCGACGAGCTCGGGCACGGTGCCTCCGGCATGGCCGCGCCCATCCTGGACCAATCGGGCAGTGCGGTGGCCAGCGTCGGCATCGTGGTTCCGAGCGAACGATTTCCCGCGGTGGCCGAGGTGGCCGGGCCGATCTTGGCCGCCGCGGCACAGATCAGCTCGTCGCTACAAGCCGATTGACGATCATGGCGTGCGCACCAGCCGGGCTCCGGGCCGAGATTTGGTATGCGGACCACGCGCTATAGCGACCTATCCGGATACCAAACCCGGCGGGCGAGGAGTGGCTCAGGCGGGTTGGGCGACGAGCGACGGTCGGCGCCGGGTCAGGCCGACCAGCAGGCACAGCGCCGCGGCGATCACACACAGCAGCGCCGCGATGTAGAAGGCCACGTCGTAGGAACCGCGGGCATCCCGGATGTAGCCGGCTCCGGCCGCCGCCACTGCCGCACCGAGCTGATGGGACGCGAACACCCAACCGAACACGATGGGCGCCGTGTCCGGGAAATACTTGCGACACAGGGCAACCGTCGGTGGCACCGTGGCCACCCAGTCCAGACCGTAGAACAGGATGAACACCCAGGTGCTGGGCGTGGTGCTCGAGGAGAGCAGCGATGGCAATGCCAGCAAGGACAAACCCCGCCCGACGTAGTAGATGCCGAGCAGCAGCCGCGGGTCGTACCGGTCGGTGAACCAGCCGGAGGCGATCGTGCCGACGACATCGAACACCCCGACCAGGGCCAGCAGGCTGGCTGCAGTAGTCACCGGCATCCCGTGGTCCTGAGCGGCCGGGATGAAGTGGGTGCCGATCAGCCCGTTCGTGGTCGCCCCGCAGATCGCGAAGCTGCCGGCCAGCAACCAGAACACTGGTGTTCGAACCCCGATCAGTAATGCCCGCAAGGCCAATCCGGCACTGCTGCCCGACCGGGGTGCCCGCACCGGACCGGGGTCGGCCACGGTCGCGCCGTAGGCGGTCAGCCCCAGGTCGTGCGGGTGATCGCGCATCGCCAGCAGCACCAGAGGCACCACCGCCAGCGCGGCGACGGTCACCGTGATCGCAGCCGGACGCCAGCCGTGATGAGAGGTCAGCGAGGCGATCACCGGCAGGAAGATGAGCTGACCGGTCGCGTTGGCCGCGGTCAGGATGCCGCTGACCAGACCACGCCGGGCCACGAACCACCGGGTGCTGACCGTGGCCACGAAGGCCATCGACATCGAGCCGGTGCCGACACCGACCAGGACGCCCCAGCACAGCAGCAGTTGCCAGGCCGAGGTCATGAAGACGGTCAGCCCGCTGCCGGCGGCGACCAGCACCAGCGCGACGCCGACCACTCGCCGGATGCCGAACCGGTCCATCAGGGCGGCCGCGAAGGGTGACATCAGGCCGAACAACGTCATGTTGATCGACATCGCCGAGCCGATGGTGGCGTGCGACCAGCCGAACTCCATGTGCAACGGATCCATCAGCACACTGGGCACCGACCGGAATGCCGCCGCACCCAGCATCGTCACGAACGTCACCGCGGCGATGACCCAGGCTCGATGCAGTCGCCACGATCGCGAAACCGTCGTTCGCATGGGGGTATTCACACTCACGTCGACCATTCTGAGGTACCGGCTCGACCGGACAACAGTGGCAGGATTGCCAATATGTGCAAGAATCCTGCCATGGCGATCCCCCAGCCCCATCGCGTCGTCGTGCTGTTGCTGGAACCGGTCGTCGGCTTCGACGCCGCGATCCCGTCCCAACTGCTCGGTGCGGCCGAGGACGCCCGCGGGCACCGGCTCTACGACGTGGCCCTGGCCAGCCTGGACGGCGGCCCGGTACGGACCCAGGCCGGCTACTCGATCACTCCCGACGCCGGCGCCGGCGAGCTGCGGCGGGCCGACACCGTGATCGTGCCCGGCACCCGGATCGCCGGCCCCCGCACCACCGGCGAGCTCCCGGGCGAGTTGAAGGACGCCCTGAACCAGATCCGATCAGGCACCCGGATCGTCTCGATCTGCACCGGCGCGTTCGCACTGGCCGCGGCCGGGCTGTTCGACGGGCGCCCGGCCACCAC
>CAZZZW010000085.1:4569-13973 GCA_964658795.1 Phormidium nigroviride PCC 7112
GCCGCTGCCACGCCGCTCGCTGGGTGCCATGGTGTGGCTTGCCACGGGCGAGACGCGCGGCTTCCCGCTGCTGCGCCACAATGTCTTCTTCTCGGCCGATTACGCCGCCGAATTCGCCGCGCTGTACCCCCAGGTGCACCTGGACGAGACGCAACTGTTCATCGACGACGGCGACCTGCTCAGTTCGGCCGGCGTGGCGGCCGGCATCGATCTGTGCCTGCACCTGATCCGGCGTGATCACGGCGCCGCGGTGGCCAACCATGCCGCCCGGCAGTGCGTGGTGCCGCCCTGGCGCGAAGGTGGCCAGGCCCAGTACATCGAACATCCGATGCCGGTGACCGCCGCCGATTCCACTGCCGGCACACGGGATTGGGCGTTGCATCGATTGGACCAGAGTCTGGATGTTGCCGCCTTGGCCGACCATGCCCGGCAATCGGTGCGGACGTTCAACCGACGGTTCAGGGCCGAGACCGGTGCCTCTCCTGGGGCGTGGCTGCTCGAGCAGCGGGTGAACCGGGCTCGACACCTGCTCGAGACCACCGACCTCGCCGTGGACGAGGTGGCCGCCCGGGCCGGCCTCGGCACGGGAGCCAGCCTGCGCCAGCATCTGAAGGTGGCGGTCGGCGTCTCGCCCTCGGACTACCGCCGCACGTTCCGCGGCTGAGCCTGAGTGGCGCCGCGAATGGCCCCTGCTACCGCCAATGGCCGGCTATGCCTGGACATTCGTGCCGGACTGGCCGTTCGCGACCTCAGGACGGACAGCGGGTCAGGCGATGTTCTCCCGCGCCCACGAGTCCTCGGCCAGTAGCCGGTGCCGGTGGGCCAATTCCCGCTGCCGAGCCCGGCGGCGCCGCTCGCGCCGGATCGTACGCAGCACCCGGATACCGTCGGAGAACGTGTTCAGGTTGCTGTCGCCGTGCACCCGTGCCTTCTCGAAACTGGGCACCTCGGTGACGGCCAGGCCGGCCGCCGCGATCCGGCAGTTGATCACCGTCTCGATCTCGAACCCGTCACCCCAGATCATGGCGGAGCCGGACACGGTGGCGATCGAACCGGCGGGCAGGTCCAGCACCGGCAAGATGTCGGCCCAGAATGCGTTGTAGCCGTAACACAGATCGGTGTAACGAGCCCGGATCATGTTGTTGGCCAGGACGTTCAGCCCCAGGTTGCCGGCCTGCCGCAGCCGGGTGATGTCGTCACTTCCGCCCCCGATGCAGAACCGGCTGCCCTTGGCGAAGTCCGCCCCGGCCAGCAACGCCTCGACGAACCGCGCGATCTCGGCCGGGTCGGCCGAGCCGTCGGCATCGAGCATGACCAGGATGTCGCCGGTGGCGCGTTCGAAGCCGCAGACCAATGCGTTGCCCTTACCCCGGCGGGTCTGGTCGAGCACGATCGCCTCGGGCCGCAACCTGCGCACGACGGCCACGCTGTCATCGATGGAGCGGCCATCGATGATGATGATCTCGTGCACCGCCGGAATCCGGGGCAGCAGCAGTTCGAGGTTACGGGCTTCGTTCTTGACGGGGCAGATGATGCTGATCCGGGGTGAATCAGTTCGGACGTGGGCCATGCGGCGCGAACTCCCTGATTGCGACGTCGATCGGACAGTCGAGCTTCCCTCGTTCAAGATCGACTCTACCGGGGGCGACGTTTCGACCTCGTTTCGTTGACGAAGCCGCTGTGGCAACGTCGGGTGAACGCGAGATCCCCCGGTGGACGGCGGCTCTGGGTCAGGATGAACGATCGATCAGCGAACCGGCCCAGACATAGGCGTTTCATCTGAAGAAATAGGCGGATTGCCTCCCACCATTACCGGCACGGCTAGCATCCGTTGAGCGGTGTGGACTCGCAAACCGACCGGCGAAAGCGCTTGAGTCAGCCCCTCGTCCGGCCGATTGGAACCTCCGGGCGGGTCGGTATCGCAAAACAGCCAGGAGATCTGAAGATGACCACGGACGGCAGTTGCCGGTGCGGGCATGTGTACGAGGCCCATGAGCACTATCGGAAGGGTTCGGACTGCGGCGTCTGCGGACGCGATGTGTGCGCGAAGTTCCGGCTGGCCCCCTTGCAGCCGGTGCCGACCCTCGGTCAGCCGACGAGCTCGGCGAGCAGTTTCTCCACCGAATCGGCCACGGCCGAGACCGCGTAGCGCTGCACTCCCCGGTCGGCCTGCGCCCCCAGGCGCTCGCGTAGCTCGGGGTTGTTGATCAGCCGCTGCATCGCCGCCACCAGCTCGCCCTGGGCCCCGGGGCTGAACAGCAACCCGTTCTGTCCGGGTCGGACGATCTCGGCCAGCCCGCCCGCCGCCGAGGCGATCACCGGCCGGCCCATCGTCAGGGCCTCCAGCGCCACCTGCCCGAAGGGCTCCGGCCACATCGACGGCACGATCCCGAACAGGCAGTCGCGCCAGGCCGCCATCACGTCGTCGTGTTCGACGTCGGTCTGTAGCAGCACCCCGTCGGGTAGCGGCGGGAGCTCGACCGAACCCCGAGCAGCCAGCAACACCAGCTGCGGTTTGGGCGGTTGCAGCTGGCGATAGGCGTCCAACAGCAGCGGCACGCCCTTGTGCCGACCCAGGGCTCCGACGAAAAGCATGTAGTCGCCCGGCGGCAGGAAGCTCGGCCGCGGCCGTCCGGCGGCGCGTTCGGCCAGCCCGTCGGCGATGAACGTTGGGATCACCCGCAGGTCGGCATCCGGGCCGAGACCGATCCGGCTGGCCTCGGCCACTGCCGTCGAGATGGCCACGTAGGTGCAGGGGATCGACCGGAGCCGGTGGTTGAACAGCGCCAGGCCACCGTCGATGGCAGCACCGCGAGTGATGCCATAGGTCTCGATCGAGCAGGCCAGCCGGTCCCGGCCGGTGTGGCTGCAGTCCCGGTCCGGGCCTCGCAGCAGCGTCTTGGCCGGGCAGGTCATGCAGTAGTCGTGCAGGACGTAGACCAAGGGCACCCGGAGCTCGTCGAAGAGCCCCGCGTAGGAGAACACGATCCAGTTGTGGGCATAGATCACGTCCGGCCGTTCGGTGGTGATCAGCGTCCGCAGCTCTCGCTGCACCACCGGATCCGGGAACGGCGGGTGGTACGGCCGGTGGCTGGTGTGCGCTTTCGGGATCCGGCTGTAGAGACTGCGCAGCCGGAATACCCGCTCCCCCGAGAATCCGATCTCGTACTCCGGCTCACCGGCCAGTCGCAGGGTCGCCACCAGCGATTCGTGACCACGCTGGGCCAGTTCGATGGCCAGCCGCTGCACATGCCGCTCGGTGCCCCCGATCACCGGCGGGTAGAGGTCGGTCAGTTGAAGGATGCGCAACGCAGTTGTGGCTTTCTCGTGCGGGGGAACGGCAACCGAACTCAGCTGTCGATCAGGCGGTAGATGACGATGTGACCGTCGGCGTGCACCTCCTGCAGCCAGCTCGACTGCTTGAACTTCTCGACCGAGGCCACCGGCAACGGCGTCGACGGCGCCGGCAGTTCGGTCGGCTTGAAGTAGGACTGGGTCGGAATCGCGCTGTCGAGCCGGTCGTCGACGACCAGGTACTGCGCTCCGGTCGAGCGCAACAACTCGATCCACGACGCGTTCGGCTGGGTCGGTGGGTAGAAGATCTGCCACCCGGGATAGGCCACCAACTGGGCGGTGCTGACCGCGGTGAACACCATCGCGGTACGGCGGGTGGAGAGGATCTTCGCGCCCGGGCCGGCCGCGTCGAGCAACCAGGTGGCCGACCGCTGCACGTCCGAGGTGTCGTCGCGCCCGTCGGCGCCCATGACGTAGGGGCCCGGAAACCGCGAGTACAGGTTGACCGAGGTGGCATAGCTCGACATCAGCACGGCCCCGACCAGCAGCACCATGCCCACGGTGCCGGCCAGCGCTCGGGCCCGGGAGGGCCGGTCGACGACCAGGGCGGGATCGCTGAGCACCGCGATGCGCGAGGCCACCAGGGCCACCCCGATGAAGGTGAAGGCCCAGGTCCGGTGGGCGCCGCTGCTGGCCACCGAGATGAACGACAGCGGCAGCGAGGCGAAATAGCATCCGGCCAGCAGGATCGCCAGCCCCAGCCACGGCGTCAGCCGGCGTCGCAATCGCCAGCACACCCACAGACAGATCGCCACCAACACCACCTGGACAGCGATGCCGACCAACCGTTCGTAGGTCGGCAGGGCGGTGCCCTGGAACAGCGCCCGGGTCGCCCCTTGACGCTGGTCATAGGTGGTGGCGGTCGAGACGTTGACGCTGCGGGACAGGCCGAGGAAGGAGCGCACACCGAGATAGGCACTGCGCGGGAATGCTCCGAGATACGCGGGCAGATCGGCACCGACGGCCACGGCGTAACCGAACACCAGCAGCACGACGCCGATGCCGGCCAGGGCCAGCCGTCGCCCGACCCAGCCGGCCGCGCGCGCTGAGGGCCGGTCGACCCGCCGCCGATGCAGGGCGGTGATCCCGAACGTGACCGCGGCCAGCACCAGCGCGCCGCCCAGCACGATCGTGGTCAGGTGATGGGTGATCAACAGCGCGAGCAGGAAGAACACCCCCAAGCCGGTGTAGCGACGCCGCTGGCGGCTACTGTGCCGGGCCGTCAGTCCGGCCATGCAGGTCAGCAACATCAGCATGAACAGCGGCAGCGCGAACGTCTCGTAGGAGAACAGCGCATCGAACTGCACGAACTGCGGCGACACCGCGTACAGCAGTCCGGCCAGCATGGCGGCCCGGACCGAGCCCTGATGCACGATGGCCGCGATCCCCAGCAGGCTCAGCACCACGACGATGTGACAGGCCAGGATGCACAACTGGCCGGCCGCGACGATCGGCAGCCCGGTGAGCCGGGCGATGCCGACCACCAGGGTCTCGAACCCCGGGTACTTGGCCCCGATCGGCACGGTGCTGTCGGGCTGGAAGAGCTTGCCGAAGAAGATGATCTGGCGCGCCTCGCCGAGGTGGCCGTACTCGTCGAAGTTGAAGACCTTCAGCGGCGAGCGGACGAAGGTCGGCAGGTAGGACACCGCGCCGACGGCGATGCCCCGGAGCGCGACCGGTACCCGCCAGGCGAAGAGCACCGCGAAGGCCAGCGGCAGGTAGACCAGCGCCATGCCGAGCCAGAAGACGCCGAACGCGTTCGTCGGGCTCAGTTCACCGGAGGCGATGTGCTGGGCGTGCTCGATGACCAGGGCGCCGGCCAGCGCCGGGACGGCGACGACCAGGATCAGACCGGCCGAACGCAGGCCGACCCGCAACGATCCGATCACCTGCAGCGCGTCGAGGGCGCCGCGTCCGGACGGCGGGGCGAGCGCGAAGACCGGCAGCAGGATGACAGCCAGCAGCACGGCTTGCGCCTCGGGTGCGGTGGTGTGGCCGATGAGCACCAGCAGGAATTCGAGCAGACACCACAGGGCCAGCGTGACACCGCCGGCCAGCGCCGCCGAGCGGGCTCCGAAACCGGGGAACCAGCGCCGGAACACCCGTTCATAACCGAGCATCGGGACGGCCAGCGCCCCGACCGCCAGGGTCGTGCTGGTGACCGGATCACGCCGCTGCACCAGCAGCAGGCCCGCGGTCAGGGTCAGCAGGGTCCACAGCAGGGGTGGTAGCGGCCGGATCGCCGGCCGCGCGGCCGGACCGGGCTCAGCGGTGGCCTGGTCCGCCGGTTGGCTGCTGTGTGCGACCGCCTGCGTCAGGAGCCTCTCCGTCCGTCCCGTCGTGTTCGGAATTGATCCTGCTGCAGCCATGCTACAAGGCGGTTACCCGCCCGATTCCGGCGCAGACCGAGGCCGATTCGCGCCAGCGGGAGTGGCCTCGTACCGGTCCGGAAGTCGGCTGGTCACGAAGGATTGGTTGCCTCGTTGGTTTACTGGACGTCGGGGACGGCCGCGGGGGCGGTCGGCAGAGGGGGCTGGTCATCGTCGGCAACGGGGACGGCGCGCTACGGGTGCTGTTGGTCAGCGACTTCTACCCTCCGGTGCTGGGCGGGCTGGAGAACCACGTGGCCGATCTGGCCGCTGCATTGGCCCGTTCCGGCTGCGATGTGCACGTCGCAACCCTCACCGCGCAACCCACCGACCGGCCGGGCGTGACCACGCACGTGATCGAGAGCCTGGCCACCCGCCTCATCCACTACCAGGATCCGGTGCGCCGATTCCAGCCACCGGTGCCCGATCCGATCGCGCGCCGCCAGCTGGCCGCGGTCATCTCCGCGATCCAGCCCGATGTCATCCACGGGCACAGCTGGCTGACCGCATCGGTGCCCTCGGCCTATGCCGACCGCCTGGTACTGACCCTGCACGACTACTCGCTGGCCTGCCAGTTGCGTACCCTGCTGACCGCCGACGGTCGGCGGTGCTCGGGTCCGGGTGTGCTCAAGTGCGTCCGGTGCGCCTCGCAGATGCCGGGCAGCCTGCGGCACCCGGCGATGATGGTCGGCACCCGGCTCGGCCGGCGGTTGCTCCGTCCGCGCAAGGTGATCACCGTCAGCGAGCGGGTCCGGCAGCGGCTGGCCGAGGTGCTGCCGGTGCCGCCGGCCGACGTCAGTGTCATTCCCAACTTCGTCGACACCCGGTTGACCGCGCAGATCGCCGCCGCGGCCACTGCGCCGCCGACCCGGGATTTCGTCCTGTTCGCCGGGGATCCGGGGTTGCACAAGGGCATCGACACCGTCACCCGGGCCTGGCGGCAGCAACCGGCCCCGCCGCTGCCCCTGGTCATGGCCATCACCCGTCCCGTGTCGGTCGCGCTGCCGGACAACGTGACGTCGATGCAGCTGAGCCGCCCGAAGGTGCTGGACGCGATCCGCAACGCCCTGTGCGTGGTCGTCCCCTCGACCTGGGACGACCCGTGCCCGACGGTGGCCCTGGAGGCGCTCAGCCTCGGTACCCCGGTGATAGCAGCCGCGGTCGGCGGGTTGCCCGAGGTCATCTCGGACGGGGTCAACGGGTTCCTGATCCGGCCGGCCAACGCGGCTGACATCGTCGAACAGGTCAGCCGGCTGGCCGCCGACCCGGCGTTGGTCGAGGCGTTGTCCACGGGCGCCCGGGATTCCGCGGAACGGTTCTCGGCCGAGCACATCGTGCCCCGGGTCCGGGCGGTCTACCAGCACGTGCTCACCCGCTAGCCTCGATCGGTGCAGATTCTGCTGGTGACGCCGGGCTATCCGCCCACGCCGGGCGGCATCGAGACGCACGTCGCCGCCCTGGCCCGCGGCCTGGCCGGGCGGGGCCACCAGGTCGAGGTCTGGACGCACGGGCCGACCGGCAGCGAGGTCGAGGACGGCGTACTGATCCGTCGATTCACCGCCACCCGCTCCCATCGGTTCCCGATCTCGACCGCGCTGCTCCGGGCCGGCGCCGGGCTGCGGGATCGACCCGGCCTGCTGCATGTGCACTCCTACCACGCCACACCGGCACTGGTGGCCCTGCGCGCGCCCGCCGCACTGCCGGTGGCGTTCACCCCGCACTTCCACGGCGTGGGGCATACCCGGCTGGCCGCCGCCCTGCACGTGCCGTACCGGCCGATCGGTACCCGACTGTTCCGCCGGGCCGACCAGGTGATCGCGGTCAGCGCCGCCGAGGCCCGGGCCATCGCCGACCGCGTTCCAGAATTTCCCCATCGGACAACGGTGATCCGCAACGGCGTTGACGTCTCGCAGCTCGCGTCGGCGACACCGTTCGCCGATCAGCCTGCCACCGTCCTGGTGGCCGGGCGGCAGGAGGCCTACAAGCGGATCGATGCGGTGATCCAGGCCTTCGGGATCGCCTCCGGTCCGGGTCAGCTGGTGATCACCGGCGATGGTCCGGATGGCGAGCGATTGCGTGCATTGGCGCGGTCCAGCCCGAGAGCGGGCGACATCCGGTTTCTGGGCCACCTGCCGCTGGCCGACGTGCGGCGCTGGCAGCGCACCGCGGTCGCGCTGGTGAGCATGTCGGCCCACGAGGCGTTCGGCCTGGTCGCGCTCGAGGCGATCGCGGGTGGCGCCCACGCGATCCTGTCCGACATCCCCGCCCATCGCGAGATTCAGGACCTGGCGCCGGCGCGCGGCGTCACGTTGATCGATCAACCCGATCACTCTGCGGAGTTGGCCTCCGCGATCCAACACGCCCTCGGTTCAGCCAGATCGGCACCGGTCGACGTCCGGAGCTGGCAGGACGTGGTGGACGACCACCTTGCCCTCTACGAGAATCTGCTTACCCGATAGGGGTAAACACTTCGTCCAGGCTGAATGGACGGAGTGTTCACGTTTGATCACAGAACGTAACTCCTCAAGTCACACAGAGTTGCGACGATCAGTTCTTCGCAGTCTCCTTACTCGAAGTGGTCCAATGATTACGGAGAGTAACAATGGAATGCAGGATGAGGCCCGCCACGGACGGCGGGTTGCCGGGGGAACGGAGTCAATCGGTGTTCAGGCCTATCCGACACCGCGTACCGACGTGGTCGGGCGGCGCGCTCGCGCTGCTGATACCCGCGTTGCTCGTGTGCACGGTGCCCAGCGCCGGCGCGCGGGCCGACCTGCAGGCGGTCGCGCCGGTCGCCGCGGTGAGCCCGGCCGGCCCGGTTGCCGCCATGACACCGACCAGTACCATCCTCGGCTCCGGCGCCGGTTCGGCCACGGTCGGAGACTTCCCCACGAAGACCACCGGCAGCACATCGATCAGCTCGACGCCCAAGGCGGTGGCCGCCAAGCCGGCCGCAGCCAAGCCCGCCGCAACCAAGCCGGTCATCGACACCGGCGTTCGGAATACGACGGTCACCACCCGCAGCCCGGCCCCGAACACGGCTGCCACGGTCACGCGCATCCCGGTGTCCGGGCTCAAACTGATGAACTACAACCCGGCCAAGGCACCCTGGCTGGCGATGTGGCAGCGGTACAACCACACCCAGATCAACTCCGACTTCGCCGCCATCCGGGGCCTGGGTGCCAACGCGGTGCGGATCGCGATCGACCCGTCCGCCGTCGGCTTTCCGACCCTGACCAGCACCGGCGCGGCCGAGCTGACCGACATCGTCGCGACCGCCAAGGCCAACCGCCTGGAGGTGCAGTTCACCCTGTTCGACTGGTACGACCCCTACAGCCAGGTCACCAACTCCATCACCTGGATGCGCAGTGCGCTGGCCCGCTTCGCCGGTGATCCGAGCATCGCGTTGGTGGAGGTCAAGAACGAGATCGACGTGACCAACTCGAGCGTGCTGTCCTGGACCAAGTCCATGCTGGCCGCGCTGCCCGGCATTCTGCCTGGCGTGCCGCGCACCGTATCGATCGGCGGAGCCCAGGATCTGACCGCGATGCGTCGTCTCACCAGTGCCATTCCCCAGTCCGACCTCGACGTGATCGACAGCCACCTGTATGGCATCGACGCAGTGGTCGGCGCCAAGCTGGCCGCAGCTCAAGCGGTGGCCAACGGGCGGCCCATCTTCGT
>CAZZZW010000086.1:0-13882 GCA_964658795.1 Phormidium nigroviride PCC 7112
ACCTCGACGTGCACGTGCAGGTCGCCCCGGGTGCTGGTACGCAGCCGCGGAACGCCCTTGCCGCGCAGGGTGATCGTCGAACCGGATTGGGTGCCGGGCCGGATCTCGATCTTCTCGTGCGAGTCCAACGTCTCCAGCTCGACCGTGCCGCCGAGCGCGGCGGCCGTCATCGGCACCGCCAGCGCGCAATGCAGGTCGGCACCCTCGCGGGTGAACATCTCGTGCGGGTGTTCGGTCACCTCGATGTAGAGGTCACCGGCCGGTCCACCGCCGGGTCCGACCTCGCCCTGGCCCGACATCCGGATCCGCATGCCGTCCTCGATGCCACCGGGCACGTCGACCGAGATGGTGCGCCGGCTGCGGACCCGGCCGTCACCGGCGCAGGTCGGACACGGGCTCGGGATCTGCTGGCCGGTGCCGGCGCAGGCCGGGCAGGCGCGCGTGGTCATCACCGGGCCGAGCATCGAGCGTTGCATCGACTGCACCTCGCCCCGGCCGTTACAGGTACTGCAGGTCCGCGGGCTGGTCCCGGGGGCGCAGCCGTCGCCGTGGCAGGTGTCGCACAGCACCGCGGTCTCGACCGCGATCTCCCGGCTGACGCCGAAGGCCATCTCGTTCAGAGTGAGTTCGATCCGCAGCAGTGCATCGGCGCCCTGCCGGATCCGGCTGCGCGGACCGCGGGCGGCCTGACCGCCGAAGAACGTCTCGAAGATGTCGCCGAAACCGCCGAACCCGGTGAACGGGCTGCCCTGGCCGCCGCCACCACCGGGGGCCAACGGGTCGCCGCCGAGGTCGACGATCCGGCGCTTCTCCGGATCCGACAGCACCTCGTAGGCCGCGGTGATCTCCTTGAACCGGTTCTGCGCCTCGGCATCGGGGTTCACATCGGGATGCAGTTCCCGGGCCAGCTTGCGGTAGGCGCGCTTGATCTCCTCGGCCGTGGCGTCCTTGCCGACGTCGAGCAGGCCGTAGTAGTCCCGGACGGCACCTGGCACTTCTGAATTCCCCTTACCGCGACGCGTGTGTCATTGGCACTCAAGAAGCCTGAGTGCCAGTCCAGAGTTCAGTGTACGGGTCAGTTCTCGGCCAGCAGATCGCCGACGTAGGAGGCCACCGCCGCCACCCGGGCCATCGTCTGGGCGTAATCCATCCGGCGCGGTCCGAGCACCCCGACCCCACCGAGCGAGATGCCGGAGGAGCCGTAACCGGCCGACACGACCGAGGCGGTCTGCAGTCCCTCGTGGGGATTCTCGTTGCCGATCCGGACCAGGATCTGGCCGGCGGTGGTGGTCTGCTGGTCGAGCAGCCGCAGCAGGACGACCTGCTCCTCCAGCGCCTCGAGCACCGGCCGGATCGCCGGGAAGTCCAGCACGTGCTCGGTCAGGTTGGCCGAGCCGGCCAGCACGATCCGCTCGGACGGATGTTCGACCAACGCTTCCAGCAGGACCGAGGACAGCGTGGTGACCAGGCCGCGCAGGTGTCCGGCGACCTGGCCGGGCAGCTCGGCCACGATGCTCGGGGCATCGGCCAGCCGCTGGTCCTTGAGCTTGCTGTTGAGCATGGTCCGCAGGTCGGCCACGTCGTCGGCCTCGACCGGTCCGGGCAGCTCGACCACCCGTTGCTCGACCCGGCCGGTGTCGGTGATCAGCACCAGCATCAACCGGACCGGGCTGAGCAGCACCGTCTCCATGTGCCGGACCCGGGAACGCGACAGCGACGGGTACTGGACGACGGCCACGTTGCGGGTCAGTTGGGCCAGGGCCCGGACCGCGTTCTGCAACACCCCGTCGAGGTCGACCGCCTCATTCAGGAACCGCTCGATCGCCCGTCGCTCGGCCTGGGACAGCGGCTTCACCGAGGTGAGCTTGTCGACGAACATCCGGTAGCCGGCATCGGTGGGCACCCGGCCGGCCGAGGTGTGCGGCTGCTGGATCAGGCCCTCGTCCTCCAGGGCGGCCATGTCGTTGCGGATGGTCGCCGGCGACACGCCCAGATTGTGCCGATCGGCCAGCGCCTTGGATCCGACCGGCTCGTTGGTGGCGATGAAGTCGGAGATGATGGCGCGCAACACCTCGAGCTTGCGATCTTCGACGTTCACTGACCGACGGCCTCCTCGTAGGCGTTCCACTCTAGTTGGCCGCGCGTGCAGGATTCGGTAAACAGGCCGTACTCCAATCGCTCCGCTCCTCACTCGCTGCGCTCGCTTCGATGCTCACTCACCCGCGGTCCGCTAGGGTTGGCGGCGCAGTTGCTGGTCGACAGGTGGGGCGGTTGTCGTGATTTTCAAGGCGGTACGGGAGGGCAAGCCCTACCCCGACCACGCCTTCTCCACCCGGGACTGGGCCAACGTGCCACCCCGTTCGGTGCGGCTGGACGAGCTGACCACGACCAAGCGCGAACTGGCGTTGGACAAGCTGCTCGATGAGGATTCGACCTTCTACGGCGACCTGTTCCCGCACGCGGTGCAGTGGCACGGTGAGATCTACCTCGAGGACGGCCTGCACCGCGCGTTGCGGGCGGCGTTGCAGCAGCGGCACACCCTGCACGTGCGGGTGCTGGACCTCGACGAACTGCGACCGAAGAAGCCCTGACGTCTAGCTGACGGCGAGCAACAGGTCCCGGACCACGGCGTCGGCCAGCAGCCGTCCGCGCTGGGTCAGTACCAATCGGCCCTGCGTCAACGGCTGCCGCTCGGCCAGTCCCCAGGTCGCACACTGCTGGGCGTGCCGGACAGCCGCGGCCGGCAGCCCGGCCAGGGCCAGCCCGTCGGCCATCCGCAGTTGCAACATCAGCTGCTCGGTCAACCGGGCCTGGTCGTCCAGCGTCTCCCGTCCGGCGGCCGGGCTGTGGCTCTGTTCGAGCAGACCGGCGTACCGCGACGGGTGTTTGACGTTCCACCAGCGCACCCCACCCACGTGGCTGTGCGCCCCCGGTCCGGCCCCCCACCAGTTCGAGGACGACCAGTAGAGCTGGTTGTGTTTCGACCGGGCGGCCTGGGTCCGGGCCCAGTTCGACACCTCGTACCAGCCGAAGCCGGCCGCGTGCAGGGTGTCGTCGGCCTGCAGGTAGCGGTCGGCTAGCTCGTCGTCGTCGGGGGCCGGGATGGCACCGGTGGCGACCTTGCGGGCCAACGGCGTTCCCTCCTCCACGATCAGGGCATACGCGCTCAGATGATCGGCCCCCGAGGCCACCGCCGCGTCCAGCGACCGTTGCCAGTCCAGGTCGGACTCCCCCGGCGTGCCGTAGATCAGATCCAGGTTCACATGCTCGAAGCCCGCACCCCGCGCCTCGGCCACCGCGGCCAGCGCTCGTTCGGGCCGGTGTTGCCGGTCCAGCACCTTGAGCACGTGCGGCACCGCAGACTGCATGCCCAGGGAAACGCGGGTGAATCCCTGTTCCCGGAGCTTGCCGAAATACGCCGGGGCCACCGACTCCGGGTTGGCCTCGGTGGTCACTTCGGCGTCCGGGGCCAGGCCGAACTCGTCCCGGATCGCGCTCAGGATCAGCCCCAGGTGCTCGGCCGGCAGCAGCGATGGCGTGCCGCCACCGAAGAAGACGGTCGACACCGGCGGCGTGCTGGCCGGCAGCACATCGCGGGCCAGCCGGATCTCGGCCAGCACCGTGTCGGCGTAGGACCCCCGGGTGACGCCGTTGCCCAGCTCTTCGGCGGTATAGGTGTTGAAGTCGCAGTAGCCACACCGCACCGTGCAGAACGGGATGTGCACATAGAAGCCGAACGGCTTGCCGCGCAGGTCGAGCAGGGCGGACTCCGGCAACCGGCCGGACGGCGGCGCCGGGTCGCCGAGCGGCAGAGCGGATGGCATGCCTCCAGTGTCCTACAGTGCGGGAGTGCCCGTTGACTACGACGTGACCGGCTCGGTCGCCACCATCACCCTGAACGCTCCAGAACGACGCAACGCGCTGTCCGCGCCCCTGCTGGCCGACATCCGAGGCCACCTGGACACCGCGGAGGCCGACGTCGGCGTCCGGTCGGTCGTGCTGAGCCACACCGGCACCGTGTTCTGCTCCGGCATGGACCTGACCGCGGTGACCGACCTGCCGGCCGAGGACCAGCCCATCACGGCGTTTCCCGTGCTGTTGCAACGGATCTGGGAGTTCAGCAAGCCGGTCATCGCCCGGGTCGACGGCAAGGCCCGGGCCGGTGGCATCGGCCTGATCGCCGCCGCCGACATCGCACTGGCCAGCCCGCAGGCCGACTTCGCGTTCACCGAGGTCCGGCTCGGCATCGTGCCCGCCGTCATCTCGGTCCCGTTGTTGCCGCGGATCCACCCCCGGGGGCTGCTCGAACTGAGCCTGACCGGTGAGACGTTCGACGCCGGCCGGGCGGTCGAGATCGGTCTGCTGAACCAGGCCACCGACCGGCTCGATGAGGAACTGGCCCGCTATACCGCGATGTTCTCCCTCGGCGAGCCGGCCGCGCTGGCCGCGACCAAACAGATGCTGCGCCGGGACCGAACCGGCGTGAGCATGGCCGACGACTTCGCCGCGATGAGCCGCCTGTCGGCCGGCTACTTCGCCAGCCCCGCGGCGGCCGAGGGCATTGCCGCGTTCCGGGAGAAGCGGCGGCCGAACTGGGCCTGAGCGCCGACGTTCGCCGCCGAGGCTCGCCGCCGCCATGCCTGGCGCGGGCCGTCAGCCGGACAGGTCGATCTGGCGGAACGAGGCGTAATGGTCGTCGGAGTACCAGAACCGGCCGTCCTTGCCGGTGACGACCCGGCGCTCGCCGCGATCGTCCGAGCCCGGGGTCACCACGGTGTACTCGTGGTAGTAGCCGGCCGGCTCGGTCGGCAGCTGCTTTTCCCGGTTCTGGTAGACGATTCCGTCGTGGCTGTAGGGGAAAGGTCCACCGTGTTGGATCAGCGTCACGGTCTGGCGCGCCTGCACCGGCAGGCTCGACAGCGCCACCTGAGCACCCGATCGGCTCGAGGTGGCTCCCGGCCGAACCGAGGCGCTGACCGACGGCCCACTACTCGGCGAGCCGTGATCCTGCGCCGCCCGGGCTACGTAACCGCCGACCAGGAGCAGGAGCAAGATGATCAGGGCGAGCAACGGACGCCGACGCTGGATGCGTTGCAACAGCGAGGACGGCACGGCGAACAGCCTAGATGGCCATCGCCGGGAGGAATCGAGGAGAGGAACCTGACGTGCAGAACGGGATGTGTGCCGGCACCATTCGGATCACCGGGGCCGGTGGGGACGAGATCGAGGCCTACACCGCCTTCCCCGATTCCGACGGCAGTCGTGGCGGCATCGTGCTCATCCACCACATGCCCGGCTACGACCGGTGGAGCAAGGAGGTGGCCCGCCGGTTCGCCGATGACGGTTACAACGTGCTCATGCCGAACCTGCACTACCGCGAGGCTCCCGGCGCCGACGCCGACGATGCCGCGGCCGCCAGCCGGGCCGCCGGCGGCGTGCCGGACGAGCGGCTGGTCGGCGACGTCGGTGCGGCGGTCGATCACCTGCGCGGGCTGGCCAGCTCCAACGGCAAGGTCGCGGTGATCGGGCATTGCTCCGGCGGCCGGCAATCGGTGCTGGCCGCCTGCAACCTCGACATCCAGGGCGCGGTCGACAACTACGGGGCGTTCGTGGTCGAGGACACCGACCCCGGCTTCCCGGTCCGGATGAACAACCTCAAGGACCAGTTGCCGAACCTGCGCGGTCCGCTACTGGGCATCTTCGGCAACGAGGACGGCCACCCGTCGCCGGCCCACGTCGATGAGCTGGACCAGATCCTGACCGGGCTGGGCAAGGAGCACGAGTTTCACCGCTACGACGGCGCCGGCCACGGTTTCTTCGCCACCGACCGCCCGGCCTACCGGCAAGAGCAGGCCGAAGAGGCCTACGGTCACATCGCCGCCTTCTTCGCCCGCACGATCGGCTGACCGCGAATGTGCACCTACAACACCGAATTCGCCCCCATCACCGGCAGCGGCAAGGGCAAGGACGGCTGGTTCAAGCTCAACGCGGCCACCGTCTATTACGACCACCCGGTGCACGCCCAGGCCGCGCACACGCTGAACATCGACTTCGGGGACGGCCAGCCCGGGCACCGGGTCGCGGTCGAGCTGACCGCCGAGTCGGCCCGTGAGCTGGTGGCGGCGATCGAACGCGCGCTGGGTTCGGTGCCGGAGTCGATGCTGAGCTGAGCGCGGTTCTTCTCACATAGGTCGGTCGCGATCGTCGGGCTAGGGTCTGCTTCATGCGAGCTGCTTACGCGACCAGCCTGAACCCCGACGATCCGCTGGCCGGCCTGGTGGTCGGTGAGCGCCCGGAACCGGAGGCCAAGCCGGGCTGGTCGACCGTTCAGGTGAAGGCGGTCAGCCTGAACCACCACGACCTGTGGACGTTGCGCGGCGTAGGTATCAAGGCCGAGCAACTGCCGATGATCCTGGGTTGTGACGCGGCCGGCGTCGACACCGAGACCGGCAACGAGGTCGTCGTGCACGGCGTGATCAGCTCCCCCGGCTGGTTCGGGGACGAGACGCTGGACCCGGGCCGCAGTCTGCTGTCCGAACGGCACCAGGGCTCGATCGCCGAACTGGTCACCGTGCCGACCCAGAACCTGATCGCCAAGCCGGCCGAGCTGAGCTTCGCCGAGGCGTCCTGCCTGCCGACCGCGTGGCTGACCGCGTACCGGATGTTGTTCGTGAACTCCTCGTTGAAACCGGGCCAAACGGTGCTTGTGCAGGGCGCCACCGGCGGCGTCGCCTCGGCCTGCATCATGCTGGCCCGAGCTGCCGGGCTGCGAGTCTGGGCCACCGCCCGCACCGAACAGAAGCAGGCCACCGCGCTCGAACTAGGCGCCCACCAGGCCTTCGCCGATGGCGCTCGCTTGCCCGAACGGGTCGACGCGGTGATGGAGACGGTCGGGGCTGCCACCTGGTCCCATTCGTTGAAGTCCCTGCGGCCCGGTGGTCAGGTGGTCATCTCCGGCGCCACCTCGGGCGCGACCCCGCCGGCCGAGCTGAACCGGATCTTCTTCCTGCAGTTGCAGGTGATCGGCTCGACCATGGGCACCGCCGCCGAACTCAAGGACCTGATCTCGCTGCTGATCTCGACCGGACTACGTCCGAACATCGACCGGACGCTGCCGCTGGAGCAGGTGGCCGACGGGCTGCGGGCGATGGAATCGGGCACGCTGGTCGGCAAGATCGTCATCGAACCCTGATCCACCCGCCCGGGTCGTAGGAATTGAACGCGGGTCAGCGGTAACGTCCAAGCCATGGACCTGTCGCTGAGCCCGGAAGAGATCGAGACCCGCAACTGGGTCCGCAACTTCGTCGCCAAGGAGATCGTCCCGCTGGAGCAGACGGTGCTGCGCCGCGAGCGCAACCACCAGCCCGGGGTGACCAGGGACGAGTTCAAGGAGCTGCAGAACAAGGCTCGCCAGTTCGGCTTCTTCGGCATCCAGACGCCGGAGGAGTACGGCGGCATGGACCTGTCAGCGGTGATGACCGCGCTGATCGAAGCCGAACTGGGCCGGTCGTTCGTGCCGTTTCGGTTCGGTGGCTACGCCGACAACATCCTGTTCCACGCCAACGAGGAACAGAAGCAGGAGTATTTGCTGCCCACCATCGAGGGCGACAAGATCTCCTGCTTCGCGGTCACCGAGCCGGGCGCCGGATCGGATGCCACCGCCATCCGGACCACCGCGCGCAAGGACGGTTCGGACTGGATCATCAACGGTGAGAAGACCTTCATCACCGGTGGCAACGAGGCCGACTTCACCATGGTCTTCGCGATCACCGATCCGGAGTTGGGCGTCAACGGCGGGGTGACCTGCTTCCTGGCCGACCGCGACATGGGTTGGAAGAGCGAATACATCGACACCATGGGCGAATGGGGACCGGCGGCGCTGGTCTTCGACGATGTCCGGGTGCCCGAGCGCAACATCCTCGGCGAGGAGGGCCAGGGCTTCAAGCTGGCCATGCAGTGGATCGGTCGCGGCCGATACCTGCTGCCGGCCCGGGCCATCGGCGCCTGCGAGCGCCTGATGGAGATGGCGATGGAGCACGCCCGGACCCGCGTCACCTTCGGTGAGCCGATCGCCAACCGGCAGGCCATCCAGTGGATGATCGCCGATTCCGGTGTCGAACTCGAGGCATTGCGCTGGCTGGTGCTGTCCGCGGCCTGGCAGGTGGACCAGGGTCTGGACTCCCGGCACGCCCAGTCGATGGCCAAATTGTTCGGTGGCGTCAAGGCGAACGAGATCGTGGACCGGATGCTGCAGATCCACGGCGGCATGGGCTACACCCGGGAACTGCCGATCGAACGCTGGTACCGCGAGCTGCGCCTGCTGCGGATCTACGAGGGCACCGACGAGATCCAGCGCCGGACCATCTCCCGCAACCTGCTCAAGGGCCACGCCTCGGTCCGGGGCGTGCTGGGTTAGAGGTAGTTCCGCCCGTTGGCAGCCGGAGAAGGTTTCGACCCGGCCGACTGCAACATGTCCGAATCGGTGCGTGTCATAGGGAGGTAATGCAGTCGCACCGAGGAGAACCGCCAATGCGCACGCTCGTCATTCCCGCGTCCACCACTGTCCGCCCGCTACTCGCCGTGGCCGCCGGTGGACTGGTGTTGCTCGCCGCCGCCTGCAGCTCGTCCCATCCGGCCCCGTCGGCCCGGGCGACGAAGGTGGCGCTGCAGAACGATCACCTTTCATCGCCCCCGGCTCCGGTCGCTACGCGTACCCAACGGATCGTGCTCCGACCGGTCACCGCTCGCGGCTCCGTCGCCCCGGGATACGTAGTGTCCAAGCACCTGGACGAGTCCGTGACGTGCTCGTCCACGCAGCCCTCGCGAGCGGCGATCGACAATGACATCGACGAGTGCAGCCCGACGGCGGCCAATGCCGGGGCGTGTTGGGCCGGCCCGACACCGAACACGGCGCTGTGTTTGCGGGACCCCTTTGCCACGCGGGTGGATCTGCTCCGGACGACCAGCGCCGTGCCGCCCGCACGGGCCAGCAAGGTCCCGTCCCCGGCTGGCTTGGTCCTGACCGACGGCACCCGCTGCACGCTGCGGCTGGGCGGTGCCTGGGCCGAACTGGACGGGCACCCGAACCTGTACGGCACCTACGCCTGCGGCTCGCGCGCCGTCTGGGGCCCGGCCAACTCCGATGGCATCAACCGAACCGGCACCCAGTGGACGGCCCAGCTCGCCCCGATGAGCGGGCACGGATCGCTGCAGACCGTCACCATCGCCCGGGCCGATTTCGTCGGTACCGCACGCTGAGTCTCACGCGTCGGCCTTGACCGCCTGCAGCGTGAAGGTCAGCGGCAGGCGGTCCTGGCCCTCGGTCAGCCGCCACTCGTCAAAGGGGGCGTCCTTGGTCATCGCCCCGGGCAACGCCTCCCACGGCACCGTCCGGTGCTCGACGAACTGGGTGATCCGCAGGCCGGCATCGAGCACCGCGCTCAGCAGTTCACCGATGCCGTGGTTCCAGCTGGCCGAGCGGTTGTTGACGAACGGCACATCGGTGTCGACGTAGCTGCCTTCCTCGTCGAACACCAGCGGCTCTTCCGTTTCGAAGTAGGAGTACCTCGTGGCGAGCAGGTGATCCTCGCGGGTCTCATCGATGGTCCACAGCATCGGGTGGCCGTCCCGGATGAACAACCGGCCACCGGGGGCGAGCAGGTCGGCGACCAGCTGGCCCCAGCGGGCGATGTCGGGCAGCCAGCAGATCGCGCCGATGCCGGTGTAGACCAGGTCGAACTGGCCGGCCCCGAACACCTGGACCGCGTCGTAGGCATCGGCCTGGCGGTAGTCGATCTCGGCGTTGTTGGCCGCGGCCAGCGCCCGCGCCTCGGCCAGCGCCGGCTCGGAGAAGTCCAGCCCGCTCATCCGGGCCCCGAGCCGGTGCAGCGACAGGGTGTCGGTACCGATGTGACACTGCAGGTGCAGGGTAGGCAATCCCCTTATGTCGCCGAGTCTTTCCTGATCGAAGCGAACCACGTCGGACAGGTGTGTCGGGTCGGCCGAGAACCGGGCGAGGCCGTAGTCGTGCGAGCGGGCATGTGCTGGGGCCCGCTCGTCCCAGTTGGCCCGGTTCAGCGCGGCGTAATCGATGTCTTCGGTGGTCATGGCGCCGATTCTGGCACTACGGTCGAGGTACCGCCTTCGAGTTTCACCGGCCGGATCGAGGAGAACCCGTGGACCTGCCCGCCGAACTGATCGAGCTACTGCAACAGCCGGCCACCTGCTACATCGCCACCACCATGCCCGATGGATCGCCGCAACTGACCCAGGTGTGGGTCGACACCGACGGGACGAACATCGTCATCAACGCCGTGCAGGGGATGCAGAAGGACCGCAACATCGACCGCGATCCGCGGGTCGCCGTCACCGTGGCCGACCCGAACAATCCCGCGGCGTACTGGGCCGTGCGCGGCCGGGTCGTCGCCCGCACCACCGATGGCGGCGTGGAGCACATCGAGAAGCTGTCCCAGCGCTATCTCGGCGGCCCGTATCCGTGGTTCGGCGGCCGCGACCAGGTGCGGATAATCCTGACCGTCGAGGCCGACCGCCTGCACGCACCCCGCTGACGTCGCGGGTTGTCGGCGGCCCTACGTAGGCTGAAGCCATGGATCGACAGCTCACCCTGATGGCCGTGCACGCCCACCCCGACGACGAGGCCACCGGCACCGGCGGCCTGCTGGCCAAGGCGGCCGCCGAGGGCATCAGAACCGTGCTGGTCACCTGTACCGACGGCCGATGTGGAGATCTGCCGGGCGGCATCAAGCCGGGCCAGCCCGGGCACGACCCCGAGGCGGTTGTCGCGCTCCGCCAGGCCGAACTCGAACAGAGCTGCAAGATCCTCGACGTCTCCGATCTGGAGCTGCTCGGTTACCACGACTCCGGGATGATGGGCTGGGACAACAACAGCGAGCCGGGCGCGTTCTGGAACACCCCGATCGACGAGGCGGCCGAACGACTGGCCGACCTGATGCGGCAGTACGAGCCCGACGTCGTGGTGACCTATGACCCGAACGGTTTCTATGGCCACCCCGACCACATCCAGGCGCACCGGATCACCATGCGGGCGGTCGAGCTGACCGGCATCCCGAAGAAGGTCTACTGGACGACGGTGCCACGCGAGCAGATGGCCGAGTTCGGCAAGATCGCGAAGGAGTTCGGCGCGGACTGGGACGAGCCGGAGGTCGCGGACGGTACGGCACCAGAACCGGAGATCGGGGTGCCGGCGGCCGAGGTGACCACCTGGGTCGACACCAAGGCCTACGGTTCGCAGAAGTTCGACGCCCTGGCCGCGCATGCCAGCCAGGAGGAGAACATCTTCTTCCTGCGCATGGGTAAAGAGCTGTTCACCGACCTGATGGGCGTCGAGACCTACCTGCGCGTGCAGGACGGCACCGACGCCGAGCTACCCGAGGACGACCTGTTCGCCGGACTGCACTGAAACGACGGCGCTGGGACGGCGCCAGCCCTGGAACCGGGCTCGGCGTCAGCGGTTCTTCTTTTTCTTCTTTTCGCCTAAGGGAAAACTGCGGATCAGGGAGTACCGGTCATCGCGGACCTCGACCGCGGACAGCGCGGTGGCCGTCACCTGCACCGGCAGCTGCGGCTCGATCGCTTCCCGGATCTTGGCCGCCCGCTTCGGCTTGGCCGTGGTCGACACGGTCAGGTGCGGAATGACATCGTCGAAGGCACCCTCGTACGGTTCGTACTCCGGCCAGACCGCGCAGATGTCGTCGACCAGCCCCAGGAACGGGTCGGCCGGCTCGGGCGCGAGGTAGTGCACGTCGAACTCGTCACCGTTCTCGAATTGCCCGAAGGTACCGAAGGAAACCTCGAACGGCTGCCAGCTCTTGACCAGTTGGCCGACCGCGTCCAGATCGGCCTCGGTCAGCTGGTCCGGCGGGATCCACGGCGCCAGCACGGTGACGTGCGGCGGCAACCCGGCGTAGGTCGTGTCGTACTGGGCTCGCCATTGGCCGACGACAGGTTCCAGCTCCGGCAGCAGAACGGCCAGGCCGGTGAAGGATCTACCCACTATTTCTTGGCCGTCTCGGGGGATTCGGTCGTCGACAGGGCGGCGATGAAGGCCTCTTGGGGTACCTCGACCCGGCCGACCATCTTCATCCGCTTCTTGCCTTCCTTCTGCTTCTCCAGCAGCTTGCGCTTACGGGTGATGTCACCGCCATAGCACTTGGCCAGCACGTCCTTGCGAATGGCCCGGATGGATTCGCGGGCGATCACCCGGGATCCGACGGCGGCCTGGATCGGTACTTCGAACTGCTGCCGCGGGATCAGTTCGCGCAGCTTGGAGGTCATCATCACGCCGTAGGCATAGGCCTTGTCCTTGTGCACGATGGCCGAGAACGCATCGACCGCTTCGCCCTGCAGCAGGATGTCGACCTTGACCAGGTCGGCCGACTGCTCGCCGGCCTCTTCGTAATCGAGGCTGGCGTACCCGCGGGTCTTGGACTTCAGCGCATCGAAGAAGTCGAAGATGATCTCGCCCAGCGGCAGGACGTAGCGCAGTTCGACCCGGCTCTCGGACAGGTAGTCCATCCCGAGCAGGGTGCCGCGCCGGGTCTGGCACAGCTCCATGATCGCGCCGATGTACTCACTCGGCGCGATGATCATCGACTTGACGATCGGCTCGTGCACCTCGGCGATCTTCTGCCCGGACGGCCAGTCCGAGGGGTTGGTGACGGTGAATTCCCGCTTGTCCTCCAGGACGACGCGGTTCACCACGTTCGGCGCCGTCGAGATCAGGTCCAGGTTGAACTCCCGTTCGAGGCGGTCCCGGGTGATCTCCAGGTGCAGCAGTCCGAGGAATCCGCAGCGGAAACCGAACCCGAGCGCCGAGCTGGATTCCGGCTCGTAGACCAACGCGGCATCGTTGAGCCGAAGTTTGTCCAACGCATCGCGCAACAGCGGGAAGTCCGAGCCGTCGATCGGGTACAGGCCGGAGTAGACCATCGGGTTCGGATCGCGATAGCCGCCCAGGGCCTGTTTGGCCGGTTTGGCCGCGTCGGTGACGGTGTCACCGACCTTGGACTGGCGGACGTCCTTCACCCCGGTGATCAGATAGCCCACCTCGCCGACGCCCAGCCCCTGGCTCGGTACCGGTTCGGGTGAGATGACGCCGACCTCGAGCAGTTCGTGGGTGGCTCCGGTGGACATCATCTTGATCCGCTGCCGCGGGCTGATGTGCCCGTCGATCACCCGGATGTAGGTGATGACGCCCCGATAGATGTCATAGACCGAGTCGAAGATCATCGCCCGGGCGACACTGTCGGCATCGCCCACCGGCGGCGGGACATCGCGGCAGATCACGTCCAGCAGTTGATCGACGCCCTGCCCGGTCTTGGCGCTCACCCGCAACACGTCGTCCGGTTCGCAACCGATAATGTGCGCGATCTCGGCGGCGTAGAGGTCGGGCTGCGCGGCCGGTAGGTCGATCTTGTTCAACACCGGGATGATGGTGAGGTCGTTCTCCAGGGCCAGGTACAGATTGGCCAGGGTCTGCGCCTCGATCCCCTGGGCGGCATCGACCAGCAGCACGGCACCCTCGCAGGCGGCCAGCGACCGGGACACCTCATAGGTGAAGTCGACGTGGCCGGGGGTGTCGATCATGTGCAGCGTGTAGGCCGTATCGGCTGCGCCGTCCTGGCCCTTGACGTTCCACGGCATCCGGACGTTCTGGGCCTTGATGGTGATGCCGCGCTCGCGCTCGATGTCCATCCGGTCCAGGTACTGGGCCCGAGCCGCGCGCGCGTCCACCACACCGGTCAGCTGCAGCATTCGGTCGGCCAGCGTCGACTTGCCGTGGTCGATATGCGCGATGATCGAGAAGTTGCGGATCCGCTCAGGCGGGGTGTTGCCAGCGGGG
>CAZZZW010000087.1:0-13758 GCA_964658795.1 Phormidium nigroviride PCC 7112
GACCGAACATACACCAGATCTGATCGAATTTGATCGATCTTGTTCAGGATCCGGCTGCCCGACGCGCAGGCCGGTCAGCGCACCAGGTCCGCCACGGCCGCGGCGATCGGGGTGACCCCACCGATCAGGACCGCCTGCACGCCGATGGTGTTGTCGGCGTCGATGGATTCGGCAACCACCGCGGCGACATCGCTTCGGGTCACGTGGCCACCGGCCGAGATCTCGTCGTCGGAGCCGAGCTGAACCCGACCGGCGGCCGGGTCGTCGGTCAATCGCCCGGGGCGGATGATCGTCCAGTCCAGTGCGCTGGCCCGAACGACGGCGTCGGCATCGCGCTTGGCCTCGACGTAGGCCCGCCAGACCGGATCGGTGTCCGCGGGCAGGTCACGGTCCACGCCGATGGCCGAGATCTGGACGAACCGACGGATACCGGCTTGCTGCGCACCTTCGACCGATTTGACTGATCCCTCGTAATCGACGGTGCGTTTGCGATCGGCGTTGCCGTCCGGTCCACCGCCGGCTGCGAACACGACCGCATCGCAGCCGTCGAAGGCGGCCGCGAAGTCGGCACTCGTCGAGTTCTCGATGTCCAGGATCCGCACCTGGGCACCGAGCGCCGTCAACTCCTCCCGGTACTCCTCCCGGCGAACCAGCGCGACCGGCGTGCGCCCTCGCGCGGCCAGCTCCCGCAGCAGCAGCCGGGCGATCTGACCGTGGCCACCAACCACTGCGATCGTGTGACTGCTCACGAGATTCCTCCGTAGGTCAAGGACGTTCCCTCGACCCTACTTCGGCGACGGGCCAGCCGGCGGGCTCGTCCGGACGCGACGAGCCCTCCCCTTGCCTCGTCAGCGGGGCGGGACGACCGCCGAGTTCGAGCCCGAGTACATCAGTGTGTCCGGCTCGCGATGGCGCCTCGCCTTACTGCCCGGCCGGCAAGCTGGCCCGTTTTGATGGGGAAGCTCCCGCGAGTTTGGCCACCGTCATTGAGATGATCTTGATTGCGGCCGATGGTTCAGCCATGACCAGAAGGCTGTCGGTACTGACCGCGTTCGCGCTGGCCGCGTTCGTGCTCGACCTGCGCCTTCAGCCCGGCGGTCTCTCGGTGACCCGAGCGGTCGACGACCTGACCCAACTGGCCGCGGCCGCGCTCTGTGCCCTGGCGGCCGGGTGGCGAGCCGGCCGGGTCGCGGGCCGGATGCGTTCGTCCTGGATCCTGCTCGGGATCGGTTCCGGCAGCTGGGCCGTGGGCGAGGCCGTCTGGTCCTACTACGAACTGGTCGCCCACACCGTCACGCCGTTCCCGTCGCTGGCCGACGTCGGCTTCCTCTCCTTCCCGCTGTTCACCGGACTCGGCCTGGTCGTCCGGCCCTCGCGTGCCTACAGCGGCCGTGGCTGGGCCCGGGTCGGGCTCGACGTGCTGCTGGTCGTGGTGTCGCTGCTGTCGCTCAGTTGGGTCACGACGCTCGGTGAGACCTATCGCGGCGGCTCCGACTCGAAGCTGGGCATGGTCGTCTCGCTGGCCTACCCGGCCGGCGATGTGGCGCTGCTGACCGTCGTGGTCGTGGTCATCACCTACGCCGGCGTCCGGGGCCGGGTGAGCCTGTGGTTGCTCGGCACCGGTCTGGCCCTGTTCGCGGTGGCCGACAGCGGATTCGCCTACCTCACCGCGATCGGCGACTATCGCACGGGAAACCTGATCGATGCCTGCTGGGTCGGTGGGTTCCTGTTGGCTGCCGGCAGCGCGGTGCTGGATCGTTCGGTGGTCCGCGACTCGGTCGACGGCCACCTCACGCCACGCAGCGCCCTGCTGTTGCCGTACCTGCCGGCCGGGGTCGGCGTCACCGCGACGATCTGGCACTTGCACGTAGCCGGCCACGACACGCCGGCCGAGATCCTGGCCGGCATCACCGTCTGGCTGCTATTGATCCGCCAGGTGCTGGTGCTCATGGACAATCGCCTTCTGCTGCAAAGAACATCTCATCAAGCCCTACACGATGTGCTGACCGGCCTGGCCAACCGGGCGCTGTTCGCCGACCGGCTCGAACACGCGCTGGCCCTGCACGCCCGCGACGTGCGTCCGGTCAGCCTGCTGCTGATCGACCTGGACGACTTCAAGGCCGTCAACGACACCCTGGGACACCCGGCCGGTGACGAATTGCTGGTCCGGGTCAGCGAAAGACTGCTCGGCGCGGTCCGTGCATCCGACACCGTCGCTCGGCTCGGCGGTGACGAATTCGCCATCCTGATCGAGGACGACGATCCGCTCCGGGTCGCCGACCGGGTGCGGGTCGAGCTCGAGCAACCGATCCCGTTGGGTGGCCGGCAGATCCCGGTCTCGACGAGTATCGGACTGGCCGGCTTGGAGGCCGGGTCCCTGCCCAAGTCCGGTACCGACCTGCTCCGCCGGGCCGACATTGCGATGTATCACGCCAAGCGGTCGGGCAAGGGCCGGCTGGTTCAGTACGACCCCAACATGACCGACAGCCACCGGCACGAACTGGACCTGCGCTCGGCGATGGCTGCCGACCTCGACGCCGGCAACATCGACATCGCCTTGCAGCTGATCACGCACGCGGACGGTTCGCATTACGGCTGTGAAGTGTTGGCCCGGTGGCAGCACGCCGGTGCTGCGGTGCCACCGTCGGTGTTCCTGCCGGTGGCCTCCTGGCTTGGAGCCGCGGCCCGGTTGGATGAGCTCGTGCTGGCCAAGGCCATCACCGAGATGCGGACACAACCGGCCGGGATGATGCTGTCGGTCAACCTCAGCGGCGAGACGCTGGCCTCCCCGGAGCTGGCGGACCGGATCGCAGACATCCTGGCCGCGAAGGCCTATTCTCCATCGCGGCTGATCGTCGAGGTGCTCGAGTCGAGCCTGATCGAGGAGGATGAGGCGGCGTTGCAGGCACTGCACCGGCTGCGCGAGCTGGGCATCAAGATCGCGGTGGACGACTTCGGCGCCGGCTACGCGTCAGTGGCCAGATTGCACGCACTCCAACCGGACATTGTCAAGATCGACCGGACCGTGGTGTGGGCGGTCGCAGCGGACTCCTCGACGTCGTTGCTCGACGGCATCACCTATCTGGCCCACCAGCTCGGTGCGATGGTGGTGGCCGAAGGCATCGAGACCAACGCCCAGCTCGACGGCGCGGTGGCCGCCGGCTGCGACGCCTTGCAGGGTTATCGGATCGGCCGACCCGAACTCGTCCGGCCGGTGGGACTGCTGCCTGCGGCCTGAGCTCAGGACCGTCGGGCCAGAAGCTCGAGCAACGAGAAGACAATCCAGTGCCAGGACCACCACCACGGCCGGGCCCAGCGAAGCGATCACGCCGTCACCATGGGCAATGATCCGGGTGCAGCAGAAGGACCGACCCGAGTCATCAAGCCGGCCCGGCTGCGTTCCGATCAGGCCGAGGCGATGCCTTCGGCACCGACCGCGTCCGGCACGGTGACCGAGCCGATCGAGGCCAGGGATCCGTCGTGGCCGATCGAGAACTCGTCGACGATGCCGTTCGCCCCGGTCTGCACGTAGAGATTGCGCCCGTCCGAGGTCACGGTCGCATCCGTCACGCCGGCGTCGGTGGCGGTGGTGCCCGCGTTGCGCAACGCGCCGTTGCCCTGCACCGTGGTCAGGGTGCCGCTGCCGGCGTTGCTGGCATAGAGCGCCTGGCGGCCGGCGACGATCCAGCACGTCGCTTGCTGGCCCGTCGCGATTCGATCGATCAGGGAAAGGGAATCGTCGCGGTTGAGGCGGTAGCGGGCCACCGTGTTGGCCCCGGCCTCGGCGACGTACACCGCACCGGAGCGATCGAAGCTCACGTCGAAGGGAACGTTGTTGGCCGCTCCGGTCGTGTCAGCGGTGACAACCGGACGGCCGAGCTGCGCGAACGGTCCGACCCGGAACACCTCGACCGTGCCATTGCCCTTGGTCGTGACGAGAATGCGATGTCCGTCCGGGCTGAACGTGACCTGACCCGGTGCGGTCAAGAAGCGTGGGGTGCCGGCCGGCGAGGTCGTGGGCAAGCCGAGTTCGCGGTGGCTGACCGGGATGAGCCGACCGGCCAGGTTCAGGTATCCCTCGACCGAACCGCCGTTCTGACCATTGAGGACGAATACGTAGGCTCCGTGTGCCGTGACGCTGAGTGGGAATTGGCCGCCAGCGCTGACGACCTGGACCCGCTGCAGTTGGTCACCCCGGACCGCGAAGACGGTCACGGTGTTACTGCCGGCGTTGACCGCGTACAGCACTTGACGGGCCGGGTCATAGGTGAGCGAGCCTTGACCGGCCAGGTGATCGACCACCGAGTCGGGCAACGCGGCGCCGAGTCCGCCGGTCGCGTAGTGACCGGCCTCGGTCAGCGATCCATCGGCCCCACGGTCGTAGACGAAGACGGTGTTGCCGCTGGTGGCGTCATTCTGCACGAAGACCGGAGCCGACGCCGCCGGGTGGTGCGACGGTGTCGCCGGGGCGGGGGCCGGAGCGGCCGACGCCGGCCCGGCGAACACTGCGGAGGTGACCGCGGCCGTGCCGAGGCCGACCAGCAGACGGGACAGGGATTTCACGAGATGCTCCTTCACGATCGGGTTTCGATCTGACAGAGCGTTCGTTTCGTGGCACCGGCCCGGTCTTACTGTGGACAGCTTAAGCGCCGAGTTCCCGGACCACGGCCATCAAGCCGTCGTAGTCCTCGATGCAGGGTCCACAGTTGCGCAGATGTGCTGCTATTGCTGGCAGTTCCGACTCGGGATCGCGTCCGGCCAGGGCGTGCTCGAGGTAGACGTCGAGCAGCTCACGCGTGCGATCGCAGCCCGCATCCAGCTCGTCGGTCGTCAAGAAGCGGTCGAGCAACGCCTCGACCTCTGGTTCGTCGGTTGCCATCACCGCACCCCCTCCTCGCTCAGGTATCCATTGGTTACGAGTCGGAGCCGAATCTTTCGCCGGGCATCGAAGAGTGCCTTGTAGATCGCACCGCGAGAGGATCCGGTGCGCCCGACGAGCACATCCAACGGAACGCCCTCCAGCACGATCGCGCCGAAGACGCGTCGCTGTTTCTCGGTCAACTCGTGCTCGACGCAGTCACGCACGGCATCGAACATCGCCTTGGCCTGGGCGGCCTCGGCCGGGCCGATCCCGAACCGGTCAGGCAGTCGCTCCCACTGCTCGGCGGTCGGGGCCGGGCCGGAACCGACCCAGAAGTGCCGGGTCATCTTGCCGGCCACCTCGAAGATCGCGAACTTGTAGGCCCAGGTCGTGAATCGACTTTCACCCCGGAAGGTCGACAACTTGCCCAAGATTGACACCATCGCATCGTCGGCCGCCTGATGCGCGATGTCGTCCAGTTCCGGGCCGGTGACATCGAGACGAGCGGATCGTCGCGACACCTCGGAGCGGGCCGCCCGCAACAGCAGTTGGTGCAGACCAGCCTGAGTGGCCGGGTCGCCGGATTGAAGGCCGGCCAGCCACTCCGCCGATTCGGCGGTGGCGACCGATCCGCCCCCCACCCGCTGTGTCATAGCCGGATCGTAACCACCGGCCGGTGTCGCCCCCCGTCCGCAGCCGCAACCGATTCGTCGTCGTCGACCCGGTTGCCGACCGGCTTCGTCTCTGGGCGCGGACGGAGAAATCGTCAGCGTCATCGCTCGACCACAGCAGGCGAACAGCGAATCCTGTTTATTGACAAAGCTAAACGCCGCTGGTCCCGGATGGGCGGCACTTCCGCCTTCAGCTCTCGCTGGCACGAACCTGGCAGCGAATTAAGCGACGAGTATGAGCATCGTGTGGCTGGCGTGAAGATGAGTGACGACGACACCACGGGTAGTACACCCTGCTGATCATGAACCTCTCGACACGGCGTCTCGCCGCCCTCAGCACGGCCTCCCTCGCCGCCGCCGGACTCGCCTTCGCCGGCCCTGCTACGGCCGCGACCACCCCCGCCAGCCACAACCCGTTCGGCCACATCGATCGGGTTACCGTCACCACCACCGGCGCCACCGTCCTCGGCTGGGCCGCTGACCCCGACAACCTGAAGCTGCCGCTGGCCGTCGATCTGGCCGTGGATCACAAGGTGTTACTCAAGGCCCGGACCGCACTTCCCCGGCCGGACGTGGCCAAGGCCCGGGACACCGGACCGGATCAGGGCTTCGCCGCCACCGCCATGCTCCAGCCGGGCACGCACACCCTGTGCGTGACCGCGATCAATCTCGGCGCCGGGCACAACACCTCACTCGGCTGCCGCACCGTCGTGGTCAAGGCCGCTAACCACGATCCGTTCGGCCGGATCGATCGGACGACCGTCACCACCACTGGCGCCACCGTGCTCGGCTGGGCCGCTGACCCCGACAACCTGAAGCTGCCGCTGGCCGTCGATCTGGCCGTGGATCACAAGGTGTTGCTCAAGGCCCGGACCGGACTTCCCCGGCCGGATGTGGCCAAGAAGGAGCACACCGGACCGGATCAGGGCTTCGCCGCGACCGCCATGCTCAAGCCGGGCACGCACACCCTGTGCGTGACCGCGATCAACCTCGGCGCCGGGCACAACACCTCACTCGGCTGCCGCACCGTCGTCGTCAAGTAACCCGCGCGAACGGTCCCGCCCTGCCCCCGGGGCGGGGCCGTTCTTTACGTCTAAACCGAAGGATTCCTCATCAGCGACCGTGCCGCAGGCACAGCCGCGACGCGCCGGGACCCGTGACGCGGCCGCCTGAACCATGTTCCTTTCGCGAAAAGGTCGAACCCGGTCACCTCACCGGCCAGGCACGGCGCTACCCCGGGTACGGGCTGCGTCGGCTCGACGTTCATCGCGCGAACCCACCGACGATCCGCTGGCGGGCTGCTGCGTCCGCGGGGCAAGCCAGCAGTCGGCCTCGGTGCGGGCTAGCGCCAGCCGAGCGCGGGCGCGACCTGGGTCAGCAGCGATTCCAGCTGGTGCGCGCAGTAGTCGACGCCGAGTTGGTTGGGGATCGTCACCAACAGCGTGTCGGCGGCCGCGATCGCCTCGTCCCCGCGCAGTTGCTCGATCAGCTGGTCCGGCTCGGCGGCGTAGGTCTTGCCGAAACGCGCGGTGCCACCGTCGATGAAACCGACCTGATCCTCCGATCGCCGCTCGGTGCCGAAGTAGGCCCGATCCTGATCGGTGACGATCGGAAAGATGCTGCGGCTGACCGAAACCCGCGGTTCCCAGGAGTGACCGGAGTCGGCCCAGGTCTTGCGGAACCGCTCGATCTGCTCGGCCTGGAGCTGGTGGAACGGCACCCCGGTGTCCTCGGTCAGCAGCGTCGAACTCATCAGGTTCATCCCGTGTTCGGCTGCCCATTCGGCCGTCTTGCGGCTACCGGCACCCCACCAGATCCGCTCACGCAGACCCGCGGAGTGCGGCTCGAGCCTTAACAGACCGGGCGGGTTGGGGAACATCGGACGTGGGTTCGGCTGGGCAAACCCCTGGCCGTCGAGCACATCGAGGAACACCTGGGTGTGCTGTCGAGCCATGCTGGCGTCGTCACTGCCCTCGTCGGGCACATAACCGAAATACTTGTAGCCCTCGATGACCTGCTCCGGTGATCCCCGGCTGATCCCGAGCTGAAGTCGGCCCCCGGAGATGAGGTCCGCGGCACCGGCGTCCTCCGCCATGTAGAGCGGATTCTCGTACCGCATGTCGATCACGCCGGTACCGATCTCGATCCGGCTGGTCCGGGACCCGATGGCCGCCAGCAGCGGGAACGGCGAGGCCAGCTGGTTGGCGAAGTGATGGACCCGGAAATAGGCACCGTCAGCACCGAGTTCCTCGGCGGCGACGGCCAGCTCGATGGACTGCAACAGCACGTCCGAGGCGGACCGCGCCTGGGAGTAGGCATTGTTGCCCCAGTGACCGAAGGACAGGAAGCCGATGCGTTTCATGCAGCTTTCAACTACTTGCCGACGCAACTTGTTCCCGGCCGGTGTCGCACAATGCAGGAATGGTCGCCGACTCCGCTGAACTGACTGAGGACGGCCACCACCTGATCATCGACGGGCGCCGGTGGCGAGCCACCGATCCAGCCATTCCGGAGCCGTTTCGCAAGGAACTGGTGGCCGAATTGATGTCGGCCCGACGTGACGTGCGCACCGATCCGGCACAGGCCCGAGCCCGGGTCCAGGACGCCAAAGTGGCCTTGGGTGAACGGGGCGATCCGTGGTGGCAGCCGACCCCCTCGGGGCAACGGGCTCGGCTGGCCGCGGCGATGCGGACACTGCTGCGACACCGAGCGGCCGAGTCGACCATCTGTCCGAGTGACGCGGCCCGGATCGCCGGTGGTGCCGACTGGCGGTCGCTGATGGCCACCGCGCGGGAAGTCGCCTTCGACCTCGTCGGCCAGGGCATTCTCGTCGTCAAACAAAAGGGAAAGGTGATCGACCCAAGCCGGGCCGAGGGCGCGATCAGGCTCGCCCGCGGCCCGGACTGGTAGTCGCCTCGCACGCCATGTTCGATCAGAGGCCGTGCTCGATCAGAGGCTGAGGTTGGTCATCTCGACCGTCACGTCATCGACGGTCACCGGCGGTCCCTGCAGCCAGGTGTACTCGCCTGTCCAGGTCAGCTTGGCCGCGACCGAGGGCGGCATCTCGCTGAGTTCGGTCAGCCGCACCGACAGGCCGATGCCGACCCGGCCGTCCGGGAATTCGCTGTGCAGGTCCAGGTTGTACTGCTTCGGCAGTTCCTGGCTGGTCGGGTTGAAGGTCAGCTCGCCGACCATCGGAAAATCCAGGTCCAGCGGCGGGTTGGTCGAGCCGCGGGTCAGCTTGGCCGATCCGGACGCGGTCCACTTGCCGAGTTCGGCCGGCTCGAAGGCCAGCGTCATGGCGAGGGTGGTGCCACCGATCAGCGCGCCGACCTGGTTGAAGTCGGCCTTGAACGCCTGCTCGGTGGCGACGGGTGCTTGGGTCATCCTTGACTCCTTGATCCTGAAGGGGGAAACGGGGTTGCGACGCCGATCCGGTGACACTGGGGGTGGCCGCCATCGCCCGCTTAGCTTCACACCGATTTCGCATCTTGTCCGCAGGTTTCGCCGAATTCGGACAGACCATCTTCTAGATCGTCAAACGCCACCACGCCACCGAGAACGGTGCTAATCTCGCGCGCCATGGGCCAGGTCGGACGACCACGGCGCGGCTGTGCGGGTCGCGACCGGCCCCGGCCGCCAGGTGCCACCACCGTCATTGCTGTAGAACCGTCACGTTGTCGGCCCAGGCGCTCTGGTCGCCGTTCTCCCGGAAGCCGAGGTCCACCGGGTCAGGTCGGTCGAGCGGTAGACCCGGAAACCACAGAACGGTGGGCCCGGTCCCTGCCAGGTGAAACCGCAGCCGTAGGAGGTGCCGTAGCGGCCAGGCGCACGCGCAGCGGACGAGGGATCGCCGAATTGCCGGCCCGCCTGCGGTCAACCTGGACCGGCGTTCCGCCCGTCCCGAGGTACTGCCATGCTGGATGACCACCCAGCGACGAAAGGCGACCACATGGACTCCGACCGGGCCCGAGAACTGCTGACCGCTTCCCAGGCCGAAGTGCAACGCCTGCTCGGCGAGGTCGGGACCGATCAGACCCAAGATCACGAGGCCAAGGCCGAAACCGGCGACATCGCCGATCCGGCCCCGGCCTTGGACGCGCAGGCGGTCGACGAGGCCGTCGCCGCGGGATTGCGGGACAAGCTGGCCGCCATCGAGCGGGCGCTACAGCGCTTGGACGACGGCACCTACGGACGCTCGGTGCTCAGCGGCGACGTCATCCCGGACGCCCGGCTCGAGGCCGACCCCGCCGCTGAGCTCACCGTCGAAGAAGCGAGCGCGGCAGAGCGCTAGTACCAACCGTAGGACTCCTCGTGGGCCCACGCGGCCTGCGGGTTGCCGTACACGGAGTGGATGTAGTCCAGGCCCCAGGCAACCTGGGTCTGCCCGTCGGTCTGCCAGTCCGGGCCGTTGGCGGCGAGTTTGCTGGCCGGCAACGCCTGCGGGATGCCGTACGCGCCGGACGAGGCATTGTCGGCGTTCCAGCGCCAGTTGCTCTCCCGGTTCCACAACTCGACCAGGTAGGTGTTCTGCGAGGACGCCCAGCCGTAGTGGACAAAACTCTGCGTGGCGTAGGCCTGGGCGCCGGACGCGCTCTGCCGCCAACTCTGGGCCCACAGCGCAGTGCCGCCACTGGAGTAGACCACGACGTTGCCGTCGGTCTGGATCGCCAGTCGCGAGCCTGCGTGACCGTTGGTGGCGGTCTGCCACTTCCAGGCGCCGCCGGCGGAGTAGACGACCAGGTTGCCGTCGGTCTGCATGATCAGGTAGTTGCCGGGCTGACCCGCGGTGTTACTGGAGAACACGACCGACGAGCCGTGGTACTCGACCAGGTTGCCGTCCGTCTGCATCTCCAGCGTGTAGGCGCCCGCGGCGATCTGGCCGCCACTGTTCAGCCGTCCCCCGGAACCAAGCCCGCTGGCGGCTTCGGCCGACGCGGACAGCACGAACGGGGTCAGCAGGGCACCGATCAACACCCCCAACCCGATTCGGGTTCGACGTGATGCGCGCAGGACCTTGACCATCGGGCGGCTCCTTCGAAGGGCGGCAGCATCCATGGGCGGAATATGCCGGAAAGGGGGATTTAGCTGCCCCAACATAGATGGCCCGCCGAACGCCACACAAGACCGGATTCTGGCCACTTTCGGCCGCGGCCTGACCGATTTCCACGCCCGCGACCTACAAGGTTTCCGCACCGTGCCGGACCGGGCCGCCGACCCGGGTCCGCGTGATCGCGCCGTCGGTTCCGACCAGGGACTCGGCCACGATCAGCGATGGCCGGCCCATCGCCCGGCCCTGATGGATCGACCACAGGTGCCAGCCGGGTGCCGCCGTCGTGTGCGTGGTCAGATAGGCGCCGAGGGCGCAGGCCGCCACCCCGGTGGCCGGGTCCTCCGGGTAGCCGGCCCGCAACGGGAACTGCCGGGCAGCGATCGAGTTGTTCTCGATGCTGAAAGGGTAAAATCCGGTCACATTGAGACCCTCACAGATCTGCCAGAGCCGCTCGAAGTCCGGCTCGAGACCGTCCAGGACGGCTTCACTGCGCACCGGGATCATCAGCTTGGAGCGGGCCGTCGACACCGCCTGCACCGGTCCGATCGAGCCGTCAACTTCGGCCGCGGTGATCCCGAGGGCAGCCAGCACCGCGCTGCAGTCCTGGACCGGGGCCTGGAGCACCGGGGGAAATTGCGACACCACTGCGGCCATCGAACTCGGGTCTACGGTGGCCGTCAACGACCCGAGTTCGGTCTGCAGGGTAAGAGGATTCGTCGCAACCCGACCGGTCTCGGCCAGCAATACCGAAGTGGCCACGGTGGCATGGACGCACATCGACATCTCGTGCAGCGGGACGAAATAGCGCAGCCGAACGTCGGCCTCCGGTCCCGGCGTCAGGACGAAAGCGGTCTCCGCGCCGTACCGGTAGGCCAGCGCCTGCATCTGGGCCGTCGACAGGTCATCGGCATCGAACACCACCGGGCACGGATTGCCCCCGAACGGCCCGTCGGCGAACACGGTCACCCAGATCGGCTCAACCGTCATCTGCGGATTCTCCTTCTGTTCCTGGCCGGTTACCAGGTCGGGTCGGCGGTCAGAGCCGGTGGCAGCGGCTGATGATGCGCTGGTCCTTGGCCGGCCCGCTGACGTCCCAGTGCACCCGCAGCCGGGTCTGGCCCCGGTCGACCGCGACCAGCCCGCGGTACAGGTCTGCCCGGCACGGATGTTCCACCGCTCGACCCGGATTCCATGGATGAAACGGCCGTCCATCGCTGAAACAGACTGTCCAGTTGCCCTCGTCCTCGGGCACGATGCGCAGTTCGCGATGGACCTCGAATGCCCGGCCGCCCCAATCGAGAACGCCTCGTTCGAACCAACGAATCCGGTCGCCGTCCAGAGTCAGGTCGAGCGTTCCGGTGACCCGTCCGATCGCGCCGGCCCGCCGATCGGCCAGCCGCCGCCGCAGCGACCAGTGGCCGAGCAGGTCGGTGGGCAGCACATCGATCACGGTTGCCGACGCTAGCCGACGCCGGGGACACCCTCGCCGCGGCCGCCGTGGAGCGGCCGTCGTCGCCCGGCGAGCACACGCTGCAGAATGGCGCGAAGCGTTGGCCGAACCCGGCTAGCCGGGGTGCACCGGGCCGCTGTTCACCGCTTCGAAGGCCGATCCGGGCACGTGCTTGAGCTGGTTCAGGTCGTCGTCGTTCCAGCCGGCGTCGGTCGCCCCGGACAGATACCAGTTCGAGCCGTTGTCGGCCACGAACATGCCGTAGGTCTTCAAGGCCTGCAGGATGATCCGGGACGCGCCGGTGTAGTGGCTGAGGTCGAACGATGCCTTGAGCCGGAACCGAGCGCCCATCGGTGGCACGTCCGCGGACTGCGTCGATCCGGCCGCATGCGTGGCCGGGCTGATGTAGCCCCGCTGGCTCTTGGAAATGGTAAAGCGCAGGGCGTGGTCGATGTGACCGGCCGCGATCTCGTCCGGACGCACCAGCCCCGGCAGGATCGGCAGTCCGGCGGCATCGGCCGACGTCCATCCGGCCGGTCGCAGCGCATCCGAGCGCAGATCGAACACCGCCCCCGACTGCGCCGTCCAGCCATTGCCTCGGCGCGCGGCGCCGTACAGCTCATAGAGGTGGCAATTGGCCGAGGCGACCAGCACATGAGCGTCGCCGCCGGCCTCGACCTTGGCCGTGACCGGGATCGGATACGGCCCCGGATCGCTCTCGTCGCCGTAGGCGGTGAACGTGATCGGCACCGATGACTGGGCAACTGGCACCACGCTGTACGGAATGCCGTAGGACGGGTCCGAGCCGAAGTCGGGGTGCAGAAATCCGCCGGTGCCGATACTGGCCACCCAGGCCGCCGAATGTGAATTCAGTGGTAGCGCGCTGACGTTCTGACGCCAGGCGTTATCGGCTGGGAACAAAGGACATCCGGCGATGGCCGCATCTGAGTTCGGTGGCATCGAGGCTCGTGGCAGCGACGGCTTCGGGATCGCGGTGCGTGCGGGCAGCCGGAAGATCGGGTCGGCCAGCGTCTGAGCACCGGACGCCGTTGCCGTGACGTTCGCACCGGGGTGGACCGCCCGGTCGGCGGCCGGCCGGGGCGACCCGGCGCAGCCGGCCAGCAGGACTGCGACCGCTGACCCCGGCACGACCCACTTCACAGCTCGAGTATCGACCGCCCCACGGACCCGCTCAACTCCGGCGCCGGACCGCAATCACATTGTCGACCAGTTCCGCGGTCTGCCCATCCGGTCCCGTCCCGGTTCGGGTTCGGGCCTCCAGCAGCGGGGGGTCCCAGTCCGCCGGCTCCAGCTCCAGGCTGTCGTAGACCTCGGTGGCGGTCGGGAAGGAGTCGTGGCGGTGGTTGGACCACGGTGGCGCGGCTCCGTGATCGACGATCAGCAGCCGGCCACCGGGTGCTACCGCGGCCGCGGCTCTGCGTAGCACCAGGGCCCGAGGGAACTCGAACAACGAGTGCAGGAAGTGGGCCGACACCAGGTCGAACCGGCCGGCCGGGAAGTCAGCGGTGAAGTCGACCGCGACGAACGAGATTCGGTCGATCACACCGGCCTGTTCGGCATCCGCCCGGGCGCGGTCGAGGGCCACCGCCGAGACATCGGCCGCGGTCACCTGCCAGCCGCGCCGGGCCAACCAGATCGCATCCGCGCCCTCGCCGGCACCGAGGTCGAGCACCCGGCCCGGGGTCGACTCAGCCACCTCCTG
>CAZZZW010000088.1:0-13646 GCA_964658795.1 Phormidium nigroviride PCC 7112
CGATGGGTAGCGGTCAGAACAGCTGCTCGCCGACGAAGCCACCCGCGCTGGCGCCACCCGGGAACGCGAACACCGCCGAGCCCTCGTGGCTGAGGAACGCCGACAGCGCATCGGATGCGCTGAGCCGGCGTTGGATCGGAACGAAGACCCGGTGCGGATCGGTCTGGAAAGCCTGGAAGAACAGTCCGGCATCGAGCTCACCGGTGGAGTTCATGCCGTCGTCGTATGAGAATCCTCGTCGAAGCATGGTCGCCCCGGCGTTGTTCGACGGGTGCGTCAACCGGATGTGGGCATCGGCCGGGATGACCGGCCTTCCGTCGACCGTGGCGGCGAACACCGGGTTATCGTGTTCCTGCTGTCCGGTGAGTGGCGCGCCGGTGTCCTTGCGCCGGCCGATCACGGCCTCCTGGGCCGCCACGGCCAGCTTCTCCCAGGAGTCGAGCAACATCCGGATCCGGCGGCACACCAGATAGGTTCCGCCGGTCATCCAGGTCGGCCCGACGCCGGCCGGCACCCAGACCGCCAGGCCGAGTCGGCTGCCGGTCGGGTTGTCCGTGCCGTCGAGTTGACCCATCAGGTTGCGCGGCGTGGCGTCGGCATCGACCGCGGCGTCGCGGCTGCGCAGGAACCCGGTCTGCGACCAGCGCAACCGCGCGGAGCCGGACACCGCGCGCAGCAACGCCCGGGCGGTTGCCGCGGCCACCATCGGATCTTCGCTGCAGACCTGCAGGCCCAGGTCACCACCGGTACGGGCCGGTTGCAGTCGATCAGTGCTGAACGCCGGCAGCGGCGCGAGCTCAGCCGGCACGGCGAAGCCGGCCTTGGCCAATCCGGTGGCCCCGATTCCGATGCTCACCGTCAGCCCGGCCGGACGGAGATTCGTGGCGATACCGTCGGCACCGGCCACCCACTGCCCGGTCATCGACCTTCGGGCGGTCTCTGACAACCCCTGCAGAACGGTACGTAGGCCGTCCTTGGTCTCGGCCGTTCGGGTCAGGTCCAGGGCCAGGAAGCGCAGCGCGGCCGGCTGGCGATCGGTGATGCCGGGTTGATGCGTCCCCTCGAAGGGCACCGGCATGAAGCCGGCCGGTCCGGACGCACCGGTCGAGGTGGCGTGCTGCGACCGGTCAGCGAGGGCGTATCCCGTGCCACCACCGGCGGCGGCGCCCCCGAGAAGGAGCCCGGCCGAGCTGAGGAACCGCCGCCGGGACGGCCCCGGGCCTGCGGGCTGATCGGTCACTGAGGAACTCCGGCTGGTCGGATCGGGAGCGCTGGTCGGACGGCTCGGCCGGCAGAGCAGACCGGCCATCACGGTAACCGGCTTCGATGAGAACACCCGGCCGGCGGTTGAGGCTCACGGAAGACGTCTGCTTGAGAGGTAGATGACAGGAGCGGTCCCGCGGAATCGGACATATGCCCAGATAAAGTAAGCGCGGCGCTGCAGGAGTTGACCTTTCTCCGCGCGCCGCTGACAAAAGACTAGCTGTCGTAAGAGGCAAAGTAAACCGACCAAGCGGTCTTTTCGAATGTGTAATCAATTCGGGCAATTCCTCGTCGCCGCCCTCAGGCTCACCCGTAACCGCTAGACTTTCGCCATTCACGAGAGCGAAAGGCTTATGGCGTGCCAATGCAGCAACGCGCGGTACTGACCCGCGCGCGGGTGCTGAACGCAGCGGCCGAGGTATTTGCCCGTACCGGGTTTCTCGCTGCCAGCATGAACGACATAGTCGATGAGGCCGGCGTCACCAAGGGCGCTGTCTATTTCCATTTTCCGAGCAAGGAAGCCCTCGCGGTCGCGGTCGTGGAAGAGCAGTTCCGGCAGTGGCCGGCGGTCGTGGCGGCCGTCGGAGCGCATTCCCGGGACCCGCTGGCCGCGATCGTCGCGCTGACCTACGAGGTCGGTGCCCGGTTCCGCGACGACATCCTGGTCACCGCCGGCATCCGGCTGTCCTTCGAGCGTGGTCTGGTCAATGCCGACATGCCGACGCCCTTCGTGGGCTGGATCGCGCAACTGCAGACCATGTTCAACCGGGCTCGCCGGGACGGCCTGCTGCGCGCCGGGGTGATGCCGGCGGCGGCAGCCCGGTCCTTGGTCGGATCGTTCTTCGGCATCCAGCATGTTTCGGAGATCCTGACCGCACGGCAGGACCTGGACGCCCGGCTGGAGGAGTTCTGGCGGATCTTCCTGGTCGGCCTCGCCGCCGAACCCGACTGGCCGGACATGCAGCGCGAGGTCAAGCGAATCCGGGCCGGTGTCCGGCGCGACCTGGCTCGGGCCCAGGCCAACGGGGCATCGGCCTGACCGGTGCTGCCGGGCTGAAGCGCAGCGTCCCACGGCCGGTGATCCGGTCCGGCTGCTCCACCTCGAAGCCGATGACGGCCTTGGCCAGCGGTCGCGGGTCCGGATGCCGGCGCAGGTCACCTCGATCGCCACGCATCAGGTTTCATTCGTGTCCCGAGAAATGGCACCGAAATAGCCCGGTCAATCTATTTGCGTAAACGCCAGATCCGGTCGTGGACGGAATGTACCTCGTTCTGAGGACGGGTCATTTCGTGCAAGTGACTGCAAGTGGACTAGACGAAGTGTCACGCCGGGGCGACGTCGAGCAGTCGAATTACCGCTTCGCCACCGGCATTGCTGGCGGCCACGTCGACCTCGGCGGTGATGGCCCAATCACGGTCCCCGGCCGGGTCGTCGAGGACCTGCCGGACCGACCAGACCCCGGCACCCGGGGTCAGCTGGAAGAGCTCCCGGCTGCGGGCCACCGGGCCGATCCCGATCCGGTCGTACTCGGCGTAGTACTCGCCCAGGGCCTCCCGCCAGGTCGCCTCGTCCCAGCCGTCGTCGAGCGCGGCCAGTTCGGCGTAGGCCGACCGGGCCGCCAATTCGACCCGCCGGAACATCGCGTTGCGGATCAGGATGGTGAAGGCCCGGGTGTTGTCCGACAGCTCCCGGCTCGGTGGCGCGACCTCCCGATCGGGCTGCTCGGGGTCGGGCTCGGCCAGCTGCTCCCACTCGTCCAGCAGGCTCGAGTCGGTCTGGCGGACCAGCTCCCCGAGCCAGACGGTCAGGTCGCTCAGTTCTTCGGTCTGCGCTGCGGCCGGCACGCCGGAGTGCAGCGTGCGGTAGGCGTCGGACAGGTACCGCAGCACTAGCCCCTCGGACCGGTTCAGGCCGTAGAAGGCGACGTATTCGCTGAATGTCATGGCCCGCTCGTACATGTCCCGGACCACCGACTTCGGGGACAGCTCCTGACCGAGCAGCCACGGATGTCCCTGCCGATAGGTGGTGAACGCCGCCTCCAGCAGTTCGGCCAGCGGCTTGGGATAGGTCACCTGCTCCAGCAGTTGCATCCGCTCCTCGTAGGAGATGCCGTCGGCCTTCATCGCCGCCACTGCCTCGCCCCGGGCCTGGGACTGCTGGGCCATCAGAATCTGCCTTGGATCGTCCAGCGTCGATTCGATGACCGACAGCGCATCGAGGGCGTACTGCTCGCCCGCTGGATCGAGAAGTTCGAGCGCAGCCAGGGCAAAGGTCGACAGCGGCTGGTTCAGTGCGAAGTTGGCCGGCAGGTCCACCGTGAGCCGGATCGTGCGGCCGTCGGCATCCGGTTCGGGCAGCCGTTCGATCACACCGGCGGTCAACAGCGAGCGATAGATCTGGATCGCCGACCGGACGTGCTTGCGCACATTCAACGGTTCGTGGTTGTCGGTGAGCAACCGGCGCATCGCCTGCACCGGATCCCCTTGTCGAGCCAGCACATTGAGCACCAGCGACGGGGTCACGGCGAAGTGTGAGGTGAGCGGCTCGGGTTCGGCCTGCTGCAGCCTCTCGGAAGTGTTCTGGGACCAGGACACGAACCCCTCGGGGGCCTTTTTGCGCTGCACCCGCTTGCGCTTCTTCTCATCGTCACCAGCCTTGGCCAGCAGCTTGGCGTTCTCTATCTCGTGCTCGGGCCCCTGCACCACGACGGTGCCGGCGGTGTCGAAGCCGGCCCGCCCGGCCCGGCCGGAGATCTGGTGGAACTCCCGGGCCTGCAGCTGCCGGGTGCGCTGGCCGTCGTACTTGCTCAGCGAGGTCAGCACCACTGTGCGGATCGGCACATTGATGCCGACGCCCAGGGTGTCGGTGCCGCAGATGACCTCGAGCAAACCGCCCTGGGCCAACTGCTCCACCAGCCGCCGGTACTTGGGCAGCATGCCGGCGTGGTGGACTCCGATGCCGTGTCGGATCAAGCGGTTCAGGGTCTTGCCGAACCCGGTCCGGAACCGGAAATGCGCGATGGTCTCGGCGATCTGGTCACGCTGTTCGCGGCTGGCCACCTTGATGCTGGTGAGCGCCTGGGCTTGTTCGATGGCCGAGGCCTGGGTGAAGTGCACGACGTAGACCGGGGACTGGTGGGTCTCGATCAGCTCCAGCACCGTCTCTTGCAGCCCGGCCAGCCGGTAGTAGTAGAACAACGGCACCGGGCGTTCGACACCGGCCACGACGGCGGTGTCGCGTTGGGTGCGGCGAGTCAGGTCGTCGCGGAAGAAACTGACGTCACCGAGCGTGGCCGACATCAGCAGGAATTGACAATTGGTCAGTTCCAGCAGGGGAATCTGCCACGCCCAGCCGCGGTCCGGATCGCCGTAGTAGTGGAACTCGTCCATCACCACGACGCCGATGTCGGCCGCCGGCCCCTCGCGCAGCGCCACGTTGGCCAGCACCTCGGCCGTGCAGCAGATGATCGGCGCGGTCGGGTTCACGCTGGCATCGCCGGTGAGCATGCCGACCCGCTGGGTCCCGAACACCGCGCACAGGGCAAAGAACTTCTCGCTGACCAGCGCCTTGATCGGAGCGGTGTAGAAGCTGCGTCTGCCTTGCGCCAGCGCGGCGAAGTGGGCCCCGGTGGCCACCAGCGACTTACCCGATCCGGTCGGCGTGGCCAGGATCACGTTGGCCCCGGAGAGCAGTTCGATGAGCGCCTCGACCTGATGCGGGTACAACTCGACCCCGGTGCCACCGGCCCAGTCGGCGAAGGCCTCGTACAGCTCGTCCGGGTCCGAGCCGAGCTGTTCGGCCTGGTCGCCCAGATTGGCCGGCGAGGTCACAGCAGCCTGGTCGGAAGGCGCTCTTCGGTCACGGTGCCATCGGCGTTTCGGCTGAGCCGATAGGCGTGTTTGTCAGGTAGTTCGGTCACTGCCTCGACGAACTCGGTGCCGCGGTAGAGCACTCCGGTGCCGTCATCGGTGGCGTAGCCGTCGGGCAAGGTGCCGTCGCCGATCAGTCGGTGCAACAACGGCCGCCGCTGGTCATCGCCGTCGTGATGCACGCCGTTGGAGAACGGGACGAGCCCGAGCCCGGTGGTAATCGGGCGCAGTGCCGGCCCGAAGGAGTCGGTGGTGCCGCCGGTGTGCCAGCAGATCGAGCCGGCCGAGACGCCGGTCAGCACGACGCCGGCCTGCCAGGCCAGCCGCATCGCCTCGTCCACCCCGTGCAGCCGCCACATCGCCAGCAGCCCGGCCACGCTGCCGCCCCAGACCCAGATCACGTCTTGGTCGAGCAGGTGAGCGGTGATGTCCTCGACGTTGGGCATCGTGAACAGCGACAGGTGACTCGGCCGCAGCCCCCGCGCGATCGCCGCCTCGTAGAAGCATCGGATCAGATCGGGGTTGTCACCGCAGGCGGTACCGACGAAGCAGACCTTCGGTGCGCCGGTGCCGCCGGACAGTTCGATCGCGTAGTCGGTCAGGGGCCCCACCCGCCAACGCAAGCGCTGGTCGGGCACGGCGCCACCCGAGGTGGCGAGGATGGTCGGGTGGTCGGCGGTCACGGCTGCTAAATCTAGGCCATCCGATCCGACCGCAGCTCGGGGCGGACCTGGGCCGGAAGGAGGACAAGTCGGGGCAAGTTCGATAGCGTCCAGGCGATGATGCACCGATGACGGCTCGCGGCCTGTCCCTGCGGGCGTTGCGGTCGCGGCGGGCGCAGTCGGCGCTCTTGCTGGTGCTGTCGATGCTGGCCATCGCAGCCTGCGCCGCCGGGCCGATCTATGAACGGGCGGTCGAACAGGCCGCCGTGCGGTCCCAGTTGTCCGGAGTGAGTACCGCCGACCGGGGCGTCACGATCCAGGGCGGCACCGCCGCCGAGGCCGCGGCATATCTGCCGTCCGGGACCGACGCCCGGCTGTTCGGCACCCCGGTGGCCGGCCTGACGACCACGGTGTCAGCTGCCGGCGCGGTCCCGTTCCAGGCCCAGCTGGTGGCCCGGGACGACGTGTGCGCCCACCTGAGGATCACTGCCGGCACCTGTCCCACGGCCGGGGCCCAGGTGCTCATGAGCGTCAGTAGCGCAAAGGCGTTGAAGCTGAGCGTCGGTGCGGCCGTGGACCTGACCGGCCAGGGTGGCAGCGCCGGCTACCGGATCGGCGTCATGCATGTCGCCGGGCTGTACGAACCGTTCGATCCGAGTGGCAACTACTGGTTCGATCACGCGTTCTCCTCCGCGGCCGGCATCCGACGGGTGCCCCAGGGTGATGCCGTGCCGGATCTGCTCGTGGCCGACGCCATGTTCGTCACCCCGGCCGGAGTGCAGTTCCTGCAGGCGGCCCACAACGGGGCCAACTCCGGTACCACGTCGCCGTTCAGTTACACCGAGGAACTGCCGGTGTCTTCAACCACCATCGGGGTGGATCAGAGCGCGCGGCTGCTCGGTGCGCTGAACCGGATCCAGGCCCGGATCGACGCCGCGCACCCCAACGGTGACCCGGCTCGGGGTCAGGTCCAGTCCAGGCTGATCGACTTGTTGAAGACCGCCGACACCGGCCGGCATCAGACCCGGCTGATCATTCCGACGCTGGCCGTCCAACTAGCCCTGGTGGTGCTGGTGGTCCTCGGCCTCGTGCTCGCGGTCGGTGTCGATCAACGCCGGGCCGAGATCGGCCTGGCCCGGTTGCGCGGGCGGTCCCGCCGCGGCGCGGCCCGGCTGTTCATCGGCGAGGTCGGCGTCGTGGTCGGGCTGGCGTTCGTCCCCGGCGTCGCGGTGGCCTGGCTGGCCTGCGCGCTGGCGGTGGCCGGCTGGCTGCCGGCCGGCACTCCGACCGAACTGCGCTGGCCGGCCCTGGCCGCGGCGGTCGCGGTGGCCCTGGCCGAACTGGCGATCGCGGTGGCCTTGGCCCGACGGACCGCGGCCCAACCGATCGGCCAGCTGTTGCGCTCGGTCTCCGGTCAACGTTCGGGGCTGCGACTGGGCGTGGCCGAGGTCGCCCTCGGCGTAGCCGCGCTGGCCGGCGTGCTGGTGGCCCTCACCGGTGATAAGCACTCGGCGATCTCGCTGATCACCCCGAGCCTGATCGCGATCGTGGCCGGTCTGATCCTGAGCCGGCTGCTGGTGCTGCTCACCCGCCGGATCGGGGCCCGAGCCCTGTGGCAGGGGCGGATGTCCTGGGCCCTGGCCGCGCTCCAGGCCGCTCGACGACCGGGTATCCGGCGGGTGGTGACGCTGGTCTGTGTCGCGGTGGCCCTGTTGGTGTCGGCGGTCGATCAGCAGTACGTCTCAGCCGCCAATCGCCGGGCCAGGGCCGAGGCCCAGGTCGGGGCGCCGGTGGTGCTCACCGCCTCGGCCGAGAACGCGGCCCAGTTCAGCACCACCGTGAAACAGCTTGATCCGTCGGGTGATTTTGCGACGCCGGTGATCCTGCAGCGGCCGGACGGCGGTGACACGCCGGTGCTGGCGGTCGAGCCGGCGGCGTTCGCCCGGATCGCGCGGTGGGGCTCGGGCCGCGACACCCCGAGCGCGGGCACGATCGATCGACTGAGCCCGGCGAACGCTCCGGCGCCGATCCGGCTGCGCGGCAATCGCCTGCAGGTACGGACCGATCAGGTGTCGATCCGCGGCAACGATCCGGGTGCGGTGACCAAGCCCCAGCCGGTGTCGCTGTCGCTCGAAGTCGAATTACCCGATGGAGCCAGTACGAACGCGATCCTGCCTGTGGTCACCTCGTCGGCGCCGCACTCCTCGACCGCTGGTATCGGGGGCTGCGCGCAGGGTTGTGTGCTGCGGCGGATCGAGGTGATCCGCGCGGTCGGCGACTTCACCGGTGCCGCGATCTCGCTGCGGCTGCTCGGGTTGTCGGCCGGTACCGGCTCGGACCTGAAGCCGGTTTCGCTCGGTGCGGCAACCGATTGGCAGAACTCCGAGGCAGCCGCGGCGGCCGCCGGGACCGCGGCCAGCATCCGGTTCACAGCCTCGGCCGGGGACGCGCTCCAGTTGACGGCGGTCAGCAGTGGCAGCGGGGCGACGCTGCAACACCTGGACGTCCCGGTCAACCTGCCCTGTCTGTTGGCCGGTCCGGCGGCCGGGGATGCGCCGTCCGGGCCGAGTGATTCGGTGCTGTCGATCCACGGCGTCGACGGCAACACCGCCGGCTGTCAGCCGGTCGGATCGATCTCGTTCGCGCCCCGGTTCGGGGCGGGCACGGTGCTGGTGAACCTTGACCTGTCGATCGCGGCCACCCTGCCGGTGCTCACCAACAGCACCCCGTCGGTGTGGTTGGCCCGGTCCGACCCGGCCAGGGAGGCCGCACTGGTCCAAGGCCTGTCCCGAGCAGGCATCCAGATCACCGGGCGGGACACGATCACGAATGTGCAGCGAGGATATGATCAATCACCTCCGTCCTGGGCTATCCGGGCCGCCCTGGCCACCGCCGTGCTGGCCGCAATGATCGCGGCGCTGATGATTGTGATCGCGGCCTACACGACGCAGGACTCCCGCAGCTACGACCTGGCCGCGTTGCGACTGATCGGGGTGCGGCGCCGGTGGATCCTGCGGGGTGTCCGGGTCGAGCAACTGCTGGCGGTGCTGTTCGCATCCGGCCTCGGCATCGTTGTCGGTCTGGTGGGGGCTCGGCTGGCCTTGCCGGCAGTGCCGCTGTTCATCGACACCCCGACGGTGCCGGCCCCGCGCTACGACACGGCCTGGCTGCCGGTCCTGATCGCGGTGGCGGCGGTGCTGGTCGTGCTCGTTCTGGCCGCGTTGCTCAGTGCATTCGTGATCCAGCGGCGGATCGGTCCGGACCGCCTCAGGGCCGGTGCCTGATGGCGGGACTGGCGGTGTCGGCCCACGGTCTGGTGCACATCTACCGGCTCGAGGGCAACGACGTGGTCGCACTGACCAGCGTCGACCTGGAGGTCTCGCCCGGGCAGATGGTGGGCCTGCTCGGTCCGTCCGGATCGGGCAAGTCGACCCTGATCACCTTGCTGGCCGGGTTGCAGCGGCCCAGCGCCGGCCGGCTGCGGGTGGGCGAGTATGACCTTGCATCCTTGGAAGAATCGGAACTGGACTGGTTGCGGGCGGTCGAGGTCGGCACCGTCCTGCAGGGCGCCGGGCGCAACCTGCTCGGTTTTGCCAGCCCGATCCAGAACGTCGCCTTCGCCCAGGCCGCGGCGCGGTCCAAGGGCATGCAGGAGTTACCCGAGCCTGAGGAGGTCCTCGAGTTGCTCGGACTGGCCGACCGGGCCGAGCAGAGCCTGGCCGAACTGACCCCGGGGCAGTTGCAACGGCTGGCGGTCGCGGTCGGAATGGCGGCGATGCCGGGGTTGCTGCTGGCCGACGAGCCCACCAGCCAGCTCGATCACGAGTACCGGGACGAGGTATTGGACGCCCTGGCCGCGATCAACCGCCGGGTCGGGACCACCGTGATCACCGTGACCCACGACCCCGAGGTGGCGGCCCGGATGGCGCGGACCATCACCATCCGGGACGGCCGGATCGGGGCCGAGGGGCGCGGTGGGCAGGATTTCGCGGTGGTCGGCCGGGACGGTTCGATCCAACTGCCGCCCGACGTCCGGGAACAGGTGCCGGCCGGAACCCTGTTGCGGGTCCAGCTGAATCCGGATGGCACGGTCCTGCTGGACCCGCGCGGTGGTGCCCGATGACCCCGTCGACACCGGATGTTCTGCCCACGCCAGGGGATTCGGCGACGCGCGGCCTGCTGGCGGCCCGGACGATCAGCGTTCGGTTCGGAGCGGTGACCGCCGTCCAGGAGGCATCGTTGACGTTGGCTCCGGGCGAGCTGGTCGCGGTCACCGGGCCGTCCGGTGCCGGCAAGAGTTCGCTGCTCAACGCGCTGGCCGGTCTGTATCCGGTGGCGGCCGGCACCGTCGAGCTCGACGGTGTGCCGCTGACCGATCGGGACCACGCGGTCGCCCAGGGGATCGTGCTTATTCCACAAGGCAATGCGCTGTTGCGGGTGCTGACCGCACTGGAGAACGTGGCCGTGCCGCTGGTCTCGGCCCGGCCCCGGATCGTGGATGCCCACGGTCGGGCGGACGCGGCGCTGCGGGCGGTCGGCCTGGACGAGGCCGGCGGCCAACTGCTGGAGGAGCTGTCCGGTGGTCAGCAGCAGCGGGTCGCGGTCGCCCGCGGGCTGGCCGAGCAGGGCCGGTTCCTGTTGGCTGACGAGCCGACCAGCGAGCTCGACGCCGGCAACCGGGTTCGGGTGATGGCCCTGCTCCGGGCCGAGGCGGCCCGCGGCGCCGGCGTGCTGGTGGCCACCCATGATCCGGAGGCCGCCGACGTCTGCGATGCCGAATGGCATTTGTCCGACGGGGTGCTGACCCTGCTGAGGGACGAGCGCCGGTCCTAGCGGTCATCCATCGGACGCCTGCCGGTCACCTCGGCGGTCTAGGCTGATATAGAGATTGGGCTTATCGGGAAGGGTGAAAACCGCATGAAGAGCAGCATTCTCGGTTATGTTACCGGCACCGCGCTGGTGCTCGGCCTGGTCGCGCCGTCGGCAGCTCAAGCGCAGTCGCGCCCGCGGCCGGCTCCGGTGGTGAGGAGCTGCCCGCCGAGCGCGGTCGCCCTCGGGTATTCCGACGCCCTGGACAAGCTGAACTATCACGGCACCGAACTCGGCGGCCTGTCCTCCTTGGCCTACGACCGCCGGTCCGGGGCCTGGGTGTCGGCGGTGGACAACCACGCCAGCGACCCCTCTCGGATCTGGTTCTTCCGTAACCTGGCCGCACCGGCGGTGGTGCGCGACCCCTTGGTGCTCAAGCAACCGGATGGCACGCCCTACAACGGGATGACGGCGGACAACGAGGGCTTGGCGGTACTGCCCGACGGTGACTTCCTGATCAGCTCGGAGACCGAGCCGTCCATCCGGATCTTCGGTCGGGACGGGGTGCAGAAATCCAGCCTGGACGTGCCGGCCCGGTTCGCGGTCGGTCCGGCCGGCCAGGCCACCTCGAACGCCACGCTGGAAGGACTCACCATCACCCCGTCCGGCGACCGGATCATCGCCGCGATGGAGGGTGCGCTGTCCGGGGACGTCTCGGCGACCGGCGACGCCACCGCACACCGTTTCCTGGTCTATGACCGCGACCGGCATGGCAACTACCGGCTGAGCAAGCAGATCGGCTATCACACCGAGACTGGCCAGCGGGTGCCCGAGGTGGCGGCCTACTCCGATGACTCGTTCGTAGTCGAGGAGGCATCCTTCGACGTGGCCACCGGGAACGCCGTGTCGCTGTACCAGGTCAGCGGACTCAGCCATGCCCGCGACGTGAGTTCGATCGGGAACCTGTCGACGGCATCGGGTTCGGCGTTCGTCTCCAAGCGACTGCTGGCCGACCTGGTGGCGTGCCCGTCGCTCGGTGCGCCGGCCAAGGAGGCCCAGACCAACCCGTTGCTCGACAACTTCGAAGGCATGGCATTCACCACACCGGACGTGTTCGGCCTGGCCGGGCTGAGCCTGATCAGTGACGACAACTTCTCCACCGGGCAGACGACTCGCCTGCTGAACCTGGCCGTTCGGCTCCGCTGAACCGGTCGCGGCCCGGCTGCGCGGCCGTTGTCTGGTCGGCGACCGGGCTCCGGTCGGCTAGATTGGTAGGCGATGAGCAGCGCTGAAAACAACGAAAAATCCTTCGCCGACCTCGGATTGCCAGAGCCCCTTCTGCGGGCATTGACCGAGGTCGGTTACGAGACACCCTCGCCGATCCAGGCCGCCACGATTCCGGCGTTGCTGGAAGGCCGGCACGTGGTCGGTCTGGCCCAGACCGGCACCGGCAAGACGGCGGCGTTCGCCTTGCCGTTGCTGGCCCATATCGATCCGAGCGACCGCCGGACGCAGGCCCTGATCTTGGCCCCGACCCGCGAGCTCGCGCTGCAGGTGTCCGAGGCGATCGGCAAGTACGCCCACCACCTGCCCGGTCTGCAGGTGCTACCGATCTACGGCGGTCAGGGATACGGCCTGCAGCTGTCCGGGCTGCGGCGCGGTGCCCAGGTCGTGGTCGGTACGCCCGGCCGGGTGATCGACCACCTCGAGAAGAAGACCCTCGACCTGTCGGCGCTGCGCTTCCTGGTGCTGGACGAGGCCGACGAGATGCTGCGGATGGGCTTCCAGGAGGACGTCGAGACCATTCTGGCCAAGACCCCGGAGGACAAGCAGGTCGCGCTGTTCTCGGCCACGATGCCTTCCCAGATCAGGCGAATCTCCAAGCGCTACCTGAACAACGCGGTCGAGATCTCGGTCGCGGCCAAGACGGTCACCGCAGCCAACACCCGGCAGCGGTATCTGATGATCAGCAACCCGCAGAAGCTCGACGCGCTGACCCGGATCCTCGAGGTCGAGACGTTCGACGGGATGATCATCTTCGTCCGGACCAAGCAGGCCACCGAAGACCTGGCCGAACGCCTGCGCGCGCGGGGCTTCGCGGCCGCCGCGATCAATGGCGATCTGGTTCAGGCCCAGCGGGAAAGGACGATCGCCCAGCTGAAGGCCGGCGCCATCGACCTGCTGGTGGCCACCGATGTGGCTGCGCGGGGCCTCGACGTGGAGCGCATCAGCCACGTCGTCAACTTCGACATCCCGACCGACACCGAGTCCTACGTGCACCGGATCGGTCGCACCGGGCGGGCCGGCCGGACCGGCGAGGCGCTGTTGTTCGTCACCTCGCGGGAGCGGTATCTGCTGGCGGCCATTGAGAAAGCGACCCGTTCGCCGCTGATCGAGATGGAGCTGCCGAGCGCCGAGGACGTCAACTCGACCCGCAAGGCCCGGTTCGCCGAGTCCATCACGGCATCGCTCGGTTCGGACGAATTGCCAGTGTTTCGCGACCTGATCACGTCCTATGTGGCCGAGAACGATGTGCCCCTGGTCGATGTGGCCGCGGCCTTGGCCGCGTTGTCCCAGGACGACAAGACCTTCTTGATGAACCCGGATCCGCCGAGGCGGCCGAGGGAATCGTTCTCCCGGGAGCCGCGGGACAGCGGCCGGGCCAAGCCGGCTGCGCGGGTGGCCGGACCGCGAAAGCCTCGTTCGGATCAGCGGATGGCGACCTACCGGATCGGAATCGGCCGGCGGCACAAGGTGCAACCCGGTGCGATTGTGGGGGCCATCGCCAACGAGGGCGGCCTGACCCGCAACGACTTCGGGCACATCGACATCCAGGTGGACCACTCGACGGTGGAGTTGCCGGCCGACCTGTCCTCGGCGACGCTGGCGGCACTGGCCAGCACCCGGATCTCGGGAAAGCTGATCGGACTTACCCGCGAAGGGGATTCTCGCGGCGGAGGTGGCTCGCGCGGGCCGGCCGAGCATCGCAAGTCCGAGCATCGCAAGGGTGATCGGCCGTTCGAGCACCGCAAGGGCAAGCCC
>CAZZZW010000089.1:0-13626 GCA_964658795.1 Phormidium nigroviride PCC 7112
CCTGCTCGGCCGGCCGCATCCGCTCTAGAACGGCGGATCGTCCGGCAGCGTCCAGCGCTCCGGTGGCCGGCTCCGATAGTGCCGCCCGTACGGACTGGTCCAATCCGTCGCGCCGGTCTCGCCGTTGCGGGTGGCCGACCAGCCGCCTTCGGTCTTGGCGTTGTGGTGTCGTCGATGTAGCGGTTGCAGATTGGCTGCGCTGGTGGACCCTTCCGGAAATGGCCGCACGTGATCGAGGTCCGAAGCTCGAGCGGTGTGGTTGCAGAACGGAAAGCAACAGTGCCCGTCGCGGGCGATCACATGGTCGGCCAGATGGGGCGGTGGTCGATAGCGGGTAGAGCCGTAATCGAGCAACTGCCCGCTCACCGGATCTGTCAACAATCGCCGCCAGGTGCCCGATGGATCGTGTGCCAGCCGCCGCGCCTGCTCGGCATTGATCGGTCCGTACCCGGCCAACCAGGCCGGCTCGTCGTCCTGGCCGATCAACGTGGTCAGCGGGATGAGTACCTCGATCTGGGGCTGGCGCCCGTGCCTGGTCGGCAACTCCCCGTCGAGTCTGGCCAGCACGCCGTCCACGAGCGCGTCGGCTCGACGCTGGTCGAGGGTGCGGGCGTCATCGGCCGGCGCTCGTCGAGCGGCTGCATCAAGCCGGGTGAAGACCGCCTGCGCATCGACGGCCGGTAGCAACGCCATCAACCAGGCCATGCCGTGATCGGCCGGACTGACCCGCACCGATCGCTCGGCGCGGGCACGCTCGTGTTTCTGCTCCGCGGTGGCGGGATCCAGAGCGAGCACCGCCCGAGCCACGCTCTGCCGGACACCGGGAACCGATTGTTCGCCGGCCCGTGGAAGTACTCGCTGTTCCAGGTCGGACAGCAGCTCGTCAGGCAACACGTAGGAGCCTCGGACGATTGCCGCGACGTGGCCGGGGCCGATGGCACCGCAGCGCAGCGCGTCGTGGGTGGCCGGCAGCCGATGAACAAGTTGCTGGGCGCCGGCCAGTACCGCGCGGGCCGCCCCGCCGGACAACTTCAAGGCGGCGGCGATCTCTTCGATCGACCAATGTTTGGCGGAGGAATCCCGATCGGCGATCAGAGCCAGCAGCTGTTGTTTCTGGGCCTCGAGGGCACACAATTGTCGATCGAGTTCGACCAGTGCATCGAGCCGCTCAGCCGCGCTCAACTCCGTGATGTCCCAGACCGGCGCATCCCACGACGGACCTGTCGGCTCCTCGGTATAGCGTGACGGCGGTTCCTCCGGCAGCGCAGCCTCGTCCAGCGGCGGGAGGAACTCCCACTCGCTCAGGTCGAAGTCAGGCTCGATCATCCACCCAAGTTAATCGAACATATTTCCGATTACAAGCCCCTGAGCGAAATCAGCTCTGATCGGCCACCCAAGCACCGAGAAGGCCTCGGTAGTGCCCGATGAAGTGGTCGTGTTCGTGCGCCGGAAAGGTTGACCGAACCGTGTCGATGAGCAGCCGATCGAACTCCTCCGACCGAACCCAGTCGTAGACCACCTCGTCCAGGTGGCCCAGCCGGCTGGCGCAGAAGTCGGCATAGCGCTCGGTCTCGAAGTGTTTGTCGGCCAGCTGGCGATAGGCCGCCAGCTTGTCTGCATAATCGAGATCTTCCCGATCGGCTATGTCGAAATAGCGTCGGGTGTCAAGGTCGAACCGTGGCTTGCGCCCCGTGGCCGTGCAGAAGACCGACCACTTGACCAGCGCCTTCATCGCCCACGGGAAGTAGTAGTGCAGCGAGGTCAGCGCGACGTCCGGGCAGGCGTTGGCGTAGTCGATCGGGTAGACCTCGGCGCCCTTGACCAGCGTCTCGCAGGAATTGAACTCCCAGCGGAAGAAGGCATTGACCAGGCGGCCGATGGTCACTACCTCCTCGCCGGTCTGCGCGTCCAGGAAGTTGTGCGAGATGGAATACCGGGCGTGCATCGGCTCATCCGGATTGAAGTTCATCACCATGGTCTCGGCGCCGATCGACAATGACCTGGCGAACACGTCGAATCCGTCGACGGCCTTCTGCAGGTGCATCAATCGCTGACCGGACTCGTCGTAGGCCTGGTGCAGCTCCTCGGCGTCCCTGATCCGACTGACGCCGACCCAGGCACCGCCGTCATAGGGCTTCATGAACAGCGGGTACCCGATCCGCTCGGCGATCTGGTCCAGGTCGAACGGCCGGTTGTACTGCGCGGCGGTGTAGGCGTATTTCGCGTGCTCCGGCGGGTTCTTGTACGGCACCAGCACGGTGTCGGGCACCTTCAACCCGAGTCGCATCATCGCGCAGTAGGCGGCGTGTTTCTCCATCGACTGGAAGGTGAACGGGCTGTTCATCAAGTAGACGTCGTCCATCAGCGCGGTCTTCTTCAGCCACTCGCGCGGGTGGTAGTACCAGTAGGCCAGCCGATCGATCACCAAGTCGTAGCGAGGTTTGTACCGTAGATCAAAGGGCTCCACTGTGACCCGCTCGACGTCGTAGTGGTGGGTGGTGTCCGCCGCGTCCTTGATCGAGCCGAGCCGTCGGACGATGGCCTCGAAGGCTCCTGGCCAATCCCGCTCGGTGCCGAGCAGCAGTCCGATCAGATGAGTCTGGTCAGCCATGGCAAAACTCCCTTGCTTGCGTCCGACAGTGGTCAGCAGAACTGCGGCAGGTAAGTGGCCAACTGACGGCGCCAGGACGGCCAGTCGTGCGGAGTGTCCTCGCCCCAGACCTGCAACTCATGACGAATGCCCTTCTCGGACAAGCGATCGGCGAACGCGATCGTGCTCGGCAGCGCCCCGGTGGGGTCGACCTCCCATGATCCTCGCCCGACCACCAGCAACAGGCTCAGCCGGTCACGGAGCCAGTCCAGATGATCACCGTGCAGGTTGCCGATATAGGACATCGGATTGTTGAAGTAGGTCTCCAGGCCCTGTTCACCCCAGGCATGCCAGGCCGTCGGATCGTAATTGCCCGACAAACACAGGGCGAGCGGAAACAGATCGGCTCGCTTCAGGGCGAAGTTGGCGGCGTGGAAGGCGCCCAGGCTGCACCCCGCCGTCGCGAATTCGGACGCGCCGCCACAGTCCTCAGAGATCCAGGGCAGCACCTGCTCGATGATCCAGGACTCGTACCGTCCGTGCCGGCGAGCTCGTTCCTCGATCGGCACCGACCGATCCGACCAGCTGTAACCGTCCGCGCTGTCGACGCAGTAGAGCTTCACCCGGCCGCCGTCGATGAGATCGGCCACGGCGCCGATCATGCCGTTGTTCTCGAAGTCCTCGGCCCGGCCCTGTTCCGACGGGAACACCAGCACCGGCCGGCCGTAGTGACCGTACCCGATCACCGAGCCGTTGAACCCGTCCCAGCCGACCTGGGCCCACTCACGCCGCACGGCCGATCACCTCCGTGAGTAGTTGGGTCAGTGACGGGTCCAAGGCATCCCGCCAGGCGGTGAAGTTGTGCACGTCGGCCACCTCCTGCAACGTCAGCGAATATCCCAATCCGCGCAGGGTATCGGCCATGGCCCGGTTGTTGCCAAGGTTCTCCTCCAACCCACCGCAGGTCATCGCCGTCGGCACCGGAGCCGGGTCGGCGACCGCCGACGCCACCTCGGCGACGAACCGGGTGACCGGCTCGAACCGTTCGAAGCGCTGCTCCTGCGGGTCCAGCGAGGGAGTGAAGAAGCTGCCCGACTGCAGGAACAATCCATCGAAACAATCGGGGAAGCTGCGATGGGCGTGCAGCAACGCCAGCGCGCCCAGGCTGGCGCCGGCCCCGATCCGGACCGTTGATGGGGGTAGCGCCGGGATCACCTCGGTGGCCAGCGCCCGGGCGTAGGCCGGGTTCGCGCCGTACCACCGGTTGCGTTCCCCCGGTGCGATCAGGGCGACCCGCAACGGGGGTAGCTCGCCGGCCGCGATCAGCGTCGTGACGAACCGCAGCAGGCCGCCGAGCGTGGCGTACTCAGGACCGTCGTGGGCGACCAGCAGTGGCGCCGCGCCGTCCAGCCCGCTCGGCGTCCACACCTCGCCGGACACCGGTGCGCCCAACCCGGCCGAGGCCACCTGCATCGAGACTGACTCCCCCGGAGCCTGCGGCCAGTCCAGCCAACGGGGCGCAACATATTGCGGAAACTCGATCACCGACTTGTCCCCGAAGGCACCGGCCGCGCGCAGCGGATTGGCCGGATCGGTGATTGTCTCGCGACCGTCGTTGGCGTATCGCAGTTCGAACAGGTACTCCATCCGATCCACCGCCGGCCGGGGCAGCAGCAGCGACCAGCTGCCGTCGGCCCACCCGAAGTCGAGCTGCGTGCCTGGGATCCGAACCTCCTGATAGAGCCGTACACCGCGAAGCCGGGCCGACGGGTCGGCCAGTCGGAAGGTCACCGAGGTGTCGGTGACGACGGGGGCGGTGGCGGAGGCGCTGGTCATGATTTCGCCACCCTAGCCCGACGGGCACGACGGGTCGGAAGCAGAACGATCGAAATCTGCCCACGACAGATCGCCTCGATATCTGCAAAGCTGGTGGTCAGCGGCAGCGAGTGGAGGTCAGGTAGTGGGCGACGACGTCGAAACCACCGAGTTCACCGGCAAGGACCGGCAACGGTACCGAGAGAAGGTGCGCCGCTGTCTGGACGTCTTCGCCCGGATGCTGACCGAGTCGAAGTTCGATTTCGACCGGCCGATGACCGGGCTGGAGATCGAGTTCAACCTGATCGACGCCAAGCACGATCCGGCGATGAAGAACGACGACGTGCTCACCGCGATCGCCAACCCCGACTTCCAGACCGAGCTGGGGCAGTTCAACATCGAGATCAACGTCAAGCCGCGCGAGCTGCAGGGGCAGTCCAGTGAGGAGCTGGAGCGAGATCTGCGAGCCAGTCTCAACGACGCCGAGCAGCGGGCCAACACTCGCGACACCCACATCGTCATGATCGGCATCCTGCCCACCCTCATTTCCGAGCATCTGACCAGTGAGGTGCTGTCGGACAATGCTCGCTACGCCCTGCTGCAGGAGCAGATCTTCGCCGCCCGGGGTGAGGACCTGCATATCGAGATCGAGGGACCGGAGCGGCTGTCCACCTACTCCGACACCATTGCTCCCGAAGCCGCCTGCACCAGCGTGCAGTTTCATCTGCAGGTCAGTCCGCAAATGTATGCCAACAACTGGAACGCGGCCCAGGCGATCGCCGGTGTGCAGCTCGCCCTCGGGGCCAATTCCCCTTATCTGTTCGGCAAGGAACTGTGGCGCGAGACCCGGATCGCGCTGTTCGAACAGTCCACCGACACCCGGCCCGCCGAGCTGAAGTCCCAAGGCGTCCGGCCGCGGGTGTGGTTCGGCGAGCGGTGGATCAATTCGATCTTCGACCAGTTCGAGGAGAACGTGACCTACTTCCCCGCCATCCTGCCGGTGTGCGATCCGGAGGACCCGGTCGAGGTGCTGGCCCGCGGCGACACCCCGAAGCTGCAGGAACTGCGCATGCACAACGGCACGATCTATCGGTGGAACCGGCCGGTCTATGACGTCTACCGCGGTAAGCCGCACCTGCGGGTGGAGAACCGGGTGCTGCCAGCCGGCCCGACCGTGGTCGACATCCTGGCCAACGGCGCCTTCTACTACGGCCTGATCCGGGTGCTGGCCGAGGAGGATCGTCCCATCTGGACCAGGCTTTCCTTCGCCGCGGCCGAGGACAACTTTTATTCCGGGGCGCGGCACGGCATCAACGCCAAGATCTACTGGCCCGGTCTGGGCGAGGTGCCGGCCACCGAACTGGTGCTGCGCCGGCTGCTGCCGATGGCCTACGAAGGCCTGACTCGGTGGGGCGTCGCGACCGAGGTGCAGAACCGGCTGCTCGGCATCATCGAGGCCCGCTGCATCGCCCACATGAACGGCGCCGAATGGCAGACCAGCGTGATCCACCGGCTGGAGAAGGAGAATCGTGCGCTGGACCGGCGCGACGCGCTCCGGGAGATGCTCGGCCGCTACGTCGAGAACATGCATTCCAACGAGCCGGTGCACACCTGGGAGGTCTGAGCCGGACGACCCTCCTTTTCAAACAACCTGAAAGGTGGGTAAGTTCCTTAAGCGGCTGAAACCCACAGCCGACGTTGCGTGGATTCGGGGCCTCGCACAACGGAAGGAACCCCTGCGGCATGTTCGTCGTCGTGATCACCGACCCGGACGCTCCGTTCGTGGCCCCGCGCGCGGTCGGCCCGTTCGAGGACTTCGACACGGCCCAGGCCTTCAGCCAGACCTTGGTCCAGAAATGGGAAGACTCCGCCGGTGGCTCACCGACGGCGACCGTGACCCGGGTCGAGGAGACTCAACCCGGCGTCGTCATCGGAGAGATCCAGCCGTAGGAGGAGATCGGTCGTGCTACGCCTAGACGTCAACGGGTTCGACTATGCAATCCTGTTCATCTACTTCGCGCTGGTCGTGGCGATCGGGGTGATGGCCCGACGGGCCGTCGCCACCAGTGAGGACTTCCTGTTGTCCGGCCGGTCGTTGCCGGCCTGGGTCACCGGGTTGGCCTTCATCTCGGCCAACCTCGGAGCCATCGAGATCCTCGGCATGGCCGCCAACGGCGCCCAGTACGGCATGTCGACGCTGCACTTCTACTGGATCGGCGCGGTGCCGGCCATGGTCTTCCTCGGCATCGTGATGATGCCGTTCTACTACGGCTCCAAGGTCCGCACCGTCCCCGAGTTCCTGCTGCGCCGGTTCAACCCGGCGACCCACCTGCTCAATGCGATCAGCTTCGCCGCCGCTGCGGTCCTGACCGCCGGGGTGAACCTGTACGCGCTGGCCTTGGTGATCAACGCGCTGATCGGCTGGCCGACCTGGCTTTCGATTATCATCTCCGCCGTCTTCGTGCTCGTCTACATCACCCTCGGTGGTCTGTCCGGCGCGATCTACAACGAGGTACTGCAGTTCTTCGTCATCGTGGCCGGCCTGGTGCCCTTGGTGATCATCGGGCTGAAGGACGTCGGCGGCTACAGCGGCCTGAAGGACAAGATCAACGCCTCCGGCAAGATCCCGCATGCCTTCTCGACCTGGAGCGGAACCAACGTCGGGCACTGGAGCAACCCGCTCGGCGACTGGATCGGCATCGTCATGGGCCTGGGCTTCGTGCTCTCCTTCGGCTACTGGACGACCAACTTCGCCGAGGTCCAGCGGGCCCTGTCGGCCAAGGATCTCTCGGCGGCGCAACGGACTCCGCTGATCGGATCGTTCCCGAAGATCTTCATCCCCGGGCTCACCATCATCCCCGGGCTGATCGCGGTCGTCATCTTCTCCAACCTGAATGGCAAGGGCGCCAACGATCCCACCTACAACGACGCGATCCCCTTGCTGATGGGCAAGTTCCTGCCCAACGGAACCCTCGGTATCGCCCTGGCCGGTCTGCTGGCCGCGTTCATGGCCGGCATGGCCGCGAACGTCAGTTCGTTCAACACCGTTTTTACCTATGACATCTGGCAGACCTACGTCGCCAAGGGCCGACGCGACTCCTACTACCTGAAGGTCGGGCGGATCGTCACCGTCGTCGGCATCGTGATCGGTATCGGCACGGCGTTCATCGCCTCGGGTTACAGCAACATCATGAACTACATCCAGTTGCTGTTCTCCTACTTCAACGCGCCGTTGTTCGCGACGTTCATCATCGCCATGTTCTGGAAGCGGACCACCGCCTGGGCCGGGTTCTACGGGCTGGCCGCCGGCACCATCGGCGCGGCCGTCATGCACTTCGGCGGCTACCACATCGCCTACTTCTACCCCGGCGGCGTCTACGACCCGTCGCACTCCACCATCAACGCGCAGATGCTCAACTTCTACGGTGCGATCACGGCATTCGTGGCTGACGTGGTAGTGACGGTGATCGTCACGATGGTCACCAAGCCCAAACCGGTCGAGGAACTGGCCGGCCTGGTCTGGGGCGTGCACGATCCGAACGCACCCGATCCCGATTCGGTCCCCAAGCCCGAATGGTGGGCCTCACCCAAGCTGCTGGGTGGCGTCTCCATCGGCATCGTCGTCGTCCTGTCCGTCGTCTTCGCGTAAGGGGGTTCGTCAATGTCCGACAATCAGAACGTCGAGGCCAAGCCCAAGTCGGCGGCGGCCAAGCTCTTCGACATCCGGTTGCTGATCGGTGGCCTGTTCACCCTCTACGGCGTGATGCTGACCGTGGCCGGTTTCTTCACCTCCGACAGCGCCAAGGCCAAGGCCAGCAACATAAACATCAATCTCTGGTTGGGCATCGGGATGCTCATCGTCGGACTGCTCTTCCTGCTCTGGCGGACGTTGGCTCCGCTGAAGGTCGAACCCAACCCGATGGACGAGGTCCGGGAATGACCGCGGTGATCGTGGTCGGCGTCGACGGCTCACCGGCCTCGAAGGACGCCGTCGTGTGGGCAGCCAACCAGGCCACCCTGGTCGGGGCCGAGCTGCGGGCAGTTGCGAGCTGGCGTTGGCCGAACTACATCACCCGGCTACCGCCGGGGGTCGATCCGGCCGCCGACACCAAACGCACGCTGGATGAGATCGTCGATGCCGCACTGGCCGACTTCACCGAGCTCGAGGTGACCCGGCACGTGGTCGAGGGGCCGCCTGGACCGGCGCTGCTCACCCAGGCCGAGGGCGCCGACCTGCTCGTGGTCGGCGCCAAGGGTCGGGCCGCGTTCCCCGGCATGCTCCTCGGCTCGGTCGCCGAATATTGCGTGCGCAACGGGGACTGCCCGGTCGTCGTGGTGCGTAACTGACCGGCGTCAGCGCTCGTCGGTCACGATGACCGCACCCGCTTCGGCCAACGCCTGGGCGTGGGCCTGGTAATGATGGGTGCACCACAGCAGCAGGCTGCCGTTGCGCGACATGGTCGCAATCAGGGCACGAGCCGTGCAGCGATCACACCGATCCAGCGCGGTCAACCGAAGACCTCGTTGAGCCTGCTTGCATTCAGCCATGCCAGGTATTCGGGCCGAGCGGTCCCACGGATTGCACCGGGTCGCCCCGACCGTCGCGGGTTGTGGCAATCTGGAACGAGATCGCCGAGATGCACTGGAGGAATCCTCATGTCGTTGGCCGCAAAACTGCGTCGAGCCCCAGGCCGGGTAGCTGCCGGTGCATTCATCCTGAACTCAGGGCTGGCGAAGCTGACCGGAGACGCGGCGACGGCCAAGGCAGTGCACGGCATGGCAGTCGGCACCTACCCGTTCATCAAGGCGATTCCGGCCGCGCTGTTCCTGCGGTTGCTGGCGGTGACCGAGATCGTGATCGGGTCGATGCTGTTGCTGCCCATCGTCGGCGCGGCCATGTCCGGCTTGGCCCTGACCGCGTTCTCCGGTGGACTGCTCGGTCTCTATGTGCGGACCCCGGGCATGCACGACAATCGGTTCCGGCCGACCCAGCAGGGCACTCCCATCGCCAAGGATGTCTGGTTGTTCGCGATCGGAGCCGGCCTGGTCCTCGATTCCGCGTTGTCGGACTAGGGCCGGATCAGCATGTCCGACAACTCGAAAGTCCTCGACGCCGACCTGTACGGCTACGAATCGATGCTCACCGACGATGAGTGGGACCTGGTGCTCTCGACCCGGGCCTTCATGCAGGACGAGGTCGGGCCGATCGCCGAGCAGTGCTGGGCCGATGCCGAGTTCCCACACCACCTGGTACCCAAGATGGCCGAGTTGGGCATCATGGGATTGTCCTACGGCCACGATGGAACACCGCCCGCAAGCCGGCTGCTGACCGGTTTCCTCGGACTTGAGATCTCGCGGGTCGACACCTCGATCGCGACCTTCTACGGCGTCCACAACGGCCTGGCGATGGGCAGCATCTATCTCTGCGGCTCACCGGAACAGCAGGAGCGCTGGCTACCGGCCATGCGATCCCTGGAGTTGATCGGGGCCTTCGGACTCACCGAACCCGACGGCGGTTCGGACGTGGCCGGCGGCCTGCGCACCACCGCCCGGCGTGAGGGTGAGGAATGGGTGCTCAACGGCGCCAAACGCTGGATCGGCAATGCCACCTTTGCCGACCTCGTCATCATCTGGGCCCGTGACATCACCGACGACCCGACGGACGGCCCGGTACTCGGCTTCGTGGTCGAGAAGGGCACCGCCGGCTTCACGGCGACCAAGATCGAGAAGAAATTGGCTTTACGGACCGTGCAGAACGCCGACATCACCTTGACCGATTGCCGGCTGCCCGAGGCCAATCGGCTGCAGCGGGCGAACTCGTTCCGTGACACCGGCAAGGTTCTGCGCCAGACCCGTGGTGGCGTGGCCTGGTCGGCCGTCGGCTGCCAGATCGGCGCCTACGAACTCGCGGTCGCCTACGCCGCCGAGCGGGAACAGTTCGGTCGCCCGATCGGGCATTTCCAGTTGATGCAGGATCTGTTAGCCAAGATGCTGGGCAACATCACCGCATCCCTGGGCATGACCGTCCGGGTCGCCCAGCTGCAACAGGACGGCACGTTCCGCGACGAGCAGGCCGCCCTGGCCAAGTCCTACTGCACCTCGCGACTACGCGAGACAGTCGCCTGGGCACGAGAACTGTTCGGTGGCAACGGCATCCTGCTGGACTACGGCGTGGCACGTTTCTTCGCCGACGCCGAGGCCCTCTATTCCTATGAGGGAACGCGTGAGATCAACGCGCTCATCGTCGGCCGATCCATCACCGGCAAGGGCGCGTTCGTCTAGCTGACAGGGCTGCTAACCGACTGACACCAGGTCGACGATGAACACGATCGGTGTGTTCGGTGGGATGCCCGCGTCCGGCTGGCCGTTCGGGTAACCCAGCGCGGCTGGCAGCACCAGGATGCGACGGCCACCGGCCTTCATCGGCGGGACGTCGGTCGTGCCACCGATGCCCTGGGTGAAGCCGGGGACCACCTGCTGCAATGAGAACGGGATCGCGCCGTTGCCGTCCCAGGACGCCTGGAACTGCTTGCCGGTCGGGTACACCAGGCCGTCGTACTGCACCGTCACGGTCGAGGTCGGCGCAGCGGCGGTGCCGGTTCCGACGACCAGATCCTTGTACTCCAACTTGGCCGGGGTGTCCGAGGACGAGCCGGTGACCTGGGGTTTGTGCGTCGTGTCGGTCGGATTTGCCACCGTGAGTCCGGCGAACGTGACCGATCCCGACCCCGGCGCGGCCGCCTTCGGCTTCGAACTGCCGCCGCAGGCGGCCAACGAGGTGGTCAGCAAGGCGACGGTGGCAAGCACGCCGACCAGACGACGGGACACGGTTGCTCCTCGGGGGTGACGGAAGGTCTCATCGAGCCTAGCTGGTGCCGGTTCGCACTACCGCGTCAGCCAATACCGCATCCAGGTCACGGGTCCGGGCGAAGACCGCACGCTGTCGATCCGCCCCGGTGCCGTGCTCCCGGATCCGCGCCAGCTGCTCGCTTACGTAGTCCAGGTCGCCGGCGGTGGCCAACGCCGGCGCGACCTGGTCGATCAGCAGGTCGATCACGACCCAGGCCGGATCCTGTTGGCCGGTCAGCGGATTGAGCAAGCTGCCGGTCGTCCCCCACCGCGCGGCTCGCCAGTTGGCGGCCCGGATCACCGGCAAGGTCAAGGGCAGCGGAGCCACATCGTCATGCCAGTCCGCAACCGCGGTCTCGACCATGGCCCGGGCCAGACCGGCCAGCAGCACTGCGTCGCGGACGTCAGAGCACACGTCGGCCACCCGGATCTCCACCGTCGGATAGTGCGCCGACAGCCGGGCATCGACATAGATCATGCCGTCATCCAAAGCAGATCCGGCGTCCAGTTGGGCCTGCCGGGCGGCCTGGTAGCCGGCTTCGTCACCGTAGAGCTCGGTCGGACCGGCCGAGGGCCAGCGGCCCCAGAGCACACTGCGATAACTGGCATAGCCGGTGTCCTGCTCCTGCCAGAACGGAGAATTGCTCGACAGCGCCAACAGAATCGGCAACCAACCCCGAATCCGGTCGAGCACCGCCACGCCTTCGGCCGGTGCGGATATCTCGACGTGCATGTGCTGCCCACAGGTCAACTGCTCGGCCGCCATCAACCCGAACTCCGCCACCATCCGCCGGTACCGCTCGTTCACCGTGCCGCGTGGACGCAACTTGCCCGGGTTGGTAGCGATGGCCGCGATCTCGACGCCGACGGCGCGGGCCGCGTCGGCGGCACCGGCTCGCCGAGCCACCAGATCTGCCAGCACCGCAGCCAGTTCCCGTTGCGGGTCCGACGCGATCTCGATCTGCTCCTGTTTGAACTCGCGCTCGATCTCGCCCCCGGCGGACTCGTCGACCACCTGTTCGCCGAGCGGCACCGCCATTCCCAGGTCCGGCCGCACGATCAGCAGTTCCTCCTCCACCCCCACGGTTCGCACGTGCCTACCGCCCCTCGCGCGCGCGGCCATCGGCAGCTGCATCCCGGGCCGGGCCGGATCCCTCGGCTCTGACATCGAGACCGGCCACTGTCGCGGCTTGGCGCAGGACCGTGCGCAGCATCACCGGCGTGAGCCGTCCGGTGAAGGTGTTCTGCTGACTGACGTGATAGCTGCCGACCAGGAGCAGCGGAGATTCTCCTTGCAAAGCAACCGAAACTCCGTGACCGAAGACCGGTCGCGGCCGCGGGATCGACCAGCCGGCAGCGCCGAGCACCGGCAAGAGCGCCTGCCAACCGAAGCCGCCCAGCACCAGAACACTGCGCAGGTTCGGTAGCAGGCCCAGCTCTTCAGCCAGCCATGGCCGGCAGGTGTCGCGTTCGACCGGCGTCGGCCTGTTGTCCGGTGGAGCGCAGTGCACCGGGGCGGTGATCCGCACGCCGGTGAGGCGCAACCCGTCGTCGCGCGCGATCGAGGTCGGCTGTGAGGCCAGGCCGACCGCGTGCAGGGCTTCGAACAGCACGTCACCGGACCGGTCGCCGGTGAACATCCGGCCGGTGCGGTTGGCCCCGTGGGCGGCCGGGGCCAGGCCGACTATCGCCATGGCCGCGTCGGCCGGTCCGAAGCCGGGCACCGGCCGTCCCCAGTAGTCCCAGTCGGAGAACGAGGCTCGTTTGGTCGCCGCTACCTCCTCCCGCCAGGCCACCAACCGCGGGCAGGCGCGGCACTGCGACACAGCTCGGTCCAGCGCGGCAAGGGTTCGGGGCACCGTCTCATCATGCAGCAGTGCCAGAAACTAGCCTGGGCGGCATGAGACATCTGTTCCTGGCCCTGCATCTGTTGTTCGCCGTCTTCGCGATCGGTCCCCTGGTGGGGGCGGCCAGCGTGGCCGCCCGCGGGGTCAGGGCCGGCGATGCGGCCGCGGTCTCGGCTTCGGCCCGCACCGTCCGGATCTATGGCTACCTGTCCATCCTGGTCGCCGTCTTCGGATTGGCGCTGGTACAGCCCAAGTGGCACGCCCAGTTCAGCTATCCCTGGGTGTGGATCTCGCTGGTGCTGTTCGTGATTGCGCTGGCCCTGACCCTGGCCGTCCTCGAACCCGGCCTCAGAGGGGCGGCGGCCGAACTCGGACAGGGCAACGACACCGCCCGGTTCGTCGGCCGGATCGCTGCCTCCGGTGGCCTGATCGCCCTGATCTACGCGGTGATCATCGTGCTGATGGTCTATCGCCCGCACTGATCCAAGGCGGCCGCGGTCACGGGTGACCGATCAGACGCGGTCA
>CAZZZW010000090.1:0-13603 GCA_964658795.1 Phormidium nigroviride PCC 7112
CTTCCCAAAGAACAATCAGGAAGGAACCGTCAACGACCTACCGGGGTCCGCGTCATCGTCCAAGCGGAGATGTGCCGCGCTTTCGTGACATGGCTATGCCACAGGCCCAAGTTCGACTTCCGTCCGATACGATCGACGAGCTTGGAGCGAAGTATGAGGGTGGTGCCAGAACTACTGACCTTGCAATACAATTCGGCGTCCATCGGAACACGATCCAACGGCTACTAAAGTCGCGCGGCGTGCCACTGTCGCACGCAAGCTCCCGTCGACGCCCATGACACCCAACCCGGACGTTCTAGCACCCAGATGTGCCGAGCGCCGGACCCAAGAGACGGCAATCGAGGTTCCTGGCGCTTTTTCGAGGACCTCTGTCGTCGTTCCCTTCCCCTCGAGAACCGTGTCGTGCGCATCCTGTAGGCCGGTACAGATCTCCGCGTAGGTGAGGCGTTCGGTTGCATCCTGGAGCGCTCGAGCCGTCTTGATGCGCCTTGGGCGGAGCAGCCATTGGAAAGAGTCGGCGCTGATCGGCAATGAGGCTGGGAAACCCCAGGCCATTCGTCACAGCGCTGGAAGCGAGCTGCGTCGAGGGCGTCGTCATCGTTCGCGGCGGCGATATGCAGGCTGTCGCGCCTGTCCGCATCGAGCAACTGAAGCCGCGTCGTGACCCGCGCTTCACTCCGCTGGCACCGTTGTTATCCAGCTTGGTCCGGTCGAGCGAGACCCGTTTAAAGCGGCACTCGATTCGAGGATCAGACATCGGGCAAGATGCTCAACCGATGGTCGGCTCAGGTCGGCCGGCGGCCAAATGATTGTCGAGTACTCGGATTACTCCGGCGGCCTGTCGTCGAATGCGCGTCCATACCGGGTCGGCCAAACCTTCGTCCTGCCAAAAATTGGAGTCTGTAATCGCGTTTATCTCGGCTAGCAAACTCCTGATCGCCTGCATGCCGTCGCGAGCGAGGTATCCGTGCTCTTCAAGCAGTTCGAACGAGGTGAACGATATGTCAGCGAGCTGCGCCGGCAGTTCCTCGACACCAGCTCCCATCGGCATGAGAAAAGCTAGCTGCTCCTCCGGCGACGCAGCGATGAGCTGAACCCTTCTCCGCAGCTCCGAGTACACCTCTGCAGGGGTTAGCGAAGGCAACTGCCGCTCCTAAATATCGAAATCCTCTAGAAGTTTACCCGGTCCGTCCGGCTCACCATCGTCGTCGAAAACGCCGCCGCCACCGATTCTTGCACCGCCGCAGGCGCAGGGCCCATCGTCTGTAGGCGGCGGATCCACGGTCGGCTTGCCGTCACCGATCGAAGGGAGACTCGGCACATCTGGCCAAACGTACTCTGACGGAGCATCCGGCCACTCGCCAGCAGCTACTCCCTGAGATTGGACAGGATTGATCCCTCCGCGGCTAACCCGCCAATAGGGCTCATCGGAGTGGTCGGGTCTCTTGGAGCCTGGGCTCCACCGCAGGGTGACATTTCCTCGAGTGTTTCTCGTGAGCTTCCATCCGGGTCCACGGCCTGCGCTGGAGGACTGACCAGGGCCGATCTTTGCTTCTGGAGGAAGGTTGTCGCCCAATAGCTCCAAGAGTTGAGGGGGGTTCAAACCGAGCAACAGTTGTGGATTGTCCGCTATATCGTCCATGGTCAGGGATCCAGGAGCAGCCGGAAGTCCTACACCAGCGCCAACTGTGGCCGGCGGCCCGCCGAGCAGCGCGCTGAGGTAGTTATTAAAGAATTGCTGGGTTCCTGTATTCGGCGCGACGCCCCCGCTGGTGGCCCCGCAAAGGTTCTCACCGCCAGGGCCCCAACAGTTGCGGCTTGGCGTGGGGGGCGGAGGCGGAGGGTAGGCAATGCCGACCGGACGCGATCCTGCCGACGGATTTGCTGCGCCGCTGCAGGCGCCTTCGCACGCCTGATGTAGTCCGGTGGGATCGCTGTTTCTCAGAGGATTGTTGTCGGCGTAGTCGTAGCCGTTGATGGACTGAGGGTCAGTCGAATCAAACACGGGATCAGCGGACAAGAATCGTCCTGTCGACGGCTCATACTCACGGGCGCCGACGTCAACTACGGGGGCAACGGTTGAGGTACCGGTCGTGGTCACCGAGGGCTTGTTGTCGAAAGCATGGGCGTCGGGCCATGCCCCGCCCGAGACCGTACCGAGGGGGTTTCCGTACGGATCCAGATATCTACGGATGACGGCTCCGATGCCACTGCCAAGCGTGGTGACCGCGATCTGATTCGAGCCGTGCTTGTCAGGCAGTACCCAGTAGGGATTGGCCGCCGTGGCTGAGTTACGCATGGCGACTTCGGTGCCGTTGAAGGTGTAGTAGCGCGAGCCACGCATTAACCCGGATGAGGTTGTCCGGACGAGTTCTTCTCCGGGTAGGTAGAGGGTGGTGGTCGTGAGGTCGTGTCGGAGGAGTTCGTTTCCGTCGGCGTCACGGACGTAGTCGCTTGCGCCGCCGGCCCCGGACATGGAGAGCGTCCGGTTTTCTTGGTCGTAACCGATGCTGAGGTTGGCGCCGGTTTGAGACCGGCCGGTGATGTTGCCGTTGGCGTCTGCAGAGTAGCTAGACACTGCTGTACCAGTGATTGCCTTATCAAGGATGTCCGCCTGCGGTGCCGCTTTGTAGCTGTTGGTGGTCGTGGCGTCCGCAGAATTTCCGAGTCCGTGCTGGGTTTGCTGGTAGCGAAGGCCAGCGGCCGTGAATGTCCATGACGTCCAGTAAGCCTGCGGACCCGCGACCATCGCCTTACTCGTCGATGACGGTGCCGTCGCGCAATTGTCGTTTGCGGACCAGGCGGCCGTGAGTCGGTCGAGCGTGTCGTAGCGGAAGCACTGGGTCTCGGATTGCGCCGATGAGTTTCCTTCGGTGTCGACGCTCGAGGTCAGGTTTCCAGAGGGATCGTAGGCGAACGTCTGATTCTCGATCTGACCTTGCACCGCCGACACAGTCAGGTTCTGCTTGCTCAGCCTGCGAGTCTGAATGTCGTAGTCGTAGGTGAGGTAGGCCAGCTGGTTGCCGACACCCAGGGTGAACTGAGATGGCTCGTTGAATGCAGTGTAGGTGGCGGCGGAGACGATGCTTGTGATGCCCTGGAGCGCCTTAGCGTTGCCGAGGTTGTCGTACTGATAGGTCAGCGTCTCGTTGGGCAGATTGCCGGCGGCTGCAGGTGTCATCGTCGCGACCTGGCCTGTGGCTGTATAGCTGTAGGCAGTGGTGTAACTGCTGGCGAAGCCAGCCTCCGACGTCGGTACGTAGAGCGTGGTTGAAAGCGGACGCCCAGCGCCGTCATAACTGTCCGTCCCGAGCTTCCAGATGGTGCCTGAGGCTAATCGATGTTCGCTGTATGACAGTTGTCCGGCTTGGACGCTGTCCCACGTCCAGTCATCAAGGAGATTAGTTGGGTTCTGGCTGGGTGGATTTTGGGCAGTGTTCGTCGTGTTGTCGTAGGTAGCAAGCTTCCGGCCCAGCGCATCGAACGTGGTCCCAAGGACGGTGCCCTTGGCGTCCTTCGTCTGAATGAGGTCGCCGGCGTCGTCCCATGTTTTGTAGTCGGTTCCGCTGTCGGAATTGGTTTGCTGTGTGATGCGGCCACCGCGGTCGTAGGTTATCGTGCTGGTTCTGCTCGGGCTAATGATGCTGTTCTGCTGGCCGAGGCCGGTGTAGCCGTAGTTCGTATCCGAGGTCGTGCCTGTGACCATATTTCCGCTGATGGTCGGCGTTCCGGTGTACTGCTTGAGGGCCGTGGTCCAACCGAGGGCGTTGGTAAATGTGGAAGACGCGATGCCACCGGTCGGCGGTAACGTCGTTGTTTCATTTCCGCCGTAGATCGTCTTAGTCGACCAGGTCGGCGTCAGGCCGACATATTCCGTCGTGAGCACAGCCCGTCCGGCCCCGTCGAACGTTGTTTCGGTGCGGTCGTCAACGCTTCCCGCGGCCGGCGAGGATGCGAGCGAGGTCGTTGGCGTTCCGGATTGTGCCCAGCGGTTGTACGTGCCCACGATCCAGCCGTGAGAGTCGCGGAAACTGTCGGTTACATCGGTGTTGCCGTTCGGGGCGCTGGCTTGTGTCTGGATCTGCTGCCCAAATGAGTCGAGCAGCGAAATGCTAGTGACATAGCTCCTGCTCGGCCCAGTGTCAACCAACTTATTCGTGGTGATCGACGATGGCCCGCTGGAGGCCACGACATAACTGTAGGTTACCGAGGCCGGATTGGTGCCGTGGACCTGACCCGGTTTCCACACCCCCGTCACGCGGCCGAGGGCGTCGTAGTCGATGTCGGTTTTGTGGTTTGCGACGTCAAGGACCTCCGTCGGCAGTCCGCGCGCGGAGTCAACCGTCGTGATGGTGGGTTGGCCTTTGGCGTTTGTGACAACGGTCTTTGTCATCGGGCCGGCTGCTGGCTCGGCGCTTCCAACCGTTGCCGGCAGGGTTGGCATGTAGGTTGTAGTCGTGGTGCGTCCAGTGGTGTCGGAGGCATTAACGTATTGGGTTGCGGTGAGCTGACGGCCAGCGGTATCGAAGGTCGCCTTGGCTCGGCCAAAGTACGGGGTGCTGGTCGCGTCGAGTCTTGTGTCGATTTCGGTTGGTAGGCCTCGACTGGGCACGCCTGCGGTTGTTGCCCCGTCGTAAAACGTGCGGAGATCGGATAACACGGGCGTCGGGGCGGTGCCGTATGCGGGGCAGGCCTGCTGGGAAATGACTGTTTCAGTAACGCGGTTATAGATGTAGCGGGTATTGCCACCGGTTGGCGCGGCATAGGTAGTCGTGGTGCAGGTTGTCGGCGCGTTGTCAGCAGCAGTTGTCTGCTGAATCTGTTGGCCTAGCGAATCAAAAGCGTAGATGGACGTCTTCGTCATTGTCGCCGTCGAACTGACTCCCGGCTCGTCGGTGATAGAACGAGTCTTTGCCGTGACGACAATATTCGCCGTCAAATTCGGCAAGCCCTCGCGTGCGCGCGTGGCGGTGGTCAGCTTCGTCGCGAGATCATTAATTACCGCACTGATTTCATTGGCATTGGAGACAGAGCTATCAAATGTCTGAATCTCGTGGATTCTGCCGGCGTACTCGTTCGCGTCGCTGGTTGCATCGTTCGCTATGGAGTCTCCGATTGTGCCGCCGAGTCCTCGGTAATAGGTGGTGATCGTTGAGGTCTGGCTGTCGGACTTGCCGTCGTAGGAGTTGTCGGTGTTGCCGAAGCGGGTGCCGACCTTGAGGTAGCCGCGGAATTGTCCGTAGCTGCAGTCCGCCGGTTTGACGACTTCGTTGTCGTCGGCGTGCCAAGTCGGGTTGCCGTAGTAGTCGTAGAACGTGAGTTGTGCTGGTGATCGGCCGTCTGCGGGCACGACCCCAACCTCTTGGACGAGATATTTCTCGAAGTAGTCAAGCATGGGTTGGGAGTGCGCTTCGGGTGTCCATTTGACCGGAAAGCACATTTGAGTGTCGTTGGCCGGATCGCTGGGCAACGTAGTGGCGGTGCAGCCCTGCCCCGCCGGCTGGAAGTAGGTAATGGTCGTGCTGAGGCCGGTCTCGCCGACGATTTGGCCGATCCGGGGGAAGTACATGTCGGACTGACCTTGTGAGTTTGGTACGCGGTTGGCTAGCAGGGTGCCGTTGTTGAATTGTGTCTCGAGGGTTTGGCTGGTGGTGCCGTTGTTGTGGCCGACGTGGTCGATCTTGTCCAGCTGCAGAACGACCTGCCCGTTCGGCGCGAACGATTGAGCAAGGCTGTAGGTGTCGATCGGGACGCCGCTGTAGGTCGACCCCGTACCGGCGTTGTAGCTGGTCTCGATGTTTGTCAGTCGCAGGCGGGACCAGAAGGTCGGGGCGTGGTTGTCGCAGGTTCCGGTGGATGGGCAGTCTTGGTCTTGGGGGGTGTCGGCCCAGTGGCCGGCGTTGGCGGTGTTGAACGGGGCGGTGGAGCAGTCGAAGGACGCGTCGGAGATGCAGCGCTGCGCGGAGGTGAAGGTGACGCGGTTGGTGGCCGGGTGGGCATAGATCGAGCCGTTGACCTCGCGGAGTCCGTAGTCGATGTGGTCGAGTACGGCGGCGCGGTCGTAGCCGACCGGCGTGGTGCCGTTGGCGGCTCCGTAGAAGTTGGATTCCTTGGTGTAGTGGTAGGCAGCGGCATTTCCGTTGGGGTCCACCACGTAGTCGAGGTTCCATCGCCAGCCGAGGTTCGTCGAGCACTTGGAGTTGGCGAAGGTGGGGTTGTAGCAGGGGCTGTCGCCAGCGTTCTGGTAGTAGACCGGTTCAGTGAGCACGGAGTTGGTCTGGTCACTGGTGCTGCCGCCGGGCAGGATGTTCCGACCGAAGTAGTACGTCGTTCCGTCGGTGGTGGTGATCACCCAGTATTCGCCGTTGTTGGCGGTGTTGTTGGCGCCGGACAGGAACTGGACTTGTTGGCCGTTGTCGTTCTCGGGGTGCCAGGCTCCGGTTGTGTCGTCGCGTACGAGCGCCGTGGTGCTGCCGCCGAGGTTCATGGTCACGATGTTGCCGGCCCAGCACTTGTCCTCGGTGTCCGACGGCGTGCCAGAGGTGGTCCCGTCTGAGCAGGTGCGGTAGGTCCGTTCGATGTAGCCAGGGCTGTAGTCCCACCCTTCCCCGATCCAGCTGGATTGGTTGTTTGTGCTGGCTATCTGGCCGTCGATGCTGCCCGAGTTGTAGCCCAAGGAGACCGATGGTGCGACGTCAGAGCCGGTTGCGGGCTTTGGCACACTGATCGGATAGGTGTAGTTGAAGCTGCCGCTGGAGCCGCCGGCAGTCCACGAGCCAGTCGGTGAAAGGTTTGAGGCCGCGAAATCACCAGTGCTGCTAGATGGACCGGCGACGGCTGCGACGACGAGCGGTTGGGTCGCCGAGATTGCTAGCGGACGTGTCGTTGCCAGCGTCGTCGTTCGGCCGTCGTTCGATGATTGTGCGCGTGTCTGCCGTCGACATCTGGCAAGCAAGGGTGTCGTGAGCGCGCACGCAGGCATTGTGACGAGATGAAGACGTCTGCCGTAGTCGGCGCCGATAGCTCGCCCGAAAGCCTTGTAATCCAAGGATAAACGCAGTCCGTTCGTCGCCGACCGGCGATTCTTCGTGTACGTCTCAAGGTGGAGTAGGACGCCGTTGACTCCAGCGTCCCGAGCTGCCTTGCGGTCCTCAACTGACACCTCGACGGCGTCAGCTCCGTTGCCTCCGATCGCCACCGGTGTCCCGGGCACAGAGCTGACCTTCGGGCTGAGGCTGCTCCGATTGTTGACGCTGGCGGGCCAGACGGCCGCGCTTGTCACGGCGGTGTGCTGTGCCATTTCTCTAGGCGTCGTGTTCGGCGCGATCGATCCCGTTGGCTTGAAGACTTTGTCTCGCGTGACGCTTGGCGCTGGTGTGCGCGGGCTCGAGGTTCGCGCCTGCACCGCCGTGGGCACCAACACCGCCAAAATCAAAGCAGATACGGCTACGGCGGCCGTCCAAGTTTGGCTTGAGGAACGAGGGGTTGATGTCCGATGACGCATGCCAGACAGCCAATCTTTCGAGGTTTTCCGACCAGGCGGTATGAGGCGCGGCCTGAACGTACCGGACGCTCGCCGACGGCGCTGCCAAATCGCGGAAATGTCTGCAGCGAAGGTAAAACCCGCACCGCCAGCTTGATCACCCAGTTATGGCAAAGCCGTTGCGGACGTATCTGCTGAGCCGTTAGGTTGGCGCTTCGACACACGTGGTACTACTCGGGGGACCGGTTCGTGCGCTCATTCAAGCCTGCTGTTTCTGCTCGTGCCAGTCGCGGGGCACTCCTTGTGGCAACGGCGTTGTGCGCCAGTGTGGTGCTTCCGATCACCTGGGCGTCGGCGGCCCAGGCCGCTGTCGTGGCTGCACCGGCTGTTGCCACTGCTTCAGCTGAGGCCGCTGCAAGCGGCCATGCTGTGGAGGTGCAGGACCTCACGACCTCGACGACTCAGGTGATGGCCGAGCCCGACGGAAGCTTCACCTTGACGAGCGATCGCGAGCCGGTGCGCATGGAGCGTGACGGGGAGTGGATCCCCATTGATACAAAGCTGATCCAGAACGCCGATGGCAGCTTCAGCCCACAAGCCGCCGATGTGGAACTGACGTTCTCGGGCGGTGGGACCGGTCCAGCGCTGGTGCTTGGCGACCCGAGGAGCGACTCGTCGGTGTCGATCAGCTGGCCGGGCGGGCTGCCTGTCCCTGTTATTGCCGACAACGTAGCCACCTACGTTGATGTGCTCCCGGGTGTCGACCTGGTACTGACAGCCTCAGGCGACAGCTACTCCGAAACGCTAGTCGTTCATAACCCCGAGGCTGCCGCAAACCCGCAGCTGCAACAGCTCAGACTGACCTTTACTGCCAACAAGCTCAACCTGACCAAGACCTCGGACGGTGGCCTGGCGGCGAGCAACAGCTCAGGACAACAAGTCTTCGCCGGCGCAACGCCAGTGGCTTGGGACTCCAACTATGATCCTCAGTTCGGTGCCCAGCCGACTGCGACGGATCCGGGCGGCGCTCGAACAGATCAGTTGGCGCTGTCGATGCCCAACCTGAACGCCGGCTCAAGCGAAGCGACAGCGACGGCGGTCTTGACCACTCCGAGCGCGGCACTATCCGGTCCAGACGTGCAATACCCCGTGTTCATCGACCCATTGCTGTCACGCGTCAGCTCCCAGCATCACCTGCTGGTGACGAGTGGGCCGACCAGCATGCACGTCTACGACAGCGGAGCTGACCTGAAGGTTGGCGACTGCTCGGGCTGGGCTGAGTGCAACAACATCGGTGTTGCACGGTCCTACTTCACCTTCGACATCTCAGACCTCGCTGGGAAGTATTCATGGCAAGTCGGCACGCCGACCGTGTTCGACGCAACCGTGAAGGCCTATCAAATCCACAACGCCGCGGGTTGCACCGCCGAACCGGTTTCCCTTTACACCACCAACGCATTCAACAGCTCGTCGGTCTGGCCCGGGCCCGACTACACCAGCGGCGTGCTCGCGACAGACAGCGAGAACTACAGCAACGACTGCGGCACCGGCAATGGCGGTTACGACGTATTCAGCAGCGCAGCAGTTGCCCAGGCGGTTACTGGCGCGGTCGGCAACGCGAGCATGGCGTTTGGCCTCAAGGCACCGAACGAGAACGATCCGAATCAATGGAAGCGTTTCGACACCAACCCGCAGCTGCAGGTCCACTTCGGATACGCGCCGACCAGCGTCACGGCCACGCTCAGCGGCCTCGTCACCTGCAACGGACACGCCTACAGCCAAGACCGCTACCCGACGCTGACCGCTTCTGCCGCCGACAACAACTCCCCCCACACTTCGCTCTGGATTCGTTATTGGCTCACGCCCGCGGGAAGCTCGACGGTTCTTGCCCAGCCGAGCCAGGATCAGCTTGGCGCTGCGACCTCTGCACTCGATTCTCAGCCAAGTTCGAGCAGCGGCCACTGGACATCTACCTACGCCACGGCAAACAACACCGACTACGACTTCAGCGTCAACATCCGTACTGGCGTAAACACCGATACCCCAACGGCATTGTGGGGCAGCCAGCAAACGATCCGTTTTACTAGTGCCTGGCAGCCGCCGACCGGTCCTGTCAGCGTCCAGAGTGCCGGGTATCCGACCGGAAGCCATTGGGGCCTGGCCGCCGACACCCCTGGAAGCTTCGCTCTCCGTGACGCGGACCCGACGGCCGTCGGCTTCACCTACCATTTCGACGGCGGCAGCGGATCTGAGCCGGTGCCAACTAGTTGTACAACCACTCAAAACGGTGGCGCCCGATCCGGCGGGACGATCATGGCGGTCAATGGTCAAGCAAGAGTTATCGCGCCGAGCAATCTCAGCAGCGGACCACACACGCTCTACGTCAAACCATTCAACGCCGGACTCGTTTCCACCGGCGGCCTGGAAAAGGCATACACCTTCCTGGTCTCACCCGCGGTGAACGCCGCCAGCAACCTGCTGCAAGCAGAAGACACCAGCCGGATCACGTACGCCGGCAGCGCACCCAGTTCCAACCTGCTCAACCTCAAGCGGTGGACAAACGAAGCCGGACACCTCACTACGGCCGGTATCGACACTGTCATCCCTCAAGGCACCACCACCCTCGACGGCGGACTGGGCATGGTACTTGGCGACGGCACTCTGGCCGGCACCGTCCCGATCTACGATTGCGTCAACAGCAGCGACCGGTACACCTCCTTGCAGACCGACTGCGAAGGACACACCCGAGTCAGCGCCGCGCCGATGGCCTATATTTACGCCTCTCAGCCATCCGGAGCTGGTGCACCCCCCACCGTGGCCCTACGACGCTGCTTCACGGCGAGCCGGGAACGATTCGACAGCGTTTCGACCACCTGCGAAGGCCAAACGCTTGACGGCGTACTCGGCTGGGTACTCCAAGCCACGGACTGGCCATCATCGCCACGACTGGACAACCTAGCCTCCGGCGACGGCGGCCGATACATCGCGACGAACGCCACCGGGTCGACGTTCACGATGAAGTTCACGCCGCCGATCAGCGCGAACTACGCCCTCGGCGCCGAGTTGATCACCAACCAGCGCAACGGCGCCCTGCACTTCAGCCTCGACGACTCGGAAGGCAACCTCGCCGCGCAAAGCCTGACTCAGGAGGGCGGCACCGATCCGATCGACGATTCCAGTGCCGCGCCAAGTGAAAGGTACGTGCCGTTCGCCGATCCCCACTATCTGCAAGGTCGGACCAGCTACACCCTGACGGTCACCGTAGCCGGCCCAGGTACTAACGGTGGCGGCTTCGGAGCCGCGATCGACTACCTGATGGTGGCACCGGTCGACAGCATCGCGGCAGTCCCTAACAACGTCGCGATTACCTCAGACGGAGTAACACCAAGCACACCGCCACTCGAGGACAGCGGCACCTTGTCGCAACAGGACCTCAGCACGAGCCTCGGCTACACGCCTGGGCAGCCGGTCACGCTGGACGGCGTCAACTTCATGCCCTTCGCTCGTGCCGCAGGTACCAACTACGACAACATCGGCACTCTCGGCAACGGCAGCACCTACGATCTCCCGATCCAACCTCAAGGCGCCGCAGCGATCTCCGAGGTCGACCTGCTCGTACTCTCAGCCGGCGGCAGTACGCCCGGTCGTACCGCCACCGACTACCAGATGGAATTCAACTACGGCGACCCCACCAACCAATTCTGTCCATTCGTCACATCCAGCCTGCCCTCGATCCCCGACTGGACAAGCACATCCGCTCCCGCTGACGTAGCTACATCAACCGATGCGACGACGGTGCGAGTCACCAGAGACACTGCGTTGGCGATGCCGCACTACGACAGCAACGGCACCGTAAAACCGGGCCCGGTCTACATGTACGTACTCAAAATCAAGATCCCCACCGAAACCGACGGAGACGGGAACATCCTCGACCTACGGCAAATCGTCCTACCCCCGGGGGCCACACCCGCACAGCCCGCCGAACTTCACGTCTTCGCGATCAGCGTTCACTAGCCGGAGGCTCGGATGGCAGGAATCAACGAGGATCGCCGATTAGTGAGCCCGGAGCTGACGAGGCCCCGGTGGAATGCAAAAGAGTTGCAAGGGCCCTCCCGCCATTGAGTCCATTACGAAAGGTCCTGACGGGAACACAATCGCACACGCGCGAAGCCCTCACCCGACTCGCAGCTTGCGTGCGTTCTGACAGTGGAGATCGAGAGGGACGGCGATCATGGCCGGTGACGTGGACCCCGTTGTCGCTGTCGGTTTGCCGCCAGATGGCGGCGACTTCGGTCGGGTGCGGTAGCCGATCCCGAAGTGGGTTCGGTGGATGTCGTCGCCGATCTCCTTCCTCGCCTGGTCGATAGCTTCCCATTCGGCGCGCCAGGCGCAGCGTTTCTTGAACTGTCCGAACTCGGTCAGACTCGGGGTCGCGGTAGCCGCCGCGGCGGTCGGTAACCCCGCGGGCTGAGAGGTGGCGGCGGAAATCCCGCGAGGTGAATTGAGACCCGTTATCGGAGCCGAGGGTGAGCCGACCGACCGGCGGGACGGCCCGGCCGAGAATGCCCGGCTCGATGCAGGCGATTGCCTCCTGCGAGCGGGTGCGCAGACCGACCCGCCAGCAGGAGAGCTCGCGGGTGCAGCAGTCGACCGTGACGTGCAGATAGACCCAGCCATGCGCCGCGGTCCAGACCTTGGTCATATCCAGCTGCCAGAGGTGATCCGGCCGGGTGACCCGGTAGAAACCCGGCCGTCGCCGTCGATCGTTGTTGCGGCTGCGCTGCAACAGCGGGTGCTGGCGCATGACCCGCTGGACCCGTTTCCGGTTCGCCGGCTCGCCTAGCTCCCGCGTCGCCAGCGCGGCGACCATGCGCGTGCCATCCGTCGGGTTCGCCTTCGCGACCTCCACGATGGCCTCATCGCCAGGCCGGCCTTGACCCGGCCCGGCACCGGCCGGTCGGCGGCCGATGGGGCGGTAACGCGCTTGCCGCGAGATCCCGGCAACCTTGGCGACGACCGTTGGCTTGCGCCGGGTGGCAACCACAGCGCGGGCCCTGGACACCCGGGTGCTCGCGTCCAGTCCCGCGAGAGTTCCCCCGCGATCTCCAGTTCATAGCTCCTGCGACCCAGCGCTCGCTCCAACTGGCTGATCTTCTTCCGCGCCTGGACCAGCTCGGTTGCCTCGGGCGGTTTCGTGTCCCGGGCAGTCGCGAGCGCGGCTTTGCCGCCCTCCAGCAGCCGCTACCGCCACTGGTAGTAGAGCGCCTCGCTGGTCTCAAAGGCCCGGCACACATCCCGAACCGGCCCGTCACCACGCAGACCGGCCAACCCGATTTCAATCCTCTGCTCCGGTGTGAACGACCGGTGCTTACGGGTCTCGCTCGACGTCGCTCCCCAGGTTGCCAAAGCGACCATCCTCCCAAACAACCACCAGGAAGCAACCGTCAACGACCAACCCGGGTCCGCGTCACCCGGCACGGTTATTGGCTCTGTAACAGCCGACACAACCGCGAGAACGGCTGCGACCCCCGGACTTGCCAGGAACGCTTCGAAGATGCCGTGACCGAGCACTGGCAGCACGAGACCGTGTCGGCCGACGATGCGGAAGCCCTCCGCGACGCGTTGCTCGCCGACCTCGCCGAGCACCAGGCGACCGCCCAGTCCGACAAACGGGAACTGACCGAGCGAGTGCACGCCATCAAACGGGAACGCCTGAAGTGGGCAGAGAAGGCCATGGAGGAGGTCGTGCCGGCCGACATCGCCCGAGCCAAGCAGGTCGAACTGGCATCCCAGCTCGCGCAAGCCGAGGCCCGCCTCACCCAACTCACCACTTCAACCGTTGAACGCGAGCAGCTGATCCGCACCCTCACCCAGCTCGTCACCGACTGCGGATCGATCTACCGGAACTCCGACGACGACAGCCGCCGGGCCTACAACCAAGCCTGGTTCGAACAGATCCAGCTCGACACCCTCGAACCAGGCCAGGTATCGGCGCACTCCACGCGAACCGAGACCGTCCAGGCCGTCAAGACCGCCACGATCTGCCCGCTAATCAAGCACTCCCCCACCGAAACCTGCCCCGCAACCAAGAAACGGAATGGACGCGGCCCTCACGGGTAC
>CAZZZW010000091.1:0-13405 GCA_964658795.1 Phormidium nigroviride PCC 7112
TTTGCACATGATTCTTTGCAAGTTATTTCTACAACAAGGTCCTCGCAATAGGTCCTTGCTCAGCGCCTCGGCCCACCTGCTCGGCCGAGTGGTCACTTCACTGGTCGGGTGGTCGTTTCTGAGCGCCCACTCCAGGGGTCAAGTGACCACTCGGCGGCAGGGTTCAGGCCAAGCCGGGTCGGCGGCCGGGTCAGGCCGGCTCGGCGGCGGGGTTCAGTTCAGGCCGGCGTAGGAGTGCAGCCCGGAGATGACGATGTTGACCACGAAGAAGTTGAACGTCATCGCGCCGAAGCCGAGCAGGTTGATGTAGGCGGCCGGCCGGCCCTTCCAGCCGGCCGTCGCCCGCGCGTGCAGGTACATCGCGTAGATGACCCAGGCGATGAAGGCCCAGGTCTCCTTGGGGTCCCAGCCCCAGTACCGGCCCCAGGCCGCCTCGGCCCAGATCGCTCCGAAGATGACGCCGGCGGTGTAGATCGGGAAGGCGAACGCGACCGTGCGATAGGCCGCCTTGTCCAGCGAGGCCGCCGCCGGCAGCCGGGATCCGAGGGTGGTGAACCGGCGCAGGTTGCCCTTCTCGTACCGGATCCGGATCAGGTACATCGCGGTCAGCGCGGCCGAGGTGAGCAGGATGCCCTCGGCCACGGCCACCGACGAGACGTGGATGGCCAGCCAGTACGACTGCAACGCCGGCACCAGCTTGGACGCCTTGGTGTAGAGCGTGCCGGCCAGGAACATCACCACGAGCACGGGCATCATCACGAACAGGCCGAGATAGCGCAACTGCGGCATCCGGGCCAGCGTGATCAACCAGGCCAGCGTGGCGACCAGACCCACGACGAGGGTGAACTCGTACATGTTGCCCCAGGGCACCCGATCCACCGCGATGCCGCGGATGGCCACCGAGGCCAGGTGGAACACCGCGCCCAGGATGGTCAGCGCCACCGCGATTCGGCCCCAGCGACGGCCGGCGTCGGAGCTGCGATCGGCCACCACGCCGGCGCCGTACTGAGTCGGCGGCTCCGGCGTCGAGGCGGCACCGGCACCGACCAGGGCGGGTTCCTTGACGACCGCCTGTTGCCGAGCGGGCGGTCGAGCCACGGCCGGCGCGGTGCTGGCGATCCGGCCGTTGCGACCGAAGGCGTACTCGCCGGTGTACGCGACCACGGCCAACATGTAGGTGCCGGTGGCCGCCGTCCACAGACCCTCGGACAACGAAGCCAGGCCGGTGTTGATCGCCATCTCAGTCCTTTCCTGCCGGGACCCGTTCGGGCAACGGTGCCGACGGCGGACCCATCGCCGCTGTCAGTCGTTCGACCACCGCGATGAACTCGGCCGAGAAATTGCCGGAATCGCTGCGAGCCAGGCCACCCACTGCAATCAGACTACGTTCCGAAGGTCCGCCCGAGGTATCGGGCGTGATGCGTAACCACAGCCGCCGCCGGCGGATACCGATCGAGCCGAGCAGCCCGACCACCATCAGCACCGCTGCGATGAGCAGGAACAGCTGGGTCGGATCGTGCGAGACCTGCAGGGTGGCCCACTGCTTGTAGCCGTCGAAACGGACCGTGGTCCCGTCCGGCATGGTGATGCTCTGCCCGACGCTCAGGTTCTTGGCCGCGACCTGCTTGAGCTTGCCGGAACTGATCGCCTCGGCGTTGAGGCTGTACACCGACTGCGGCTGTCCGTTCGGGTTCAACGTTCCCTTGTAGGCCAGCAGGGCCAGCACCGGCTGGCTCGGCTGCGGGCTGATCGAGGTGACGACCTTGTTGGCGATCTGGGGGTCGGGAGCGAACACCCCGCTCAGCCCGATGTCGGTGCCGGGCTGGCTGTCCACACCGGGAAAGGAGAATGCGCCCTCGCTGGTGTAGTTCTGGTCCTCAGGCAGGAACGCCTCGGTGTCCTGGGTCGGCTGCTTGCCCGGCCGGGTCACCGTCACCGTCGGGGCGAAGCCGTGGTTGATCAGGTAGATCCGATCACCCTCGGTCCGCAGCGGGTGGTTGACGGTGATGACGTCATGCTTCGCCGCCCCGGTCAACCCGGTCGAATAGGTGACATCGGCCTTGAACTGACTGGGTGTTCCGTCCGAACGGTAGGTCGCGTCGAAGGAGTTCAGGTCGTCCAGGCAGAAGTCGGACAGCTGTCCGGTCTTGACCAGCCGGCCGGCGTGGAAGGTGTCGTAGAGGATCGGGCGGTTGCAGAACCCGGTGCCCTCGACGCTGACGATGGAGCCCTGATAGCTGTACAGCTTGCCGATCGCGACCAGCAGCAGCGCGGCCAGCAGACAGACGTGGAACACCAGGTTGCCGGCCTCGCGGCTGTAACCCTTCTCGGCCGAGACGGTGACTGATCCACCGTCCTCCCGGGTCACCGTGCGCCACCGGGGCCGCAGCTCTCGCTGCGCCCGCCGGGCGACCTCAGCCGCGGGCAGGCCGGTGCTGAAGGAGGTGTTCTCGGCCAGCCGGCCCAGGTGCTTGGGCGCCGAGATCGGCTTCTTCCGCAGGGCTCGGGCGTACACCGAGATTCGCGGGATCAGGCAGCCGATCAGCGAAACGAACAACAGCAGGTAGACCGCGGAGAACCAGAACGAGCCGAAGACGTCGTAGCCACCGATCCGGTCCAGGAACCGGCCCCACGCCCCGTGCGAGGCGATGTAGGCGTCGACCTTGGTGGGATTGAGCGGCCGCTGGGGCAACAACGATCCGGGCACGGCGGCGAGCGCCAAGAGGAACAGCAGGACGATCGCAGTACGCATCGAGGTGAGTCGGCGCCACAGTTGACGGATCACATACATCGGCTACAGCCCCGATCCGATGCCGGTGTTGGCGAAATCGGCGCGCAGCACGTTCATCCAGTGATCCCACAGGCCGGTGAACAACAGCACACCCATCACGATCAGGATCGCGCCCCCGATCCGGCTGACCAGCCCCGCGTGCCGGCGGACCACCCGCAAGGCATTGCTCACCCAGCCGAGACCAGCCGCGACCAACAGGAACGGAACGCCCAGTCCCAGGCAGTAGAAGACCGACAGCAGCGCGCCCCGGCCGGCCGTGCCCTGGGTGGCGGCCATGGCGTACACCGCCCCGAACGTCGGGGTCAGGCAGGGTGTCCAGGCCAGCCCGAAGGTCAGTCCGAGCACGGGAGCACCGAGCAGGCCTAGTTGCGGTAGCCGATGCACCTTGCGCTCACGCTGCAGAAAGGCGAACCGGCCCAGGAAGACCAGGCCCATCAGGACGGTGATGGCGCCGAACACCCTTTCCAACGCGAGGTGATGTACCGCGATCGTCGCTCCCAGGGTGCCGAACAACGCGCCGGTGGCGACGAAGATCGCCGTGAACCCGAGCACGAACAACAGGGCTCCGAGCAGCATCCGGCGCTGCTGTCCAACTCGCTCGCCGTCGGCACCGGCCAGGCCGGCCACGTAGGACAAATACCCCGGAACCAACGGCAGCACGCACGGCGAGAGGAAGCCCACGAGTCCGACGAGCAGCGCCACCCCGGCGGCCGGGAGCAACGCCCCGTCGGTCACCGTGTTGGAGAATCCGCTTGCCGTGACGATCATCTATGTCTCTTTGGCCAACTGATCCAACACCGGGTCGAGGTCCTTGACGAAGACCTCTTGCGGGTAGACGGCCGCCACCTTGCCCTGCTTGTCGATCAGCACCGACGCCGGCAGTCCGGCCAACGGCACGTCGCCGAGTTGGAGCGCGGTTTTGCCCGGCTCATCGACAACGATCGGATAGGTCAGGCCCTTGTTATGGACGAAGTCCTGTAGCTGACCCTTGCTCGGATCCTTGACGTCCAGGCCGACCAGCGTGAAACCGGACGCCTTCCGAGCCTGGTAGAGCGAGTCGAGCTGGGGGCTTTCGACCTTGCAGGGACCGCACCAGGAGGCGAAGAAGTTGAGCAGCACGACCTTGCCCCGGTCCTGGCTGAGCTGATAACCGCTACCGGTGAGCAGGGTGCCCGACACGTCACCGGCCTGCTTGCGATCGGCGACCGGGATCAGCTTGCCCTTGGCCGTAGCCGAGACGTAGCGGAACTGACCGCCGGCGTTCTGATCGACCGCGCCCGAGCCGCCGGTGCAGGCGGTGGCGACCAGTACAGCCGACAGCAACGCGACCAGGACCCGAGTTCTCACCCATCCAGTGTGAATCGTGGCCTCCGGCACAGCTACGCCAGCCCCAGAAGCTGAGCACCTACTGAGCCCCGGGCCCCGGCCGCCGGCGGACAGCCCGCATGGCTCAGCCCTTCGGGTGCTGTTCGCCGACCTTGTTCGAGGTGGTGCCGGCCGGCTCCCGGTATTCGATGCCGGCCAGCTCGTCGCCGTCGAACACGAACGTCGTCAGGGAGGCCAGCGAGCATTGCCGGTTACGGGGATCGTGCCAGAGGTGCTTGTGCTCGTTGAGCCGGCGCAGGCAGACGATCGGCAGCTGATGGCTGACGCAGACCGCCTCGTGTCCGGCGGCCTTGTCCCGGGCCGAGAGCAGCGCGGCCTGCATCCGCTGAGCCACCTGGAGGTAGGGCTCGCCCCAGGACGGCTTGAAGAAGTTGCGGTACTTCCACCAGTTCTTCGGGTGCTTGAGCACGCCGTCCTGGCCGGTGACCCGCTGGCCCTCGAAGTCGTTGCCGGCCTCGATCAGGCGATCGTCGGTGGCGATGTCGAGCCCGAACTGGGCGGCCATCGGCTGGGCGGTCTGCTGGGCCCGCTGCAGCGGCGAGGACACCAGATAGGTGACGTCGTGCCCCTGCAGGGCCGTGGCCGCGAGCTCGGCCATCCGTTCGCCGGCCTCGGACAGCCGGAACCCGGGCAGCCGGCCGTACAGCACCTTGTCCGGGTTGAACACCTCACCGTGCCGCAGCACATGGACTCGGGTGGTGGTCATCTGCCTGATGCCGAACCAGTGCGGGCCTCGACGGCCGCCGCGCTCCGACCCCGGCGGCCGTTCACGCGGGGACAGCTTCGGCCGCGGCCCGGGCGGCGACCGGCAGCGCCTCGGCGATCCGGTTCACCGCATCGTCGTCCAGCGCCGCCGAGACGAACCAGGTCTCGTACGCGCTGGGCGGCAGGTAGACCCCGGCGTCCAGCATCGCGTGGAAGAACGGGCCGAACCGGAACGTCTCGCTGGCCTGGGCCTCGACGAAGTTGGTGACCGGGGCATCCACCCCGAAGAAGATAGAGAACATCGAGCCGGCGTATTGCAGTTGGTGCCTGACGCCGGCCTCGGTCAGCGCGGCCGAGGCCAGCTGGCCGATCGTCCCGGCGTGCCGGTCCAGGGCCGTGTACACGGCGGCGTCGGCATTGCGCAGGCTGGCCAGTCCGGCCGCCACCGCTACCGGGTTCCCGGACAGGGTGCCGGCCTGATAGACCGGGCCGGCCGGCGCCAGGAACGACATCACGTCGGCCCGACCACCGAACGCAGCCGCGGGCAGCCCACCGGACATCACCTTGCCGAAGGTGTAGAGGTCCGCCGGGACCGGGTCGAGGCCGTACCAACCGGCCGGCGACACCCGGAATCCGGTCATCACCTCGTCCATGATCAGCAACGCACCGTGCTCGGCGGTGATCCGGCGCAGTCCGGCGTTGAACCCCTCGGCCGGCGGCACGGTCCCCATGTTGCCGACCGCGGCCTCGGTGATGACACAGGCAATGTCTTTGCCGTCATTGGCGAAAGTCGCTTCGAGGGCGGCCAGGTCGTTGTAGGGCAGGACGATCGTCTCGCTCGCCTGGGCCCCGGTGACCCCGGGCGTATCCGGCAGCCCGAAGGTGACCACCCCGGAACCGGCGCTGGCCAGCAGCGAGTCCACATGGCCGTGGTAGCAGCCGGCGAACTTGACCACCTTGCTGCGGCCGGTGGCGCCGCGGGCCAGCCGGATCGCCGACATCGTCGCCTCGGTGCCGGAGTTGACCAGCCGCACCTCCTGGACCGGTTCGACCCGCGCGATGATCTCCTCGGCCAGCTCGATCTCGCCCTCGGTCGGGGTGCCGAACGACAGCCCGGCCGAGGCCGCCCGCTGCACCGCCTCGACCACCGCGGGGTGGGCATGACCCAGGATCATCGGCCCCCAGGACGCGACCAGGTCGACGTAGTTGTTGCCGTCGGCGTCGGTCAGGTACGGACCCTGGCCGCGCACCATGAACCGGGGCGTACCACCGACGGCCCGGAAGGCCCGGACCGGCGAGTTGACCCCGCCAGGGATGACCCGCTGGGCCCGTTCGAAGAGTTCGGCTGACTTTCGCGTTTCGCTCACGGTTCCAGTCTCTCAAGCGACCGGACCATGACGATCCGACGGCCCATCGCATCTAGCCCCAGGTCTCGTTCGGCGGCGCGGGTTTCAGCCAGGCCGGGACTCAACTCGGCGAGTTCGACAAAGCCGAGCTGTGCATAGAACGGGCCGTTCCAGGGCACGTCGGCAAATGTCGTCAGCGTCATCCGGTCGTAGCCCTGTTCGGCGGCCCAGACGATCGCGGCCGTCACCAACGCCGACCCTCGGCCCTGCCGCATGTACTTGGGCCGGACCGACAGGCTTTCCAGGTGCGCGTGACCGTCCAGGACCTCGACCCGGGCGTACCCGACGGCTGGGTCACCGCTGACCAGCACGCAGGCCGCCTGCTGCAGGTCCTCCACCGTTGCCGGTCCCGGAGTTTCGCCATAGCCGGCCAGGGGAAACAATCGATCGGCGGCGATCTCGACCTCGATCAGCTCCGGCAGTTCGTCCGGTCGAGCCGGCCGTACGACGACCCCTGGGGCCGAGCCGGCCGTTGCCGTTTGACCTTGACGGATCGAGGTTTCCGGCTCGGTGGCCGCCGCCTTGAAACGCTTGGAGTACGTACTGAGCGCGCTGATACCACCGACCAACACCAGCGCGGCCAGCCAGCCGAGGCCGTGCTGCACTCCACCGCCGAGCGAGAAGTCCCAGGCCCAGCCGAGCAGGACGAAGGCACACAGCAGCAGCGTGGTGCGGTACTCGCGCACCGGGCTAGAGGGCCCGCAGCTTGATCGCGGCCTCGTGGGCCCAGTAGGTCAGGATCATCGATGCCCCGGCCCGCCGGATCGACAACAGCGTTTCCATGATGACCCGATCCCGGTCGAGCCAGCCTCGTTCGGCCGCGGCCTCGACCATCGCGTACTCGCCCGATACCTGGTATGCCGCCACCGGAACCGGGCATTCGTCGGCCACCCGGCGCAGCACATCGAGGTAGGGCAGGGCCGGCTTGACCATGATCAGGTCCGCGCCCTCACGCACGTCCAGGTCGACCTCGGCCAGCGCGTCGCCATAGCCCCGGGCCGGATCCTGTTGATAGGTAAGGCGATCGCCGGTCAGTGACGAGTCCACCGCTTCGCGGAACGGGCCGTAGAAGGCCGACGCGAACTTGGGAGCGTAGGCCAGGATGCCGGTGTCGATCCGGCCCACCGCATCCAGCGCCGCGCGGACGACGCCGACCTGGCCGTCCATCATCCCGCTGGTGCCGAGCAGGTCCGCACCCGCTTCGGCCTGAGCCAACGCCATCGAGGCATACCGTTGCAAAGTAAGGTCATTATCAACCGAACCATCAGCCGCGAGCACTCCGCAGTGACCGTGGTCGGTGAACTCGTCCAGGCACAGGTCGCCCATCAGCACGGTGGCATCGCCGAGTTCGAACTTCAACCGGGCCAGGCCCTGGTTCAGGATCCCGTTCGGGTCATCACCGCCGGAACCGACCGCGTCCTTGGTGACCGGGATGCCGTAGAGCATCACACCACCGACACCGGCCTCGACCGCACTGACCGCCGCCTTGGCCAGCGAGTCCAGCGTGTGCTGTTGCACGCCGGGCATCGAGGTTATCGGCCGGGGGTCGGACAGCCCCTCGGCCACGAACATCGGCAGCACCAGATCCTGCGGACGGACGGTGACCTCGGTGGTCAGCCGGCGAAGCGCGGCGGTGCGACGGAGCCGGCGGGGACGAGCGGTCGGAAAATCAGGCAGCGAACTCACCGGTCCAAAGTACGCCGTAGCGCAGCCAGCCCGGCCACCACGCATTGTGCGGCCCGAACCGGGGTGACTGCTCCGGCAGCTACCCCGGTTCGGGCCGCACAATGGCAGACCGGACGGATCGAACTAACGGACCGAACGCGCCCGGGAACCTGACCGGGACGGGCGGCGGGCCGGAGCCGACGCCGCCTTTTCCCGCTCTTCCTCGGCCCGCTGCAGCGCGAACTCGGCCAGTGCGTCGATCAGAGCCGGCACGTTGGCGGTCTCGGGCTGCACATCCACCCGCAGTCCGAACTCGCGTGCGGTGGCCGCGGTCTGCGGACCGATGCAGGCGACCACGGTGCGGTTGTGCGGCTTGCCGGCGATGCCGACCAGGTTGCGCACCGTCGAGGACGAGGTGAAGCACACGGCCTGGAAGCCACCGGACTTGATCGCGTCCCGAATCTCGGCCGGCGGCGGGGCCGCCCGGACCGTCCGGTAGGCGGTGACGTCGTCGATCTCCCAGCCCCGCTCCCGCAGCCCCTCGGCCAGGGTCTCGGTGGCGATGTCGGCCCGGGGCAGCAGCACCCGGTCGATCGGGTCGAGCACGTCGTCATACGGCGGGAAGTCGGCCAGCAGCCCCTCGGAGGACTGCTCGCCCGAGGGCAGCAGCTCCGGTCGGATGCCGAACGCCCGAACCGCCTCGGCGGTCTGCTCACCGACACAGGCGATCTTCACACCCGCGAAGGCCCTGGCGTCGAGACCGAACTCCTCGAACTTCTCGCGCACCGCCTTGACCGCGTTGGTGGAGGTGAACACGATCCACTCGTAGCGACCGGTCACCAGACCCTTGATGGCGCGTTCCATCTGGGTCGGCGTCCGGGGCGGCTCGACCGCGATGGTCGGTACCTCGACCGGCACCGAGCCGTACTCGCGCAGCCGTTCGCTCATCGCGCCGGCCTGTTCCTTGGTCCGCGGCACCAGGATCTTCCAACCGAACAGGGCGCGCGATTCCCACCAGGCCAGCTTCTCCCGGTTGGCGGCGGCCTTGCCGATGGTGACCACCAGCGAGCCATGCATGCCGGCCCCGGCCAGTCCGGCCTCACCCAGAGTGCCGTTGACGGTGACCTGACCGGTCGTCGTCCCGGCGCAGGTAACCGACAGCGGGGTGTCGGGCTTGAGTCCCGAGGCCACCAGCTGCTCGGCCGAACGCGCCAGGTCGGCGGCGTCGACGGTCAGCAGCAGCGGACCCGGTGCCGCGGCCAGGGACTCGTACTCCGCGCTGGTGTGCTCGGTACCGCGCAGGTCAGCCTGGGTATGCACCGAACCGACCGACACGCCGGCGTAGGTGGTGGTGACCGCGGCTTCGGTGAAGCACGGCACGACCTCGTACGGCAGCACGGTCTTGGCCGCGGCCAGCACCTCGCGGGTCACCGGCTCGGAGGCGAACGGGTCGCCAGCAACCACCCGGACCACCGACACCCCGCCGCGGGCCTCGGCCAACACGGCCTTGGACACCTCGGCGTCGGCCTCACGGATCTCGCCGGCTATCAGGTCACGGATCGCCGCCGGCACTCCGGGGTCGACAAACGCGACCTCGGCCGCGGCCAGAGCCTCTACCGCACGCACGGTCAACAATCCGGCGTCGCCGGTACCGATGCCCACGAAGGACACCCGGCCACCGGACTTGCGCGCGCGGGTCATCGTCCAACCTCGCTCATTTACGAGCTCCCCATCATCATGTTCGCGCCGAGCTCGATCAGGTCGTCGGCGAGCCGGCGCCCGATCTGCTCGGCAGTGTTGACATCACCGGTCGCAGACAATCGGACGGCATCGGTGCCGTCGATCGCTGTGACCGATCCCCGTAGAAAGATCTCCAGCTGACCGTCATCACCCTCGGTGACCTCGGCCAGCGCTCCGACGGGAGCGGAGCAACCGGCCTCCAGGCCGGCCAACAACGCACGCTCGGCTGTGACCGCCGCGCGCGTAGCAGAATCGTCGAGGTCGGCCAGCGCCGCCAGGGCCTCGGTGTCGTCCGCCCGGCACTCGATCGCCAGCGCACCCTGCGCGGGCGCCGGCAGCACCTGGATCGGATCAAGGATTTCGCTTATTTTCTCGGTCAGTTCGACCCTCCGCAGACCGGCCACCGCGAGCACCACGGCGTCCACCGATCCCTCCGCGGTACCGACCTTGCCGAGCCGGGTGTCGATGTTGCCGCGGATCGGCACGATCTCCAGACCCAGATCGAGCGCCCGCAGCTGGGCCGCCCGGCGCGGCGAACCAGTGCCGACCCGCGAGCCGGCCGGCAGCTCGAGCAGGGTCAAGCCGTCCCGACTGCACAGCGCGTCCCGCGGATCCTCCCGGCTGGGCACCGCGGCCAGCGCGATGCCGTCGGCCGGTGCCGTCGGCAGGTCCTTGAACGAGTGCACGGCGACGTCGATCTCGCCCGACAGCAGCGCCTCGCGCAGGGCCGACACGAACACGCCGGTGCCACCGAGCTGGGTCAGCGGCTCACTCGAGCGATCGCCCTCGGTGCTGACCAGGACGGTTTCAGCAGCGATGGAAAGGGAATCGATGACCGTCTGGGTCTGGGTGCGGGCCAGCAGCGAGGCCCGGGTGCCGAATTTCATCGTGCGGACGGCGGTCATGACACACCATCCGCGGCGGCGTCGGCGTCGGCCGCTCGACTGACTGCCGTCACCGAACCGGGTCGGGCCGGGTCCAGGTCGAACAGCTGGCGCAGCGCCTCGGCGTAGGAGTTTCCCTCGGGAGTGGCTGCCAATTCCTTGACCCGGACCGTCGGCGCGTGCAGCACCTTGTCCACCGCGCGACGAACCGCGCTGGCCAGTTCGGCCCGGATCTCCGGGTCCAGCCCGGGCAGCCGGCTGTCCAGACGCAACACCTCGGCGTCGACCACCTCGGCCGCCCGGGCCCGCAGGGCGGTCACGGTCGGCGCGACGGCCAGGGCCTGCTGATGGGTCAGGTAGCCGTGCAGCTCGGCCGCGACGATCTTGTCCGCGGCCTCGATCTCGGCATCGGAGACCATCGCACCGGAACTACGCAACACCTCGAGGTCGACGTAGTGCACATCCGGCTGCAGGGCGACAGCCGGTTCGACGTCCCGGGGCAGCGCCAGATCCAGCGCCACCAGCGGCCGGCCGGACCGGGGCCGTATGTCGTCGGCCTCGACCACCAGTCCGGTGGCCCCGGTCGATGAGATGAGCACATCGGCCTCGGCGATCGCGGCCGGCAGATCCTCCAGCCGCGCGGCCCGTCCGCCCAGGATGCCGGCCAGTCGCCGTGCCTTGTCCAGGCTGCGGTTGACCACCACGACGTCGATGTCGCCGCCGCCGACCATGCGCTGCAACGTCGCCCCGGCCAGGGCGCCCATCGAGCCGGCACCGACGATGACGAACCGCTTTCCGGCCAGGCTGCCCAGCAGCGACTCGGCCTTCGCCAGCGCGACCGAGACCACCGATGCCCCGGCCCGGTCGATGCCGGTCTCGGAATGCACCCGCTTGCCGACTCGCAGCGCGGTCTGGCTGGCCTCGTGCAGCACTTTGCCGACCGTGGCCGCTTCGGTCCCGGTCGCGTAGGCCTGCCGGAGCTGACCCAGGATCTGGGACTCACCGACGACCATCGAATCCAGGCCGGCCGACACCCGCAGCACGTGTTCGGCCGCGGCCTCGTCGAAGTGGACGTAGAGGTTGTCCCCGAGTTCGTTCAGATCCATTCCGGCGTGCCGGGACAGCACGGTCGAGACGTGCACGACGGCCGGGTGGAACCGGGCCACGTCGGCGTACACCTCGATCCGGTTGCAGGTCGAAAGCAGCATGACCTCGGAGATCGACTCACCGCGGTGCAGTTCGTCGATCACCTTGGCGATCTGATCAGCGGGCACGCTGACTTTCTCCAGCACCGGTACCGGGGCGGAGTGGTGCGACAGACCGACCACGAGCAGCGTCACCGGCCACCGCCGAGGGCACTCTTGCGGCTGTCGTGGAAAGACAGGATCTGCAGTTCGGCCGCGAGATCGACCTTGCGGACGTCCACGTGCGACGGGACGTTGAGCACGGTCGGGGCGAAGTTCAGGATCGAGGTGACGCCGGCCTCGACCAGCCGGTCACACACGTCCTGGGCCGCACCGGCGGGAACCGCGACCACCGCGATGGCGATGTTGTACTCCTTCACCACCCGGTCCAGCTCGTCGATGTGGTCGACGGCCAGGCCGCCGACCAGGCTGCCCACGATGCGCGGGTCCGCGTCCACGATCGCGGCGATCTGGAAACCCCGGGAGGCGAAGCCGGCGTAGCCGACCAGCGCCCGGCCGAGGTGACCGAGGCCGATCAAGGCGACCGCACGGTCCTCGTGCAGGCCCAGGGTCTTGTGGATCTGTTCAGTCAGCAGCGAGACGTCGTAGCCGACCCCGCGCACGCCGTACGAGCCGAGGTAGGACAGGTCCTTGCGCAACTTGGCCGAATTCACGCCGGCCACCGCGGCCAGCGATTCGCTCGACACCGTCGCGGTACCGGCCTCACGCAACACCAGCAGTGCGCGCAGGTAGACGGCGAGTCGGGCGACGGTTGCCTCCGGCACGTGGTCGTGACCGGCATCCGCGGCGGCCACGCGTCCAGCTCCCGTGGTGGCGGGAGAAGCAGGAACCTGGCCGTGCTCAGCCGTGCCCGGACGCGGTTCGGCGGGTGCGCCGACCGCGTTCAGGCCCTCGGGCTGAGAGATCATCGGCTCCCCTGAATCAGCTGCTGCAGTACCGCGCATCGCTGCGACGGGCTGGCGAGCTAGCCCCTCGGATGGGTAGCGAACACGGTGTGGTATTGGGTCGGACGAAAATCGACCGTACGCTCTTGTGAAGGCATTCACAAAATCGAGAACGGCTGTGGTATAGCGACCGCAAGCAGCGGGCTGCAAGGGCTTTCAGCGACCAAGGTCACCCGGACGAATCAGCTTCGGACCGGACGCTCCAACGCAGACCGGAACCGCGGTTCCTCCAGCCGCCAGTACCCGTGTTCCGTCCCGTCGATAAGGAACACCGGAACCCGGTCGGAATACTCGTTGGCCCGGATTCGATCGGCATCCACATCCAGCAGCTCGAGTTCGAAGCCCAGTTCGTCGCGCAGCTCGGCCAGCCGGGTCTCGGCGTCCTGACACAGGTGACACCCGACCCGGGTGATCAGCGTGACCCGGTGTACGGACGCCAGATCCGCAGGAACGGACCCAGCGCCCAAGCCCCGATCAGCCATCCTTGAGCCGCCACTTCATGACCTTGCCGGTAACCGTGTGCGGCAGCGTGTCGACTTCGATGATCCGCCGCGGCAGCTTGAACCGGGCCAGCGACCGGCCGGCCCGCTCGAGCAGGTCGTCGGGGTCCAGGTCCACGCCCGCGGCGGGAACGACGTAGGCCACCAGCACGTCGTCACCATCGGCGCCGGGCAGACCG